>NZ_SIHJ01000001.1:1131166-1445966 GCF_007859765.1 Posidoniimonas corsicana
TTCCCCACGAGCAAACTGGCCGAACTTCAGAACGCCCACCGCCCACCGCCCCAGGTGGCGCCACTTCCGGTCGCCGCGCGCGAGGCGCCAAACGCGACCACGCCGCATGGCGCCCGCAGCTTCACCGTGGCGGCCGACGGAACAGGCGACTTCAACCGGATCCAGGAGGCCATCGGAGCGGCCCCGACTAACAACAGCGACCGCACCACGATCCGTATCCGACCCGGCGTGTATGTTGGTCAAATGCTGATCCCCGCAAACAAGCCAAACATTACCCTCGAGGGCGCCGGCGCCGCCAAGTCGGTTATCACTTACGCTCTCACGGTGCACGACCCGCATCCCCCCAGCGTCCCGACGAAGTTCAAGGGCCATGGCGTGGTGGTGCTGGCCGATGGCTTTGAGGCCCGCGGGCTTACGTTCCGTCAGATGGCCGGCGACCACGGGCAAGCGATAGCGTTGCGGATCGACGGCGACCACGCCCGGGTAGAAGACTGCCATTTGCTAGGGTGGCAGGACACCTTGCGTCTCGAGGGCGATGGGCACCGTTTCGCTCGCTGCGAAATTGAGGGCCGCGTCGACTACATCTATGGCGGCGCTTCGGCCGTCTTCGACGACTGCGTGCTGCGAACCAAGAATAGCGGCTACGTGACTGCAGCAAGCACGCCACGACACAAGCCGTATGGCTTCGTGTTCTGCAACTGCCAGCTAACAGGCACGGGGCGGGCAACCACGTACCTGGGACGCCCCTGGCGCCCGCACTCGAGCGTGGCATTCATCGATTGCGAGATGGACGAGTCGATCAAGCCCGAGGGATGGCACAACTGGCGTAACCTCAGCAACGAACAGACCGCCCGCTACGCCGAGTTCAACTCGACCGGCCCCGGAGCCGCGCCCCACCAGCGAGTCGGCTGGTCCCGCCAGCTCAGCGTGGCCGACGCAAATGCATTGCGGGACAAGATTGCCCCTCAACGCACCACCGCTGCGTCGCTACCGGACCAAGCGCCGTGACAAAATGGCGGGGCTTCCAGAAGGCATCTGTCCGCCACAGGGAGGTATCTATGGATCTTTCTTGAGCGACATACATCTCCTGCGGGCCCTAGTCTACAACTGCGTGCATCCGGCGCTACCCACGCAGCCCCCAACAACGGCAAGCCCTCGAATACAAAATCGTCTCCTATCGAAAGCACAGGTAGCGACAAACGCCCTAGCCACACCTCGCAGCCCGAGACTTTCGGACCTTACTACCGCCGCGTCAGGATTTGAGTTAGCTCATGGTCCCACTTGTCGATCATCCGACCGCGGCTGAATTGCTTGTGGTAGACAGCGTGGCAATGCCTGCGCAACTCGAACAAACGGTCTGGCGCCGCAGTTAGTTGCCGCAACTCATCTGCCACCTGCGGTGCGTTTTCGGAAGTGACAACCCAACCAACTCTATGCTCGCGGATCCACTGCGCAATCGCTGAATCCTCGGCGCCCGCAAAGAGAACTCCCCGCCCGGCAGCGAGAGCCCCAAAGAATTTTGATGGCACGACTGTACCAGTCCACTCTGGGGTTAGGCTCACTAGGTGCAAATCACAAGAAGTGAGCCTCTTCTCGAGTTCTGCCTCCGGAGCGAACCCCGCAAAGGTGACATTCGTGTCATCGGACTCAACCGCGGACTTCAGCTCGTCGGTTCGGTGTCCGCGGCCAGCAAAGCAGAACCCCACGCCTTCACCGCGGAGCTCGCGCGCAAGACTCAGGAACTCACGGTAGCTGTGGGCCCGACCGAAACTGCCTGAGTAGAGTAGGGCGAGCCGAGCGTCGCCGAATAGGTTTTCGCGAACCTCCTCGTCGGGTTCAGGCGGGGCCTCGGGCTCAACAAGCGCCCAGGGAGTAATCGTTCCCGACCGTGCGGCGCCAATGCTTGGCTCGAGCCTACGCCGCATGCAGGCCCCCAGGTCTGCTACGTAGTCGCAGCGGCGGTAGCCGAGGCGTGAGATCCAAGAGAACAACCGCTCGGCGGGTCCGCCGGCCGACAGCTTCTCGTCGGCGACCGCCGCCTCGGGGTAAAGGTCGAAGCACCAATGCGCGACCTTGGAACCATGTCTAAACAGCTTCCACGGAACTGCGGTGAAGACCCCCATCACCGGATCCGTGCCGACGACCACCACCTCGTTGGGGTGGCGTTTGGCGGTCGCAGCACGTAGCCCCCAGCGTCCGACCATCCACATTGCGTTTAGCATCCGCCCTATCCCTGACGACTGCCGCCACGCGGGTCGCCAGATGCGGCGGACCTTGACGCCGTTGACCTCTTCGGTCAGCGGGAGGGATCGCCGCCCACCGGAGTGCACGCGGTTGCAGGGCCAAGCCTCGACCTCCCAGCCTCGCTGCTGCAGGGCTTCGCCCAGCTCGGAGAATTGAACCGAGCTGACGACGTCGTCCGGCGCGAAGAAGTGGTAGAGCAGAACCAGTCGCTTCGCTGCCAACTTGATGACGCCTGCTGCTCTACGGGGCCCGCAACTAGGAAACCGCGATCGCCTTACGATCGACCGCGGCGGGCGCCGGAGAACTAGCCTCGGGCGCAGCTTCGATCAAGCTGGCGAGCTGCTGCTCGATCGGCTCGAGGAAGTCGATTACATCCCGCATCGACTCCAAACCGGCGGTCGACGGGCGCCCCTTGAGGCTCACCTTGCCGACCATGACGCCCTGGTAGTTCAGAGGGACCACGATCGACCACTCGTTAGGGCCGGCCTTAGCGCTGCTGTCCTCCCACGAGGCGTAGAAGTGCTCGTGCAGGCGGGGGATGTTGATAGTCATCCGCATGCCGCGGACGTCGTAGCTCGGGGCCCGTTCGCACATCGCCTGCCACAGGTCACGCCAGGCCCGCTGGCCCTGCAGCTGAATCGAATGGTGCGTCTGGTCCGTCTGGTCAGCGGCGCTGGACCGCTTCCGCAGGGAGCGGAAGCGTTTCGCGACCTGGTGCAATAGCAGGCTCAGTTCGGTGTGCCCGAACACCCGCAACGAAGCCAGCGCTCCGAAGACCGCAAAGACGCTGAGGATGGCGTAGGCCTCGTTGTTGGTCGCGTAGCTGGCAAGGGCGCCGGCGCAGGTAACCGACGTCAGCAATGCCGCGACCGCGGCCGCCTGGCTGACCGACAGGCCCCTGAGGATCAATGAATGGTGGAAGTGCCCCCGGTCGGCGGCGAACACGCTCTGGCCGGTGAGCACCCGGCGAAGCAGCGCGGCCGCGGCGTCGAAGATGGGGATCGCACACAGCGCCACCGGCACGGCGATCGCCACCACGGCCTGCTCCTTGATCGAGCAGCTGATCGAAACGTACGAGACCACCAGGCCGATAAGCATGCTGCCGGTGTCACCCAGGTAGATCTTGGCCGGCGGCCAGTTGTAGCGGAGGAAGCCGATCAGGGCGCCCGCCACGGCAAAGCTCAACGCGGCGCCCGCAACGTGACCCCGCCCCAACGAGATCAACCCCATCGTAAGGCAGACTACCGCGCCGACGCTCGACGCGAAGGCGTCAGACCCGTCGATCAGGTTGAACGCGTTGATCGCCCCGAGGCAGAAGAAAATCGCGAACGGGATAGCCATGTCGCCCAGCTCGACGCCGACGCCGGCCAGGCTGATGTACTCAAAGTGCGCGCCGCCTACCGCCAGCAGCGTTGCGGCCAGGAACTGGCCCAGCAGTTTGTAAATGCCGGTCATGCCGACAAAGTCGTCGATCACCCCGACCAGCAGCAGCACCGCCGCGGCCGGCAGCAAGCCGACGTAAAATCCATTCCATGACGGATCGCCCGCTAGGCCTCCCCAAATTGACGCCAGGGAAAGGGTGATCGCAACCGCACACGCGACCGCAATGCCGCCGCCCAGCGGCACCGATTCGGTCTGCAGCTTGCGATCGCCGTCGGGCCGGTCGATCAGCGACAGCCGCCGGAACGTGGTGGCGATGAAGCGGGTCAACGCCATCGCCGCCAGGGCCGAGGCGCTGAATAGCAATATCGTGGTGAGCGTAGTCAAGGGCAGGCTCTGGGCGCCGGAAGGCTGGCACCCGAGGGGCCGGTCCGCAGCGGGGGGCGCTGGACCGACGCAGGGGGAGGGGGTGTAAGTCAAAGGTGCTGTGCTCTATTGGCGGTGAACCGCCCCGCGGTCCGCCACAGCCCTTATTAAAGTCACCCTCTCCGTTGCGTCAAGGCGATTCCGCCCCCGCCGCGGCCTCCCTTACCCCTCTACAACTTGCCTAATCGGACCATCGACCGACTCTGAACTCGACTGCCGCCAACGCAACTCCCGCACCTTCACGTCAATCATGAGTTCGTAGGCTGCGCGCATCCGGCTGTAGTAGTAGCCAGGCGCCCCATCAAGGAATCCCAGTCGAGCGACGTAAAGGTAAAGGAACATCAGACCTGGGCGGCCGGGAAGCCGGTACGCAAGATGCTTCATCGCCTTCCGCCGACGGCTCGCATCTCGGCAGATTAGTCCGGACCAGTCGACCGAGCTTTGGATCTCCTCAAGCAGATCCTCGGCCTCGAACGAGCTGTACCGGTTGTGGCGGTCGAACCAGTGAGACACACCGTGACTGAACGGGTGGTGCAGCAGGTGCCCCTGAAGCTCGCCAGTCCCACCGTCGACAACGGCCACCGGGTTTACCAGGCGTTCGTAGCGGATCCGGTCCGGGCGGAATACGCGGACAATCCATGTTGGGTAGAGCTGTGACCGGCGGAGCCAGCGTCCCATAAAGTAGTCCTTGCGACGCACGCGGAAGGCAGACTCCTGCGCCGACGCCACAGCCCGCTGCGTGACCTCCTGGCGCAACTCATCATCGCACTGCTCATCGGCATCGATATACAAGACCCAAGGGTGCTTGAAGTCGATGTTCCCCACCGCCCAGTTCTGATGGGCCGACCAGTTGTCGAACTTGCGCGTCACCACACGCGCGCCCAGTCCGCGCGAGATCTCGGTCGTCCGATCGGTGCTCTCCGAATCGTACACGACGATATCGTCCGACCAAGCAACCGACCCTAGGCAGCGGCGGATGTTTGATTCCTCGTTCTTCGTCAGGATCAAAACTGATACCAACTATCCGACCTTTCTGGCTATCGCAATCATTGACTTGGCAAGGGCCGGAACGCGACCGACTCGGCGGAAGCGGATGTCTTGGAACCCAGCCTCTTCCAACAACGAAGTTAGCGTGGCAATCGACCAGAACTTGATGTGCCCATGGTCCCATAGGGCCGTGAAGTGCTTGTCCATGGTCCCAGATAGCGCCATCACGCAATTCTTGATGTAGCCGTGGTAGGGCGTGGAGACAATGGCTACGCCGCCAGGCTCAACTAGCGAATAGAGCGTTGCCGCGTAGTCGCGCGGGGCGTACACGTGCTCGACCACTTCAAGGCTTATGACAAGTGGGGATGCGCCATACACAGGTGCCAGGTCATCATAGGCCGAGCCGACCTCCAGTCGAAGATCTGGATAGGCGGCTTTTGCCTGCGCGATCCCCTCGCTCGATACGTCGACCCCTGAAACATTGAAGCCCTGGCGTGCGAAGTGGTGTGCGACTGAACCGTTTCCGCACCCGAGGTCGAACAATCGCCTTGCTCCGCCTTGGCTCTCCGCGTGACGTTTGACCTCTTCGTCGACCGCTGGCAGCAGATACGCGTGCGAGCAGTTCTGTCCACTGCCCTCGTATTTGTAACCACTTATCTCGTCAACTTGCTTCATCACAACTGCCTCCAGACGAGGATTCCCCCAATACACGATCTCCGAGGTAGGACGCAGGGTTCCCCCCCACAATTGCCCAATCCGGCACGTCCTTGAACGCGGCCGCCCGGGCGCCTACCACGGCGCCCTCGCCGACCGTGACGCCGGGGCCGATGAACGCCTCGGCGCAGACCCACGCCTGCGGGCCAATCGTGATCGGCGGCCGCAGCAGCGGCAGCGCCGGGTCGCGGTGGTCGTGCGTGCCGGCGCACAGGTGGGCCCGGTGCGAGATGGTGGCCCGGTCGCCGATGCTCACCGGCCCCAGGTTGTACACCAGCGCGTCCTCGCCTATGGCCGCGCCGTCGCCGACGCTCAGCATCCAGGGGTAGTACACGATGGCCGTCGGGTACACGTGCACGTCGCGGCCCACCCGAGCGCCCAGCCGCCGCAGCAGCCACCGCCGCCACGCGAAGCAGGGCCGCGGGCTGTAGCGGAACAGCGGCTTCGCCAGCCCCCACACGACCCGCAGCAGCAGCTCGCCACGCGAGTACTTGACCGCGCGGCGGTTCTCGGCGATGTCAAGCTCGGGGGGCACGGGGGTTGGTGGGGGGTGGCTAGTGGCTGGTGGTTGGTGGGGGGCAGGCGGGGTACCTCGAGGGATGGCTCAAAAACAACTTCCTCATTGCATCCCTCTCCCCCAAGGAGGGAGAGGCAAGGTGAGGGGGTGAAAAAAAATCGCGGAAGTTGTTTTTGAGTCAGCCAGAAGCTCGGGAGGGGAGGATCTTCGGCGCGGGACTTTTGTCCCGGTTGGCGACTTTTGTCCCTATTTACCAGTATCGATTGTTAGGGACAAAAGTCGTCCCCGATTGCGGCGCCGTCTTGGCGTTAGTCCCTTGCCAGCAAAGGGTTGTGTCGATTGTGCCGAGCGGGGCGGGCCGGCTTTTGTCCACCGTAGAGCGACAACAGGGACAAAAGTCGGACAAAGCTGACGCCCCTACCAAGCCTCGTCGCTCGCCCCGACCATCGCCCCGTCCCGCGACCCGCAGCGGGCGCCACCGTGCCGTTCAAAAAAGCCCCCTGTGCCCGCCGGCACGCCATACCTCTTCAGCATTCTCCCAGAGAGGGTGGCCTGGTTTCGACTTAAAAGTGGCAAGAAAACTGACTGTACACTGCCCCTCGCCCGCTCCCGGCTCGCGTTACTCTTGTAGAGTCCCTGATCCGGCATGCCCTGAATCGGATAGCTGCTTGCTCGATTCCGGCAGCATTTCGGGCGTATTTTGGCCCAACAGGAAGCTTTCCAGCATGTGGCTGCTCGACTCTAGCAACTCCGACAGCTCTTGTTGTTGCGACTCGGTAAAGGGCTGTTCTTGCTCGGCGAACACCTGGATCTGGATCAGCTTCTGAGGCCGGAGGCTAAGCTGTCGGGCGTGGCGCCATTTGTGGATGAGGGTGTCAACCGCGTAGCCGAGGCTTGGCAAGTGGGCAGGCGGCGCAATCAGCCGACCGTCCTCAAAGTAGTTGGCAAACGCGACCCGCCCGTAGGTTCCGCGCTCGCTCTCGAGGTCAGCGGTCACGTACCCCCCGCCTTCGACGGGAACATCGCTCGCCAGGGCGTGGTTGGCCTCACTGGTTTGCCGCCAACCCGAGTTGGTGTAGCAGCCGCAGACGTTGTGCCACCGCCGGTGAAACGGGAAGTCGATGGAGAGTATGGCGGTGTGGTCTCCACCTGCGTCGGTGAGGTAGTAGACCATCGAGAGCGGGGCCAGCTCTGAGATCGTGTTGCGTTCCTGCAGCTCGTGCTTCGTGACGCGCCATGGAGCGACTGCAGCGTCCACACGCGACTCGTCGAGGTCGAGCAGTCGCGCTACCACGCCGCTACGGTCGAGGGTTGACGCGCGGTAATTTGCGTACAGAGCATAGCCGTGCAGCAGACCAACCGCGGCGAAGCACACCGCCAGCGTTCCGAGACGCAGCGCCGGAACGGGGCGCACAGCGGGCCGGTCTAGCAGACGCGCATCCCGGTCCGGCTGTGGAAACAGCAGGAAACTCACCGCACGGTTGTAGAACCTGGCGACGCGGCCTCGTTCCAATGAAAACCCTTCTTCCTGCCAGCCGTCAATCCGAGCGGCTAACGCCGCCAAGGCAAGATCGGTCGACCACAGGCAGAGCATCAGCACCGCGAATGCTGCTAGGCCAACCAACTCGTGCTGCGGCCCGGCTGTCAGGTCAATGCCGTGCCAACTGTACATCGCGGCGATAGCGGTGATCCGCGACGCGTTCATCAGCAACGCCCACCCGACGCTGCAGGCGATCAGCAAGAGCGTGTGCAGCAACGGCCGCTGGCGCCAGACCGCCAGCACCGCCGCCGCGGCGATCACGGACATGGTGGACACAACCCCGCTGCAGGCCTCATCAACAAACAACGGCTTGCCGGGCAGTTCGATGATGTTGCCCGCCCGAACGTGCAGCACGCCTAGGCTGTCAAGCATCAGGCTGCTGAGTCCCGAGCTGCGTTGCTGCAGCGCGGCGGCCAGCTTGCGGTCGGCTTCCAGCGGCATCCGCTGAGTGACCAAGAACAGGGCCCACAGGTCCCAGAACTGGACCGCGCGCACGCGTCGAACCACAAACGCGGCGGCGGCGAGCGTCAGCGTCGCGGCCGCGCCGCCCAGCCAAGGCCCAAACAGCCCCGCGTGCAGCAGCAGCACGCCCAGCGCGCCCGACAGACAAAGCAGTTCCGGCCACCACGAGCGGCTCGCCCGGGGCCCGATGGTCCCCTCGGCGGCCTGCCAACGCTGCCACGCCACGAACCCGATGAAGGCGTAGATGAACGGGAAGTAGGTGTACATGTCGCGAGACGCGAGCACCGACAGCTCGGCCGCGAAGAGGGGGAGCACGCCCAGAGCGATCGCCGCCGCGGCGGCAATGAACAGCGGCTTGCGACCGACGTGGAACTCGGCGTTCGTCGAAGCAAACGTGCTAGGCATGCTCTGTCCTCCCCTGGAGCGGTGGTCTAGTCGGTCGAGACACAAGCCGGTGGCGGGCCGCCCCCCAACACCCATTCGTAAACGTCGATCATCTGGCGGGCGATCTCCGGCCACGAGAACTGCTGCTCAACATAGGCGCGACCGCGGAGGCCCATCGCCCGCAGCTCGTCAGGCGGGGTTCGCATCGCCGAATGGAGGGTGTCGCGCAACACGTCGGGCTGCATCGGGATCCACCAGCCGCAGCGTTCCGTTTGGAGGCACCTCCACGGCGCGCCATGCGTGGTGATGACCGGCACGCCCGCCATCAGCGACTCGGCGACCACGACGCCGAAATTCTCGCTGTAGGTCGGGAGAACAAACAGGCTTGCCTGCTGCAGGAGCCGGTGCTTTGGTTCACCTTCGACAGATCCAATGTACCGCACCCCAGTTTGCAGCTTGGCCTTGGCGAGAATACCTTCCTCGTCAGGTCCAGCGATGACTAGGTCCCACCCCTGAGGCGCCAAGCCTCCCCAGGCCTCCAGAAGCTCTTGGATGCCCTTCTTGCGATGCACGCGGGAGAGGAATAGCACGTAGGGACGCGACGGAGGGGCAGCGTCTGCCTCGGTGAGCGGCAATGGCTCGACCCCATTTGGGATCATCGCGATCGGCTGGCGTGCGCCGAGTTCACGAAGTTCCGCAAGCTCCATCTCACTCGTTGCGTGAACCAGGGCGGCCTCCATAAGATCGCGCCGCGCAAACGCCCACCAGGCTATGCTTTTCTTCCATCTGCGGAAGTTCATCGCCCAGGGGCTAAGCATTCCTCTTGGCGTAACGATTCTAGGCACAGAGAACCGGCGTGCAGCCTCAGCGGATGAACGGTTAATCTGGAGCCATTGCCCGTGATCGTGGATCACGCCCTGGCACCGAGTGGCGAAGCGTTCTAGCACTTCCTTGGGAGTTACAGTAACCTCTACATGCCAGTCGCGTTTTTGAGCTGCGATGCTCCGACAAAGCGCAGGGACGGTCCGTGACGGTCCGCCTTTGCTAGGTTCGAGCGAAGCGACTGAGTGCAGTGCAATCACTTGGTTCAACTGAGCGTCTTCCAGCTAATGCCAGCCCTAAAGTACTTCCGTCGCGGTGGCATTGTATACGGAACCTGCTACACAGCGCGTCAAGGGTTTGCGTATATCCAACGCAGCTTCGCGAGCATCATCCACTCCCAGAGTTTCGCTTCCTGCGGAGCAGACTTTCGTTGTGGAGTGGGTGTTTTCATCGACTACCCGCGCAACATTCGAGTTGGTCATCGCTGCTTAATTGACAACGGAGTTGCAATTGGAGCAGAGTTGCCGCAGGGATCATTAATCATCGGCGATGACGTCCAAATCAACCGGAACTGCAGCATCGACTTCTCGGGGACTCTCACCATAGGGAACGGCACTCTCATCTCAGCGGAGTCAACAATCTTGACCCACGATCACGGTCTCGACCCGCGATCAACTCCTGAAGGAGCATCGCTAGAGATCGGTGACTTTGTATGGATTGGCGCTAGATCTATCATCCTACACTCGGTGAGCCAAATCGGCGCGCGATCAGTAATAGCTGCGGGATCGGTTGTCACCAAAGATGTTCCGTCAGACACGGTTGTTGCCGGAAACCCGGCGAGACCGATTCGGCGCAAGACGTAAACAGCGTTTAGCTAGCAAACGTGGAGATGGATTCCTCTAGAGAGCCGAGCACCTTGATTCCCCAAGTCTCACGAAATACCCCTGCATCCTTCTTCAGCATGCCGTGTAGGTACTCTACTGTTTCAGCGCTAGGCCGACGGTAGGAATTCGCCTCCTTCCTGTAGCTAACACTTGCCCCTAACCGCCGCCTCAAATCGCCGCTCATCGCCCGCCGCAAGGTCTTGCGGTAAATTGCCGAGTTCGCGAACCAACCGGCAAGTCGCATCGGGGTTCGCCGCTGTGCCCTGGAATTCCATACTTCAGTGCTCGCCAGTTTGACTGGCTCGAGACCTAAGAAGCTAAAAACTTTGGCGGCCCCGGCACACCGACTCGCTGAGTACTGCTCAAAACCGACGCACATTACCTGCGATGTCGGGAACACGCTTGTCCATCGTTCAATCTGTGTCGCGTACCTGCTAAAGTCCACGTAGTGACTCTCACGGCGCAATTCTGAATCGATATCCCCGCTAACGCGGCCCGTGTCCAACCAGTGGTTATAGTGACTCACGCACCGCCCGATAACATTACGCACGATGTAGATGACTCGCAAATCCGGCCCAATTACCTTCAAGGCGCGACCTGGCGCGCCGTTGTACATGGGAGACATGGTGTACATTGTGGACGCTTCACCACACAGCGCTGATGTGGGAGCTGCGCGGAATAGCTTAAGGTACGCCTTAAGCCCTCGTGGTGTTAAGACATCATCACTAGAGAGCGAATTGGGCTCTTTCTCATCAGGGAAGAATACTCGCGGGTGTTGGTCGAGGTCACGGAATAACGTTGTCGTGCCTGACTTCATCGCGCCTATGACTAGAAAGTCCGGCGTTCTCAACGTTTTCCCCAACTAGACCTCGATTTCCCTGGAGTTAGACAGTGAGCTTCTACCCCTGCATACGATTAGGGCGGGCACAACAAGTACTATTAGCCGGATAACTCCAAGCCAAAAGCGGTTCGTGTCGTGTGATATCGTATTCGCCATGGTGAAGACCGCGTTAGCCCAAATCCCCATCGCAAGTGCACTTCCACTTCGTGCCGCACGATACACAATTCCGATCGAGTAGCTGAAGGCAAAGAATAGTAGAGACCCAAAGTAGCCAAACGCCTCGTAAGCACGTGCAATCCCCGTCGTCGGAGTGCCTAGCGGTTCTCTGTATCCGAATACCTTAAATCCGTCCGGTGCAGACTGAGTGGTGGGAATAATGTGGTCCCGTAGATCGCCAAACAGTTGCCGCGGCAGTAACAGCCGCCCAACTGTCACCAAATCGGCCGTTCCGAGGTCGTAGTCCCAGGTGCGAGACTTTGCTTCGATCGCAAACGCAGCATTAGTGGTCTCAGCTGTCGCCACGCTCGTTGCTGCCTCTGACAGATCCATTCGTTCGACCGCTGTCGTCGCAGCTTCGCCCATCGCCTCCACCGAAACGCCATGCGCAGCCCACTGACCGGCGCCATCATGGAGTGCATGCCTGTACGATTTCCCAAATGCGAGAAGGATCACCAATCCAGGAACTGCTACGAGACCAATCCATGTCGGTGGACGCTTGCCTCGGGTGAACCACAAGGCACCTAGTACGACGAGCGCAATCTCCGCCACCGCAGTCCGCTTTGCGACTACAAAGACCCGGTATAGCATAAATGCAGCGGAGATACCCAATGGCAGGAGGTAGGACCGATTCTTGGTCCGCATCCACCCGGTAAGCGCAAAGCCAAACGAAATCGCTAGAGACGTCGACAGGAAAGCTATCATCGCAACTGGCCCCTCGGGTTGTCGGGACTCTCTCAGGTGCGATGGCAGAGTAGAAAGCAAGGCGAGAGTTGCGATGCCGACCGACAGCAACCACCATGTTACAGCTACATAGTTAACCTCGGGTTGCTTAAGGGCATTCTTCCAGCGAGCGCTCTTCTGCGAGGCCTCGTAGCCACCGATCGCCATCGCCAGGCACAGCGTAGCCATCAGGATTGTCTTGCTTATCGCCCCGGGTGGAAGCGAATTTGATTCCGACAAGAGCCAGAACTGAGGCCCCCAGAACCCAATAAAGATAATGGAGACAATAAACGACAGTGATAAGATCCCCTCGGGCCGCCTTACGCCGCGGTACACTCCAACCGAGGCTGTAGTGAAGAAAACGATGAGCTCCAAATTCGCGTGATCCACTGCCGATTAACCTTGGCTTGCTACAGAGTCCTTGTGAGACAAAGGGGCAGCGGACGAGTCACGGCGATTCTCAACCTCCCTCAACATTAGATTCGAGCTGTCCAAGTGTGATCGCGTTCATAGCCCAGCGCAACAAGTTGGTCGCCTGCATGCTCCTTGAACGCAGCAACGGCCGCCGGCGTGAAGTGGTTCTTCCAATCGCCCGCGATACCCTTCCTGTTGTGCGAGCTTGCGTCACTCTCTCCTGGCTTCCTGCCCGTTTGCCTCTCGAAGCTGAATTTCTCCACTGTATCTCGTACTCGGACAGGATCGGCAGGCGTCCCCGAATGCGATTCGATGGCCCTGCCGAGGGTTCCGGCGCAGTCGGATAGTAAATCTTCGTAGCGCACCAATGCGACATGTTCCCGACTTGAAGTCCATTGCTGAACGTGGTCCGCCCAAGGAGTTGAAATGCCTAGCGGGCGTGTGCACCAGCGTGTGACGAAGGTTGCCATGTTCTCCGCCGAACTTTCCACTGACCATCTATCGGCAACGGCTTCGGGAAACAATCGCTGAACGTACGCTTTCGTTCCCTCGTCGCCCGCTTCCAATCCTCGGAGCACGTGAAAATAGGCTGATGTGCAGACGTCTCGCCCATCCCTGTACAGGTAGAAGACGCGTCGAAGCCGTGGGCTGTACTTCCAGTGGTTCTGGATAACACAGCTGCAGCCCATAGGGAACACTGTGTGCGTGGGCTTGGGTATCTGGAGGTAGTCAGCGACCATCTTCGCCAGCCAAGTTCCACCCGACTTGGGAAACTCCGTCACGTAGTAGAACGGGAACGACTCGCCCCAGAACTCTCCAACGAACCTTGTCGAGCGAGTGCCGAACCGACGCATCCACCCGGAGATGTAGCTCATAGTGCCAGAATCGAATTGCGTGTTGAACCCGGGCGCGTGCGCCACGGCGCGCGGACCATGGCAGAGAAAGCGTCTATCATTCCTTGCTGAGAGAGAGCCGACGCACGCTTCGTTGAGAAAAACAAGAAGGCAAGGTCGACCAAAGCTAGCATAATCGCTGCACCAGTGACATTCGCCACATTGACCACCGGAACGGCAAATATGCATCCGGCAGCGATGCACGCGAGTAGCGTTAGCGAGAATGACTCGTGCTTGTTCATGGACCTTGCAAGAGTGGTGTTCACCATCGCGACGGCGTGCGCGGAGGCTCCAAGCAAGAGTGCGAAGAACGCGGTTGCGTTGTAAGCAACCTGGTCGTCGAGCCAAACTGAAGTAATCACCGGTCCGAGTGCGGCGAGCGCTAATGCTGCGCTAACCGATGCCCAGAATGACGAAGACAACAGCAGATCGTACATTCGCCGCAAGAGCTGCAAGTCCCCCTTTGCAATGGCGGCCGACATTTCCTGCTGCACCGCGCGATTCACTGTTCGGGTCAGTTGGAGCACTAACGAAGAAAGAGTTCGGAACGCAGTGAATGCCACCACAGCCGATGCTGAACTCGTATACCCTATGACTGCCACCATCGACTGTGACCGCAGCCCCGCAGCAAGCGGTAGAAGCGTATCAGCCAAGGAAGGTCGAACTAGTGATCGTGCAGAGTTGAAAGTAGCGCTGGCAAAACCAAAGCTTAGCCATGGCACTTGCTTCCTGAGTGCGGCGAATCCAAGCAGTACGAAGACCGCTTGACCGGCGACCATCGCAAAGGCCACCGCTGATGGCGTACCTCGGCTGAGCAATGTGATAACGACAGCGACGAATGCTGCTAGCCTTGAGCCGTGCTGCCACATGAAGCCCGTAGCGTACTTCCCTGCCGCCCTGTAGCCCGCAAGCAACAGCCCAACCACAAGCTGGAGACTCACCTGAAATGCAAACGCGATGAGCAGCGTCGTCACTGTGCTACGATCCAAGGCTCTAAACCCAAATAAACGACCTAGATCGACGAACGCGAGTAGAACGGCACCGAGCAGAATCAGTACGCCAACGGCCAAAGTTATTAGGCTAGAGGTCTGGAACACTTCCTCGACTCTGCGCTTGTCGTCGTGCGCCGCTAGTATCATCTCCGTGCCGCCCGCTGACGCAAAGCCACCGCCTCCTTGAGCAATGAATGTAGGCAGAGCAGCCAAGATCAACCACTCCCCGTACTGCTGCTCCCCCCAGCAGGTCAGGTACAAGGGAACGCTTAGAAGTTGGGTCGCGACGGTGACAATCTGCCCGAAGGCATTCGCGCCAATACCTCGTAGAGTTCGCTTTCGAATCGACATTAGAAGTTGGGCGCCAAGCTCACTTCAGGTCTGCCTCGACCATCATGTGCACCAGCTCGGTGAAGCTTACCTTCGGCTCCCAGCCGAGCTCGGTGCGGGCGCGGGTGGAATCGCCGAGCAGCAGGTCGACCTCGGCGGGGCGGTAGTAGCGGGGGTCGACCTGGATCAGCGTGCGGCCGTCGGGGCCGAGGCCCTGCTCGGCGTCGCCTTCGCCCTGCCAGGTGATCGGCATGTCGGCGTGGGCGAAGGCGATCTCGCAGAACTCGCGGACGGAGTGGGTCTCGTTGGTCGACAGCACGTAGTCGTCGGGCGTGTCGGCCTGCAGCATCCGCCACATGCCCTCGACGTAGTCGCCGGCGAAGCCCCAGTCGCGCTTGGCGTCGAGGTTGCCGAGGTACAGGCACTCCTGCTCGCCGCGGGCGATGGCGCCGACCGCGCGGGTGATCTTGCGGGTGACGAAGGTTTCGCCGCGGCGTGGCGACTCGTGGTTGAACAGGATTCCGTTGACGGCGAACATGCCGTACGACTCACGGTAGTTCTTGGTGACCCAAAACGCGTACGCCTTGGCGGCCGCGTACGGGCTGCGGGGGTAGAAGGGGGTGGTCTCCTTCTGGGGCGTCTCGACGACTTTGCCGTACAGCTCCGACGAGGACGCCTGGTAGAACTTGGCGTCGAGCTCGAGCTCACGCATCGCCTCGAGTAGGCGGATCGTTCCGAGGCCGGTGACGTCGCCGGTGTACTCGGGCACCTCGAACGAGACCTTCACGTGCGACTGAGCGCCGAGGTTGTAGATCTCGTCGGGGCGGATCATCTTCAGGTGCCGGTTCAGCGACGACGCGTCGGCCAGGTCGGCGTAAACCAGATGAAGCCGCGGGTCGTGCTCGTGCGGGTCCTGGTAGATGTGGTCGATGCGGTCGGTGTTGAAGCTGGACGAGCGGCGCACCGTGCCCCAGACGTCGTAGCCCTTCTCGAGCAGCAGTTCGGCGAGGTAAGAGCCGTCCTGGCCGGTGATTCCTGTGATGAGTGCTTTCTTCGACATGGGTCTCTCGTGGACGTCGGTATCCGTTGTGGTGGGCTACTGGGCCCGGAGGGTGGCGGACTGATTGCTGGCGAGGAAATCCTGGTAGGTCAATCGGAGCCCGTCACTCAGGCTGATAGCGGGCGTCCAACCGGTGGACTGGATGCGTGACGAATCGGTCAGCTTGCGGGGTGTGCCGTCTGGCCGCGAGGTGTCGTAGCTAATGCGGCCGGTGTAGCCGACGGTCTGAGCGATGAGCTGGGCGAGCTCGCCGATTGGGATGTCCTGGCCGGTGCCGGCGTTGACCCAGTCGGGCGGGTCGGGGAGGTTGAGCAGGTGGACCAGCGCGGCGGCCAGGTCGTCGACGTGCAGGAACTCGCGGCGGGGCTTGCCGGTTCCCCAGACGACCACCTCTTCGAGGCCGTCCTCTTTCGCCTCGTGGAACCGCCGCAGCAGGCCGGGCAGCACGTGGCTGTTCTCTGGGTGGTAGTTGTCGCCGGGCCCGTACAGGTTGGTGGGCATGGCCGAGTGGTAGGTCACGCCGTACTCCTGGCGGTAGTACTGGCAGAGCTTCAGCCCGGTGATCTTGGCCAGAGCGTAGGCCTCGTTGGTGACTTCCAGCGGCGAGGTGAGCAGCGAGTCCTCCGGGATCGGCTGCGGCGCCAGCTTGGGGTAGATGCAGGTGCTGCCGAGGAACAGCAGCCGCCCGACGCCCGCCTCGTAGGCGCCCTGAATCGTGTTGAGCGCGATGCGGGTGTTGTCGATCATGAACTCGACCGGGTAGGTCGAGTTTGCGACGATGCCGCCGACCTTGGCGGCGGCGACGATCACCTGGTCGGGCTTCTCTGCAGTGTAGAACTCGTTGACGGCGGTTTGGCTGGTGAGGTCGAGCTCCTCGCGGGTGCGGAGGATGAGCTCGTAGCGCGGGTCGTTCTCTAGAGCGCGGACCAGCGCCTTGCCCACCATGCCGCGGTGGCCGGCGATGTACAGTCGAGTCTTTGAGGAGGAGTTGCTCACGGCTTCATGGTCGGCAGCTAGGAGGTAACGAGCAGGTCGGCGTGCACTTCCACGACGATCCCGCCCCCAAGGGCGCCAACGCCGACCCACACCTTGTGGGGCCGCGACGCGTCAAGCACCACGCCCTCCCAGTCCTTCATGGCGCCGCCGGTGACCCGGACCCGCTGGCCCTTCACCACGTGATTGTACAGCTCGACGCTCTCCGGCCTGGTCTGCAGGCACGACTCGAGCGACTGGAGCTCGCGGCGGAGCACGTCGTGCTCGGCGTCGTTGGTGGGCAGGAAGTGCAAGATCCGGTTCGTGCGGACCGCCTCGAGGCGGCGGGTTTCTTCGGCGGCGAAGAATAAGTAGGAGGGGAAGAGGGGGAGCAGCGAACGCCGCCGGCGGCCCCCGGAGGTGGTGAGCCGCTCGACCATCGGCAGGAAGTACGAAACGCCCAGGCTCATCAGGTCCCGGGCGAGTGACTTCTCCTGCCGCGGCTTGCAGTACGCCACGTGCCACGGCGTTGCCCAGTCCTCCGCCGACAGCTGGGCTGACGCGGTGGGCGCGGAGTAGCTGATCGGTGGGTCAGCGTTTTGGGTGAGCAAGGCGGGAGGAAGCTCAGGAGGCGGGGCAGGGTGGGTGGACTCCGTCCACGTCAGCGCACCTCAATGAGTGCACATCCGGGCGAGCCACATCCGTCCTTTCAGTGTAGCTGGGGGTGAAACCCCCACAAGCGGAGGGCAGCGGTTGGTCTGAGATAGGCGGGAAAACGCGACCGTTTGTGCCGGATGCGCGCTGCCCGCGCATCGCCGGGCCGCGGGGTCGATCTCGGTGGGAGTCTGACGATTGCGCGGAGAAGGCGTCTCGCAGAACCCATTCGGATGTGCTGCTGGTAGACCAGCCCCTCATTCGGCGCTTCGGGCAAGCGCACCGCTCCGCCCCGCCGCTCAACGCCATCCAAATCGCAGCACTTTCCCAGAAGAGTGGTCCGAATCGTTCTGTCCAGAAAAAAAAGCGGTGCGGACAAGAATTGGCGCGGACTTCCACATAGCTTGACTGCAAGCACTTACTGCGCAACCCATTACACAGGTTCTACCTGAACGCCGATGCGAGGGTTTCGTCCGATCCAGCTCGCGCAGACTCGGACACCTCACGATGCTCAACGCGGTTTCACAAACAGAGCGACGCAGGCGCACGAACGCGCACTCCCCAGTAGACCGCGCTGGGTAGCCGTTCTCAGCAACGAATTGCGATCGCGACCGGAACTGGGCATCCGGACCATAAGCCGCGAGCCGTCTTTGCTGCGCGCAAGCAACGCCCTACCGTTCATTCACGCCCACCAACTACCCGGGCGTCAATTTCACCAACGTTCGCGGGATCAACGAAACGCACCTGGTTGGCAACCCGTGAGTACTTGAGCTAGGCGTGGCCAGGACGGGCTTACGCTACGACGGGTAGGGTTACGCGGAGGTCGCCTACCCAGGCAGCCTTGCTCTAGCAGCCCACGACATCGACGGAGGAACCAACGTTCGTCTCTAACCTTGCCGCCGTCCGACAGGTCAGGGGCTTGTCTACGACGGCGCCAAGCAGCGGTGGCATTCAGGCCTTCGCTGTCGACGGCGGCAATACTACTGGCGCCTACAGGCCGGGGCCCGGCCGAACGAGCCGCGATCTCACGACTACGCACTTCTCCCCTGGGACGCTCACGCTCAATTCTAACTGGAGAGGTTCCCAGCATCGCAGGCGCGTTGGGCTGGTTCAACCGATCGCTTGCGGTAGCTGCGCGGCCAAGGGAAGGTGGTTGATCTTCGACGAAGGATGCTCCACCGGTGACTTGGCGGACGTCAGTCCCCGGAGACTCTCCGGGGAACGCGTGTGGACTTCGCCGGTGAATCGGGGCGCGCTTGACTCGCTCAATGCGCCGAATGCGATGATGTCCTCCAGTGCGACAGGCCCGCTGTTCACAAGCGATGCTTGTGCGGCGGCTCCTACGCCCGCATAAAGTTCCGGATTGAGTCAGTCGTTGTGGCGCCCAAGTTCGGCATGCTTCTGCTGGCGGGCACGCGGCTATTGTTGTGGTGTAGTGCCACCGGCCCGCCGCGATGCCTAAGCTAACGCGCTGAGCTCTGCTCTTGCGAATTCTCAAACGCGGTTCGGGGCGCCGAAAAGGTCCGCGGAAACAATCTACTCGGCCCTAAGGGAATGCCACCGACGCAGCGCATGGATCAGGACGCCGAGAGCCTGCTTCTCGGTGGCCTCCTCAATGTGGCTGAGCACGCCGGCGGGTGGGTCTTCCCAGTCTGAGTCGATGCTCCCGCTTGGGCCGGCGATCTTGCACAGCGAGGCGCAGACCATGCCATCGAGCCGATAGGAACGATCTCGTCTGACTTTATTGCTCATCGATGCCTTGCTTTCCCTCGCTCTGATACTGTTCTCTACGCCAAAGGGAAGAATTGCTTGAACTCGGCGCCGTGAACCACGCTTCGCGCTCTAGCTTCTCACCACTGACTTGGCTACCGTCCCACGGATGTGAGCTGTTGTAGGCGGAGCAGTAGTTGGGTCAGATCACTGCCGCCGTCACTCGACGGCGGGCTTCGATGCGGCCGCACCCGTTCCTCCACTGTCGTCGTCGAGCACGCAACCCGTCGGTCGATGACGGAGAAGGTTCGATTGCACAGGAACCGTACTGCCCGACGGTAAACCTCTCTCTGCTCGTCTGGCTCCAGCAGCGGTTGTCCGACATTCTCGCAGGCCGAGGAAACGATCGACCTAAGGCTCTCGATCTCGTTGCCCGACTCAGCAACAAAATCGGCCAGCCGCTCGTCGTTGTCGATCTCAGCGAGCAGCTCCGACTCTACCCAATGGTACACCGCCGCCACCGCTACACGCAGTGACTCCGGCTCTAGCAAGGCGTCCCGCTCACGCGAGGGTACCAGCAGCACGGACAGCAACTGATCGAGGCGCCGCAGACGCTCTTGATAGGGTAGCGCGTCGAACTCCGCGCAGCCGGTGGGTCCATCCTCGCAAGCCAGGTTGTCGACCAGCACGCCCACCGCGATCTCAATCACCGATCGCTCCCCGCGCATCAGAGCGTCGGGCACGTCGTGTCGGAACTCTCGCCCGTCGTTTTCTGTCATGGGTCCCTCGTCGTTTCTCGAGCTGGAAGCCGAGTGGTCGGCGACGCCTGTCTCGACCGAATACCTTTGACGGCACGGAGGAGTCGGGGCGCCGCCGTCCTATCCTTGTTGCAGGCTATCCGAGCCTCGAGAGTCGAGCCATACGGGCTAACCCTTGCGCTATCATCCAAACGCAGTAGGTGGGGAGTCTGCTGAGAAGGCCGTTGAGGGATAGCCCCTAGGCCGGCATCGCACCGCCACTCCATCTCGTTCGCGTCGCGTCACCGTTCGCACAACGCGTGTGGCATCGTGTGAGTTTCTGCATGGGTCTGTTTGGGAGTGCACGAGTCTTTACGTGAGAGAATCTGTGACTGACGCAACGGATGCGACTGACACATCGACGGCAAACAGCGATGCGACTTCGGCTGCCCGAAGTTGGTTGGCAGTCCTGCGTAGACGTGATCGACTTCCATTGATGAAAGGCTAATCGTCTTCGCGTTGTACCGCGCGTCGAAGAATTTCAATCCAAACCGCCTCCAGCCCAGTTGTCCTAGCGGCGCAGCGGCAACTGTGTGTATCCTCAGGCAGGATCAACGCGTTGCCGCGCAACTCATCAACTGCTCGCTTGGCTAGTTCCCTATGTGTCTGGCCGGCGGAGCGACACAGCGCAGGATGTGCTCGCAAGATCAACCCCCATCGCGACAGGCGTGTGCGCGGACCGCACGTCGGACGGTCTTGTCGCGCTTGGGCAGAGTCGAAGCGTCGCGCGGCGCCAAGTGTGATCAACACGGAAACGACAAGGGCCGTAGATGGCAGACACGAACGACGATGACCTTAAGAGCGCGTTGGGCCTCACCCCCGAGGCGGTTGAGACCCGGCTGCAGATGATAGGTCTAGACGCCTCCTCGCGAGACAGCCTCGGCAGCTACTGGCCGACCGCACAGGAGTCGACCGCCATACTGCTTGAGCAGTTCTACGACCAATTCATTTCGACCCCAGACCTGGCCGCGGTGCTTGGCCACCCGAGCCGCATCCCAAAACTGATACTTGTTCAAACCGAGTATTTGGAAAGCCTGTTCTGCGATCCGATCGACGCCGAGTACGTTGATCGCCGACTCCGGATCGGCGCCCGCCACCACCAGCTGCGTGTGAAGCCCCAGTGGTACCTCGCGGCGTGCGCGCATCTCCTCTGCGGCTACATCGAGGCCGCGCCCACGACCAATCGGCAGGAGCCGATGGCGGTCGACGAGATCGACGCGATGGTCAAGAGCCTGTTCTTCGACGCCTCGCTTGTCCTCGACGCCTACATGCGTAACGCGGACCTGGCCGCGACGAGCGGAGCGGCTGAGCATACCGGCCCACACGTTCCGACGGGGGAGCGATCCGGCATGCCAACGCCGAGTTCGGTGAACGGTCAGCGTCACGCCACGGCGGCCATAAGACGCCTGCGGATGAACGAGAGCGACGTCAGCCGCCGAGCGACTTTCCTGGGACTGGAAGACCGCTGTCTGGAGGGCCTCGCCGCCGCCGCGCCCGCGGTGCTGGACGCCCTCCCGGGGGTGCTCCAAGAATTCTACGACCTGATCGAATCCACCGCGGACCTTGCCGGGATGCTGGAAGGCGAGCAGGTTCAACGGCTGATGTGGCAGGTGAGGTCGTACTGGAGCGAGCTGCTGCGGGGAGAGATCGACCCGGTGTATGCGACCTCGCGGATGCGCATCGGCGCGGTGCACGAGCAGCTCGGCATCCCACCGCAGCTCTACCTTGCCGGCCTGGCGCGGCAGGTGAGCCGCTTGCTGCCGGTGGTGATGGGGCGGGGCGACGATGGCCGGCACACGCTCAGCACGCTGTTCCGACTCGTGTTCTTCGACGTGACGTTCGTGATCGACGCGTACATGGAGGCCCGCGCGTCCCGCCTGCTCCAGCTGCGCGGTTTGGCGTCGCAGGTAATGACCGACGTCAGCTCCGCGGTTGTCGTTACGGACCGGGAGTGTCGCGTGCTGTTCGCCAACGAGGCGTTCGTGTCGATGGTGGGGATCGACCCCGGCCTGCTGTACTGCATGGAGCTTGCCAACGCGATCCCCAGCATGGATCTAGAGGGGGTTGTTCGGTCCGTCGGCGCTAGCCCACAGCGGCGGCTGATGCTGGTCAAGAAACTGGGGGACCGCAGTCTGCGTGTGACCATCAGTGAGCTTGAGGCATCGCAACCGGCCGAGGGCAAGATCGCAATCGTCCTGGACGATGTGAGCGAGCTTGTGCGTGTCGGCGACTCGTTCGACAGCACGTCCGCGCAGTACCAACGGCTTGCCGACGTTGTCGCGGCGGTGCTCTGGGAGATGGACTGGGAGACTCGGACGCTGGTGTCGCTGTCACGCGGCGCGTTGGAGCTGATCGGCCAACGGGACGTTTCGCTGCTTGGACGCGCCCATGCTTGGACGACGGCGATCTACCCCGAGGACCATGCGGCGTTTGTCGCGGCCTGCGAGAGCCTGAATGAGCTTACGCACAACAGCTGCGAGTACCGCATGGTCCGGTCGGACGGCCAGATCGTCTACGTGTCGTCCCACCTGACTCGCACCACTTCAGAAGGCGACAAGCTACGCATCGCGGCGGTGACCACCGACATATCGCAGACCCGTAGCACCGACCGCCTAAGGCTGTCGTCGCTGGAACACTTCTCGTCCAACATCTGCGACGTTGTCAGCACGGCGGTCGCGTCGGTCGAGTTTGACCTCCAGCGCATCGCCGCCGCACCAACGCCGCCCGGTGCGTCAGACCGCGGCGTTTCCCAGGCCCTGTTCGCCGTCAAGCGGGTCGCGTCTGTCCTCGGCAGCCTTAACGCGTTCTCCGGTCGCCAGCGGCTGGATGTTCAGGCGGCCGACCTCAACGATCTTGTCCACGAGTTCCTCGCCGAGATCAAGGTCATCGCCGGCGAGGAGTGCGACCTTGAGCTGCAGCTGGCGCCCGACCTACCCCGCTGCCGTGTCGACCCGCGGCGGTTCCTAGTCGTCGTCAGCCACCTGATCGACAACGCGCGCCGCGCGGCGTCGGGGCGTGTGCACATTGTCATCGGCACCCGCTGCCGCGGGGACTTTGACGACATCCCTTGCCCCATCGCTCACAAGCCCGATTGGATCGAGCTGAGCATCGCTGACCGAGGGCGTGGCATGCCCTACGAGGTACGGCGGAGGGCGTTCGAACCCTTCTACTCCGCCTTCGCGGAGCCCGGCCGCTACGGCCTTGGGCTGAGCATCGTCCACGGGTACGTGACACAGTGCGGTGGGTACTTAGCGTTGAGCAGCGTTGAGTCCGAGGGCACCACGGTCGCGATGAGGTTCCCGGCCATCAACGGAGAGGTGGAAATGGCCGCGCCGACGAACGGGTCGGCCGCCCCAGCGAAGGTCCTGATTGCGGGCGGAGGAGACCACGAGATCAGCGCAGCAGTCGCTGCGGCGGAAGCCCTCGGGTGCACCGTGCGGGTTGCTCGGAGCGTCGCGTTGGCCCTAGAAGTAGTCGGGCGTGATGGCATGGACATCCTGATATCCGACTCCGCGTTGGCGGGCCCGACGGATGGCTTCGGGCTAGCGAACATCGCGGTGTCGTACACGCCGCATATTGGCTCAATTGTGCTGGTCGATGCCGGGGCAGCAAATCTTGCCACGCACAACCCGGCAAGCGGCCTGCTCGTGCTGACCAAGCCCGTGGACGGCGAAGAGCTTTCCACCCACATTCAAAGTCTGCTGGGAAGGAATGCCCGGCGGGTTGACGAGCTGGCTCGCCTGACGGCGCGCGAGCGTGAGGTGCTGCAGCACGTGGCGACGGGGAAATCGCAGGTGGACATTGGCCGGCTGCTGGGTATTTCCGAACGCACTGTCGAACAGCACGTCCGGGCCGCTCGCAAGAAGCTCAACGCGGTGAGCACCGTCGACGCCGTCGTTCAGGCAATCGGGAACCGAGAGATTGTTCCCTAATCGAGGGCATAGACCCGACGCCGGTGGTAGGCTCCGAGCATGCGAAGAAGCTGTCTACTCCACAGCTGCCAGGCAGGAAGGTAACTGCGCGCTGCCTCGCCTTCTACTCCTGTGGTTCGACACGCGCTGCGAGCAGCTCTTGGCATGCGATCAAGTATCCAAACTCGAATGCTGAGCGGGCGCCGATTTTCTTCATCACGGTCCGCCGGTGATTCTCTACGGTACGGACGCTGAGCTGCAGTTGCGTAGCCGCTTCGCTGTTAGTGGCGCCACACTTGAGTTCCCGCAGCAGCTTCGAGTCACGTTCCGTAAAATGAGGAGCTGGTTCAATCGTCATCTGCTTCCCTTCTTCGACTGGAGTAGTACACCCGCTACAGCGTGCCAGCCCGTCAATGCGGCTACGCGGCTAGCTGGCGTGCTGGTTGCCTTTGCACACGGTCGGTTGCAGCAGAGTCTTCATCAGCTCACGTCGTCAGGACTCTTGAGGCTGTGTGCTTCGATCCGGTCAGCGGCAGCCAGAACTTGACAAGGTGCGCCAATTCTCGCGTCGCATTAGGGGGCACCCCCTACGCAGAAGCCCTTAGGCAATGGCGCCTACCAGGGCTGACCCGTACAGCTCTCGACACGGGTTGTGCCAGGCGTTGTACACACGCCCCACAGCGTTGGTAGCGGCAGCATGCATTCGGAAGCCGCAACTTACCATGCAGTAGCCGCTCTCCTGCTACAAATCCCGTACATCGTGCCCCAGCCTCCCTGAGGTTGACCGCAATATTTCTGGCGAACATCGGTCATGGGTACGCCAATCGGGCGTTCTCGGTCGAATTTGAATCTTTTCTTCTTTTTCGAGGGCACTTTCAAGCTTCCCGCAGGGAGGAATCTCTAGAGTGGATCCGCGCGGCGCCTGCGGCCGGGAAGGCCGACATCGGCGTGGATGCGATGGTTCCGTACCCAGGGCCGAATTGGCGAAGGCGTAATCAAAGGGATGGGATGGGCGAAGCCGACTCCAACACCGACGACCGGTTCATGCAGTTGCTGACGCAGAACCAGCGCCGGCTGCTTGCGTTCATCGCCGGCATGACGCCTTCCTTGGGCGACGCCGAGGATGTTCTGCAGGAGATAAACATGGCGTTGTGGAAGAAGCGCGAACTCTATGACTGGGACCAGGGGTTCCTGCAGTGGGCGTTCGGGTTTGCGTGGATCGAGATCCGGCGTTTCCGCGACCGGCATTCAGCAAAGCACCTGTGGGCGAGCGACGCGGTCCTCGAGTCATTGGCCGCGGCGTACCCCAGAGAGACAGGCGTGCGGGAGCAGCGGCTCGACGCGCTCGCCGGCTGTATTGACAAGCTATTCACCGACGAGCGTCTGTTGATTAACGACTTCTACGCGCGACAACAGTCGGCCAAGGCCCTCGCCGAGTCCACGGGCCGGTCCGTCCGAAACGTCTACAAGCTGCTGACCAAGACTCGTCAACGGCTGCGGGAATGTGTTGAGCGGAGCTTGGCGCAGCGTTCAAGACCCGTGTGATGCGGCCCAATTACTCATTTCGCTTGATCTCTAACGGAAACGCGAAAGTATCGGGATGACCGATCCGAGAGAGCAGTCCGATCTCGATCGACTCGAGCAGCTGGTCGGCGATAAGTGCAACGGCGCCCTCGATTCCGATGGCTACGCTGAACTCCACGCCCTGCTGGCGCGGTCGGAACGGCTCCGGTGCGAGTACTGGGAGCTGATCGCATTCAACACCGACCTGCACTGGGTCCTCGCCGATGTCCGGACGCCCCAACAGCGTCGGGACACGGACTCGCCAACACCCCACCACGGCCAGCCCGTCCGGCTGCCCATCTACTGGCTTGCCGCAGCACTCGCGGCGAGCCTGCTGGCGGCCATTGGTCTGGCGGTAAGCCTTTGGCCTGGCAGCGAGGATGATCTGCCTACCGTGGTCGCCGATGCGGGCGGCGAGCGCGATGAGCTAGCCCTACCGAACGCGGACAGCCGGGCCTCGCAGCAACCTGCGCAGCAGAACCCCGGTGCCAGCACTGCGATCTTTGCTGCGTCGTTGACCTCGCCAACCAACGACAGCCGCTGGCGGAGCTCACAGAGCTCAGACGCGAACCCTCAGCGTATCCGACTCGGAGAGAAGCTCTGGGTCGATGCCGGGGCGATCGAGATGCAGATCGATGGGGGCGCGGTGGGCGTGCTCCGCGCCCCCGTGGAACTCCAATTGCACAGCAGCTCCCGGCTTCAACTTGTGCGGGGACGGATCACGGTGACCGCCCCCAAGCTTACCAACGGATTCACCGTCGACACCCCATCGGCCGAGGTCGTTGACCTCGGTACGGTGTTCTCCGTCGCGGCCGCCGAGACGGGGACCGACCTGGTCGTGTTCGGAGGCAAGGTCGACCTACGCGTGCCACCAACCAATCCCAAGAACGGCGGCGCACCTCCGGGCGACGCCCTGCACCTCGCCAAGGGAGACGCCGTGCACGTCAGCAGTGAGGGCGGGTTGTCGCGGATCATGAGCGTGCAGTCGTCCGGTGATCCGATGGACCTTAACCGAGCGCCGCGGACGCCGGTCGTGGGCTCGGTCGCTGACAACGTCGACCGGGAAGGAAACTGGAAGTTCTACGAGATCGTCGCCGGCGGGATGCGGGAAGACGCGCCGGCCTACGTCGACCGCTTTCACGAATGGAACGGGCTCACGCCGGACGGCATGCCCGCGTACCTGGTTGGCGGCGACTACGTGCGGATGTTCAACGAGGACAAGGCGGACGAGGACCTGCGGATCGAGATCATGCTCACCCGCCCCTCGGCCCTCTATGTGCTGCTCGACAACCGGGTCGCGGCGCCGGATTGGCTGGCCGCCTCATTCGAGAACACGGGCGACGAGATCGGGGTCGACGAGTCCCCTCACGATACCGCGAACCGCTTCCCCGCCAACGATCAGTTCGCCCAGGTAGGACCAGGCGAGAGCATCGATCGCGTTCACTCGATCTGGAAGGCGGCGGCGCCTAACGGCGGCCCGGTCGTCCTAGGACCCAACGGACTGCTGCCCAACCGTCAGGACCAAGACCCACGCCCCAGGTATATCCGCGCAAACATGTACGGGGTCGTAGCGGTCCCTTTGGCCGACGCCCCCGCTGCCCCCTAATAACCGAACCGCATCGCCGATCTCATCCTTCAAGGTAAACGCATGGACCACGCACACAACGACGTTGACTGCAGCCCCGAGTTCGCATCGCCCGTCCCCGCCGGCGCCGATTCACTTGCCGACCGCCTTCCGTCGGATGCAGGGCTTTCCATTTCGGAACGCATCGACGCGTGGCTGCACACACTGCAGCGGCGCGACACTCTCCGCCTCACCATGATGTACGCCGACCAGGTGAGTGGGTACGCGTCGAGCCTGCCGTGGGACTCGCTTCGGATGAGCGAGGTGCGCCGGGCGTGGGAACTGAGGCTGAGTCAGACGAGGGGCTTGCTGCAGACAGAGGTGGTCGACCTGCAGCACCATGAGTCGGGGCAAATCGGCTTTGCCCACTTCTTGCTCATCTTGTCGTCTGACGCGCAAGAAAGCTTCGACACCCAGACGCTCCGCGTCACGCTCGGCTTTCGCCGCCAAGACAGCGCATGGCAGATCGTCCTCGAGCACATCACGGACTCACAAGAGTTCATCCCTGATCAGGAATGGGTTGTGTCTTGCCCCGATACCGAAAAGTAGCCAATCATCTCTCCCGTGCGCTGAGAAACGCCCCCGCCTCCACAGAGAACGCATCCCGTCCTACTTCGCAGCCGACTGCTGCTCGAACTCGCTGCGGGTCGATTCGTCAATGAAATAGAAGGTTTCGCCGCCGACGTTGAGGGTCGCGGCGGCGGCGTACTTGGGGAAGCTGACCTTCGCGACGGGGTCCACCACCATGTGGTCCTTCAGGTAGTAGTTGTTCTCGTGCAGCGCCACGTAGGTCTGGACGAAGCCGACGATGCGGTCCTCGATCCAGCTGGCGAGGGCGTCCTCGTCGACGGCGTCGAGGGGGAAGTCGACCTCGCTGTGCGAGTCGAACTTCATCAGGATGGGGAGGATCTTGAGGTCGTAGCTGACGATCAGGTTCCGGACGTCCGGGTCCGGCGCCACCGAGAAGGTCAGGTCGATCTTGGCGAGTTCCGACCGGAACGCAAACAGGCAGCTCCGCCGGCTCGGTTCGACGACCGGGTGCGTGTCAACGCGCTCACCGAACTTCTGTGCCAGCGCCTCGAGCCGGGGGCGCCAGATCGCGCTGAGCCGCTCGACGGTTTGGCCGAACTCTTCCAGCCGCTGCTGGCGGCCGAGGTACGCCTCGGCCTGCTGAGACTTGAGCTGCTGCGCCCGCTCATCGGCCGCCGCCAACTCCGCGTCGATGCGATCGATTAGGCTTTCAATGGCCATCCAAGACCTCCAAGTGGATAAAGTTAACGACCAGACAGACTAGATAGGACTTGGGGACGGCTGCGCCGCCCTAATCGCCGGGCTGAAGGCGACGATTTCCGTGCACTTAGCCCAAATATGAGTGATTGCAAGAGTCGCGCACTCGCGACAAGAGACCGTGCCGCGGGCGCCGCTCCAACCACACTCTTCTCTACCCATGATGTTTTGACACGTGACACCTGCCAGCGCTCCGCCCGCCGGGAGACCGGCGGCGTTTGACTACCTGCCAGGTGGAAATGGTGTTCGAAACACTTGCCCCCGACAGCGCTCAATCGAGTGGACTACCGGCAAAGAGGCTCCACTCGATAAGCGTCAGCCGTGGACTCTCCGAACGCTACTCACTGACGACGGATTCTACGACAGACTTGGTCGCAAAGCGACCAGTATCTACTGGACTGGGCGCCCAGACCGTGCCAAACTTACGGCGGCGGCTCGTCGGGCTCGGCTCCTTCGAGCGTCCGAGTCTCGGTCGAATGGGACTCGGCTGGCAAGTCGGAGCAGCGATTAGCGAGATCGCCGTGGCGGACCGGTTGGCCGTGGGCGGCGCCGCCCCAGAAGAATTGCAGTAGGGATAGGGAATCAGGGGAGGAATCATGACGCGAACAACGCTGATGTTGACGCTTGCGGTGTCGAGTGCGCTGATCGGCCAGCACGCCTACGGCGATCACGCGGCGGACGAAGCCCTGATCAGGAAGTCGGTCGCGGACTACGTGGGCGCCTTCAACCGTGGGGACGCGGCCGCGGTGGCCGCGCTGTGGTCGCCAGAGGCAGTCTACACAGACCCGGGCAGCGGCGAGCAGCTCGTCGGGCGTGAGGCGATCAAAGCTCAGTTCTCGGGTGTTTTTGCTTCTGGCGACAGCCCAACCCTTGCCGCCACCACCGATTCCATCGAGTTTGTTTCGCCGAACGTCGCCATCGAGCGAGGGACCGCGGTCGTCAAGCTGCTGGGCGATCAGCAGGAGGAGACTCAGTACACGGCTGTTTACGTCAGGCGTGACGGGAAGTGGCTGCTCGACCGAGTCTCGGAGGAGCAATCAGAGGCCGCAAGCTCCAACTACGACCACCTCAAAGAGCTCGAATGGATGATTGGCGAGTGGGTCGACCGCGACGATCAGGCCGTTGTTGCGACCTCCTGCCAGTGGACCAAGAACCGCAACTTCATCACCCGCATGTTCGGGGTCAGTATTGGTGACCGCACCGACTTCTCGGGGCTGCAGATCATTGGCTGGGACCCCGCCGCGAAGCAGCTCAGGTCGTGGGTGTTCGACTCCGACGGTGGGTTCGGGCAAGGCGCCTGGACGCGGAAGGGCGATTCTTGGCACATCCACACCACCGGCGTGGCGCCGGATGGCAGCCAGTCGTCGGCGTTGAACGTCATTACCCGCGTGGACGACAACACCCTCACCTGGCAGTCGCTCGACCGCAAGGCAGGCGGTGAGCTGCTCCCCAACGTCGACGAGGTGGTCGTCGTTCGGCAGACGGACGCGGAGTAGCCGACAGCCGTTCAACGCGTCGGCGGTGCGACGCGACCACTCGCGGCTGGACGTCGCACACGGGCACAGAACAATCTCGGTAGAGGAAATTGACATGAAACGGGCATTCTTGGTCGTCGCAGTCTTGATCAGTTGCCTACTAGTCGCTGACCACGTGTTGGCGCGCGGTGGTCGAGGCGGCGGTGGGCGCGGAGGCGGCGGTGGCGGATTCAGCCGTGGCGGCGGAGGTGGCTACAGCCGCGGCGGGTTCAGTGGAGGGGGCTACTCCCGACCGCCCGCCAGCCGGACCCCGTCGGTGAGCCGTCCCGTCTCGCGTCCGTCTACGCCTTCGGCGTCCCGTCCGAGCGTTTCGCGTCCCAGCACCCGCCCCCCCTCCGCGACGACCCGCCCCAGTGGCCCCCGGCCCGGCGGATCGACTCCCGGCGCTCGGCCTGGCGGTGGCGCCCGACCCGGCGGCGGCACGCGCCCGGGGACGGGAGCGGGGGGCCGCCCGTCGACGTCGGACCTGCAGAACTTCCTCGACCTGAAGCCGTCCACCGGCGCACGGCCCGGGACCCAACCTTCGACCCGCCCCGGTGGCGGCCGCGGCAGTTTCGCGGGGGGCGCCGCCGCGGGCCTGGCGGGGAGCGCCGCGGCAGACTTCCTGCGTGACACGAGCGCTCGCCCCGGCACGCTGCCGGCTGAGCGTCCCGGAGCGGGCGACCGACCCGGCGGCGGCGAACGTCCCGGCGCAGGCGACCGGCCTGGACCAGGCAACCGACCGGGCGCAGGCGACCGACCTGGAGCTGGTGACCGGCCTGGCCGCGGCGAGCGTCCCGTCCACCCCGACCGTCCGCTGGCGAGCAGCCGGCCCGACCGGATCGAGAACCGCGGCCAGCGCCAGGAGATCCGCCAAGAGCGGCGCGACGAGATTCGTGATCACGTGCACGATCACCCGATCCGCGACTTCTGGTCCGACCACCCGCTGTGGGGCGCTTGGGCCATCACGCGGCCCTACCGCTGGGCGGCGTGGGGCGGCGTCGCCGGTTGGGTCGACTACGGCTGGTCCAACCCCGTCTACTACAACTACGGCGAGAACGTCTACTACGAGGACGGCTCCGTCTGCTACGACGGCGAGCCGGTCGCCACCGAGGCCGAGTACATCGAGCAGGCGGAGCAGATCGCCTCGCGCGCCGACGACGTCGAGGTCGACGAGGGCGATTGGATGCCGCTCGGCGTGTTCGCCGTCACCCAGGACGGCCAGAAAGACGGCCCCGACCCGACGCTGTTCCTGCAGCTGGTGATCAGCAAGGAGGGCGTTATCTCCGGCACGCTCAACGACACCAAGACCGACACCACCCAGACCATCGAAGGCATGGTTGACAAGGGATCGCAGCGGTCGGCGTGGAACGTTGTGGGCAAGGATCGGCCGATCATGGAGACCGGCATCTACAACCTCACGCAGGACACGGCGCCGGTGCTGGTTCACTTCGCCGACGGATCGACGCAGCAATGGCTGCTTGTGCGGCTCGATGATCCAGCGGGACAACAGGAATAGCGGGAGCACACGAGGATGAGGGAAGCAACGGGGGTCCGGTGACCCCGCTGCTGGGCGTGCTGCGGATGCTGTAGGACGTCTTCTGGGTCGAGTTGGCGGTGACTGTTTTTCTGGCCACTCGCCGGCAAGTTGCGGACCGTGGCACTGGTGTCGACGGTCCACACTTTGCTGCGCAGGGTCCCGGCCAAGTGAGCTACCGACGAGCCGCCGCCCGGAGTCCGGTTGTTTGCCACGCGTCCTCCCACTCCACCTGTTACTTGGAGGCGTTGAACCCGCAGTGACCCCGGACGAGCAGCAGTACGACGAGCAGCCCACGCGGGAAACGGACGTAACGGCCAAAGGCGAGACAACGTCGCTTCCGGACAGCGCGGACGACACCTCCCCCACCGCGGGCGATAGCCCGTCGCCACAGGGCCGCGTGGGCACGACGCTCGGCAAGTACAAGATCACCGGCGTCCTGGGCCAGGGCGGCATGGGGGTGGTCTTCCGCGCCTACGACCCGGCGATCGACCGCGAGGTGGCGATCAAGCTGCTGCCCGAGCAGCTGGCCAACAACGAGACCGTGCTCAACCGTTTCCGCGCGGAGGTGCGTTCGGCCGGCAGGCTGAGCCACGCGAACGTCGCCGCGATTTACGACGTCGGCGAGGAGGGCCGGGCGCACTACATCGTGATGGAACTGATTGGGGGAGGGAGCGTCTCGGACGAGCTGCAGCGGCACGGCGCGCTGCCCGTGCTCGACGCCACCCGCATTGCCATCGACGCCTGCCAGGGCCTAGCGGCCGCCCACGCCGCCGGCCTGATCCACCGCGACGTCAAGCCGGCCAACCTGCTGAGGGCGGCCGACGGCGCCGTCAAGCTGACCGACTTTGGCATCGCCAAGGTCTCGTCGCTCGATTCGTCCGACTCGCCCCACCTGACTCGCACCGGCACCGTCGTGGGCACGCCCCACTTCATGAGCCCCGAACAGTGCCAGGCGGAGCCCGTCGACGCCCGCAGCGACATCTACTCACTCGGCGCCACCTACTACTGTGCTCTGACCGGACGCCAGCCCTACCAAGACTGCGACAGCGTCATGCAGGTGCTGTTCGCCCACTGCAAGAAGAGCATCCCCGACCCACGCGAGACCAACCCCGAGGTCCCGGTCGCGTGCTCCGAGATCATCGCCCGCGCGATGGCCAAGGACCCCTCCGACCGCTACCAGACCGCCGAGGCGATGCTGGCCGACCTGCAGGCGGTCACCTCCACCCCATCGGGCGAGACGCGGATCGAGCTCCCGAGCCAGTCGGGGACGGCCCACCCGACGGTCTCGTCAACGGAGTCCGGCCCCACACGCAGGCGGTTCGTCGCCGTCGGCGCCGGCGTCGCGATTGCCTGCCTGGCGGCGGTCGTGGCCGGGTCCTGGATGGGGCGTGACCCCGCGTCGGGGTCGTCGGCGATCGCCGCGGCGCAGGGAGACCCCATCGACGTGGGGGTGCTGCAGTCGCTCAGCGGCGCGATGTCGGTGAGCGGCGCTAGCGTCACCAACGCGACGCTGCTGGCAATCGATGAGATCAACGAGCAGGGCGGGCTCCTGGGGCGGCCGGTGAACCCGATTGTAGCGGACGGCCGTTCGGACTCGGACGTCTTCCAGCGCGAGGCGGAGCGGCTCATCAGTGACGACCAAGTCTGCGTCGTGTTCGGCTGCTGGACGTCCGCCAGCCGCAAGTCGGTAAAGCCACTCTTCGAGCAGCACGACCACCTGCTGGTCTACCCGGTCTGGTACGAAGGGATGGAGACCTCTCCCAATATCGTGTACCTGGGGGCCGCCCCCAATCAGCAGATCATCCCCGCGGTCACCTGGGCCCGCGAGAACCTGGGCAAGAAGCGGTTCTTCCTGGTCGGCTCTGACTATGTATTCCCGCGCGCCGCCGCTGAGATCATCAAGAGCCAGCTGCAAGAAACGGACGCGTCGATCGTTGACGAGCGCTTCCACCCGGTCGGAAGCTCGGACTTCCGCTCGACGGTGCAGGCCATCCAGGCCGCCAAGCCGGACATGGTACTCAACCTGCTCGCCGGCGACGCCAACACTGCCTTCTTCCGGGCTTTGAGGGAGGCGGGCGTTAGCACCGGCCAGACCCCGTGCCTGTCGTTCAACGTGGGCGAGCAGGAGCTCCGCACGCTCAACGCCGCCGACGTGGTGGGGGACTACGCGGCGATGACGTACTTTCAATCGCTGGACACGGAGGCCAGCCGGAACCTCGTCGAACGCTTCTCCAAGAAGTACCCACAGCGCGTCGTCTCCGACCCCATGGAGGCGGCCTACATCGGCGTGCACCTGTGGGCCCAGGCCGTGCGCGAGGCGGGCAGCGTCGAACCGAAGGCGGTGCGGCGTGCGATGCTCAACCAGCGCCTCACCGCGCCCGAAGGAGAAGTCCGCATCGACCCGGACACGCAGCACTGCTTCAAGACGCCGCGGGTCGGGCAGATCCAGGCCGACGGGCAGTTCCGCATCGTCTGGACCGCTCCCGCTCCAATCGCCCCAGAACCCTACCCGCCCGGCCGCACCGCCGAAGACTGGAAGGCCTTCCTTCACGACCTCTACTCGGGGTGGGGGAACCAGTGGGCCGCGCCCCGATCTCACTGACGGCCCAAGGGGTTGTGCACTCGAAAGCCGATCGGCCATGAACCGCACCAGGAGCACCGGTCGCAGCTCTCCGCTCGGCGCCACGCCCGCCGAAGGCGCCGCCAACTTCAGCCTCTACTCGCGCGCCGCAACAGGCGTTGACCTCCTGCTGTTCGACCGCGACGACGACGCGGTCCCCTCACGGGTCATCCGGCTCGACCCGCGGTCCCAGCGCACCTACCACTACTGGCACGCGCAGGTGGACGGGGTGCAGCCGGGCCAGCTCTACGGCTACCGCGTCCACGGCCCCGCCAACCCCACGCACGGGCTGCGATTCGACCCGGACAAGCTCCTGCTGGACCCGTACGGACGCGGTGTCGCGATCCCGACCGGCTACAGCCGTGAAGCCGCCTCCCAGCCCGGCGACAACACCGCGGCCGCGATGAAGAGCGTCGTGGTCGACCCCGCCGTCTACGACTGGCACGGCGACCTGCCGCTGCGTCGACCGGCGTCGCACACGATCATCTACGAGATGCACGTCCGCGGCTTCACGCGCCACCCCAGCTCCGGGCTGAGCGAAACCCTTCGAGGCTCCTACGCGGGGTTGGTCGAGAAGATCCCCTACCTGCAGCAGCTGGGCGTCACGGCCGTGGAGCTCCTGCCCGTCTTCCAGTTCGACTCCGGGGACGCGCCGCCGGGCAGGAGCAACTACTGGGGCTACTCGCCGGTGTCGTTCTTTGCTCCCCATGTTGCGTACAGCTCACGCGGAACGCCCCAGGGTGCCATTGACGAGTTCCGCGACATGGTCAAAGCACTGCACCGCGCGGGCATCGAGGTGATCCTGGACGTTGTGTTCAACCACACCGCCGAGGGGAACGAGCACGGCCCGACCCTCTGCTTCCGCGGAGTTGACAACCCGACCTACTACATGCTGGAGGGCGGCGGCGAGCGTTACGCTAACTACACCGGCTGCGGAAACACGTTCAACGCCAACCACCCGGTCGTCCGTCGGCTGATTGTCGACAGCCTCCGCTACTGGGTAGAGCACTTCCACGTGGACGGCTTCCGGTTCGACCTTGCCTCGATCCTGTCACGCGACCCCTCCGGCCGCCCGCTGCCGAACCCGCCCGTGCTCTGGGACATCGAGACCGACCCGGCCCTAGCCGGAACGAAGCTCATCGCCGAGGCGTGGGACGCCGGCGGGTTGTACCAGGTGGGCAGCTTCATCGGCGACGCCTGGCGCGAGTGGAACGGACGCTTCCGAGACAACGTCCGCGACTTCTTCCGCGGCGAGCCAGGGGCCGTGCGGCGGATCGCCGACGGGATGGTCGGCAGCCCGGAGCTCTACGGGCACAAGCAGCGCGAGGCGGAGCAGAGCGTCAACTTTGTAACCTGCCACGATGGCTTCACGCTCAACGACCTGGTCTCGTACAACGCGAAGCACAACGAGGCCAACGGGGAAGAGAACCAAGATGGCGCCGACGACAACCGCAGCTGGAACTGCGGCGCCGAGGGTCCAACGCCCGACCCGGCGGTGCAGCGTCTCCGCAACCGGCAGGCAAAAAACCTCATCACGGCCACGATGCTCTCGCTCGGCACACCGATGCTCCTCATGGGCGATGAGATGCGACGCACGCAACGCGGCAACAACAACGCCTACTGCCAGGACAACGAGCTGAGCTGGTTCGACTGGGGCAATGTGAAAACGCACGCCGACCTGCACCGGTTCGTCAAACTGCTGTGCGCAAGGCGTGCAACCCGTGACGCCGAGCACGAACTGCGGCGGACCAGCATCGGCTTGCGGCTGAGGGAAGCCAAGCTGCAGTGGCACGGGGTCCGACTACGGCAGCCCGATTGGGGCGACTCGTCCCGGAGCATCGCGCTCGGCGGCGAACTAGCCCGCGAGCGGCTCGCCTTCCACTTCATCCTCAACGCCTACTGGGAACCGCTGGCGTTCGACCTGCCCACGCCGGGCGCCAGTCGCTGGCGGCGCTGGATCGACACGGCCCGCGAGTCGCCAGACGATATCATGCCGTGGGACGAGGCGCCGGAGGTCCTTGGAGACTCGTACCCCGCGTCGGACCACTCGGTTGTCGTCCTGTTCGCCTCGAGCGAGCCGAGCTAGGCGTGATTCCAACGGACTTCGCCCTGCCGCTGCCGCGGGCGCTGTCATGCGCGGCTTCGACAACGTTGCCTACCGGTTCCAGCCGCCGTACCAGTGGTTCTGGTACGCGCCGGGAGTGCTCACCGACGGCTGCACCGGCTTCTGAATCCCCATGCCCGGCATGGCGCCGATGTAACCGCCGCCCGGATTGGCCGTGTACCCCACATTGCCCTGAACCTTCCGTTGCTGCACGTAGCGAGACTGATCCGTCAGCACCGCTTCGCGCCTCGCCAGATCGGGACGCACCACCGCGGAATAGGCGGTGCCGCCAAGGTCGCCGCCGAGCAGCGCCCCGCTGACATACGGGCTGACCGCCACGTTGTTGCGGAAGTACCTGTCGTACAGGTAGCGGTTGGTGTCCATCGTCCGGCCCGGGTGCTCCTGCAGCGTTCTGCGGTACGCGTCCGAGTAGTTCGTGTACTGGGCCTGGCAGGCGCCGTAGCAGGCTGACACCAGCACGAAGGTCAGCAGGCCGCTGGCGGGTGGGCGGCGCCAGGAGGGTAGGCTTGCAAACGCCATGATGGGCTCCCGGGCTGTGCTAGCGGGCCGACGCGTCGAACCGACGCATAATCTCAGTCCAGGTCGTGAGGACAACGTCGTCCTTCGACAGGCGTTGCTTCAGCTTGTCATCCCGCAGGAGCTCGAAGTCCCACACATACTGCCGCCAGTCGGGCGTGAGGGACTTGAGGGCGTCGGATTCCGTCGCGGGCGCGAACACCAATTGCGAGATCCCCGCAGGAAGATTGTCGATAAGCGTGAGCGTCTTGGTAAGCTTCTCCTCGTAGGACTCCGTGCGCGGCACGATCCGTAGTTCTCGCAGCTTCGGGAGCGGGTATTCGGCAATCAACTGGGCGAGACTGTCTGACACCTGCAGGCCGTGGTCGGCAAAGTGCGCCATTAGCTCAGGCGTCAGATCGACAACGACTGCCGGGATCCAGTTCTTCCTCGCGAAGTCGAGGTACACGCCCGCAAGATCCGGCCGGGCGTATAGCGCGCCGAGATGGGTGGTGAGGTGTGTGGGCCGCATCCCCGTCCGTTCGGCGCGGAGCAGCTGCGCGTCGAGCTCACGGCTCACGTCCTCACTGCTGGCGCTGACCGCCATCTGGAGCACGCTACGCCACAGGTAGCCGTGGCTATCGCTGAGTGACGTCGGGCCCTGCCTACCGCTCACGGGGGCCCAGCGGTAGAGCGGCCACTCGCTGGTGAGCGTCAGCTCCAACCCAACATCGGAATCGGGGTGGCCTTTGGCGTAATCGGCCGCGTGCGGAAACCACACACAGGGCGCCATTGCGCTAGCCGAAAGGGACGTGCCGTCCTCGATCAGGGCGGCCACCGCTTCGTTGGTCTCAAAGCAGAGCCCCATCTCGTTAGCGTGCAGCACAACGACTTTCTTGCCCGGAGGGTACCCGAGCACCTCGGCCCAGTCCTCAGCGCCGCTGGCCGTCGCCACTCCCAGCAACAGACTCGCGGCAAACGCGGCCCTTCGGAATGCGAAACACTCAGTACCAATCGCCATCTTTGGTCATCTCGGTGCGAGGCAAGTGGAAGACACACGACCAACTATAGCTCGTCATATCCTATCAGGCAGCTATCGCCAGCGGGTTTATCGGCGCGACCACTACAGCCACGACTACTAACGCGGGACACAGAGCTGTTTGTCCCGATGCTCGGCGAAACTGAACATTGGGCGGACTGCTGGGTGATCCGGGTGGTGTAATCAGACGACACGCTCAGCGTCTCGATCTCCGAAACTGGCGCCGCCACTAACATCGTGCCCAAGCCGGGATGGCGCCCGACAATGCACTTTCGGTGGCGGTTGTTTGACGAGCGGCGGTAGGATCGGGTAACGCTGACGGTGCTGCAGAACCTGCTGCAGCACTGCGGCAACAACTTAACGCTGATGAGCGATGTGGGTCTGTCGGCGGAGCGGGCGGCGAATGAAGTGTGGGACGCTTTGGGGTTGAGCCGGAGCGGTGTCTTGTGGGGGGCACCACTCAACAGGCCGCAGAGCCAACCGGTCGCGGACGAGCGTTGCATTGTCGGGCCGACGGATTTCGATTCGACTACCTCCAGCACCCCACGCGGGCCTGCATCGCCTGCTAAGCCATGCCAACGCAAGAACTTGGCGACGAGAATGGTGCTAAGCCGCGCCCCATCTAGACGCGACGCTCTCCAGACTCTTCCAGATTGCACCTGACACTGGGGTAGTCTACCCCACGGACTACTGAGCCCCGCTACACCCTCCGCAGGTACTCGCAAGGAACGTGATCCGTAAGCCACACTCCGTTGCCAGTCACGTAGAACTCAAAGCCGTTTGCAACCATTCTTCTTGCATCAATCGACAGCAACACAGGCTTGCCGTGTCGCATCCCGACTTGGATCATTGTCTCCTTGTCGGTCGACATATGCACGTGGTGGCGGCGGCCCTTGACGAGCCCCTGCTGGAGGATGGAGTCGAGATGACGCGTGGCCGTGCCGTGATAGAGCACGTCAGGAGGCGTCGCCGGATCGTACCCAAGATCCACTTCCGCTGAATGCCCCTGCCGAGCCCGAATCCGAAGCCCGTCCTCGGAGAACTCGAATCGCTGTTTGTCGTTTTCGGCGACGACCTGTTCCAGGACCGACGCCGACAAAGACTTGCCATAGCTGGCAAAGGCAGCGATGAGGTCGTCAACGCGGACCCAGCCCCCTTCTCCCAATTCGAGTCCAACTGAGTCGGGGCGGTGCCTGAGCACGTAACTGAGTTGTTTACTGATCTTCTTGAGTGATTGAGCGTCCATTTCCTGATTCCTCTCCGCCGCACTAGCTATCGGACCGCATCCGCATGTCTTCCATGAAGGTTCTTTGCTAGCTGTTTGATGTAGGTTCTCCCCTGCTTTCGATCTTCGAGGTTATTGAGCAGGTGCCCCGCGATCGTATTGACACCGAGATAGGCCCCGCTGATGGCGCCTGCCATCGCCGCGATTGTGTCCGTGTCGCCGCCGAGCAGGATTGCGTTGCCAATCGTCTCTTCGTACGAATCGGGCGTGAGCCCGAAGGCAGCGACCGCCGTCACGACCGACGCGGTTGCCTCAATACCGTTACCGAAGAGCCCCAAGTCGCGGTCATCCTCCAATCGACCGGCTCGCCTCAGCGGCCCGCTATACTCGACGGACGCGCACCGCGAAGCCAGCTCTTCGAAGAACGAACTGCGGTCAAGCTGATCAAACGACGACGCAATCGCCACCGCCAACGCGATGACCTGAGCCCCCTCAATACCAAGCGGATGAATGTGAGTCGGCAGCGAAGACTGTCGGGCCTGCTCCCAGACGGCGTCATGATCGTCACGGAACAACAACCCCACCGGAGCGACTCGCATCGCGGCGCCATTGCCGAAAGATCCACCTTCGAACAAGTTCTCAGCCCAGAATCGATGATCTTCTCCGTCGCACATCGCCTGAAGGACCACCTTAGCCCCACGACCGTACCCACGCTGCGGCAGGTAGTTCGCAGCGAATCGGGAACAGAGCACCTCATCGTCGATCCGCCCGCAAGCAACGAGCGTTTCGGCAACGCCTATCGCCATCTGCGTATCGTCGGTGTACCACAGCTCGCCCGGAGGCGGGTGGTCGATCAGGTCGGTCGCCGACCTATAGCGCCGCTCCATGAAATCGGGCGACTGCCCTTCGAAGTGGGCACCGAGAGCATCTCCGACCGCCAAACCGAGCAGGCAGCCAACGAATCGTTCTTCCACACAAATGCCCGTGGGCATACCTTACTCCTATCGCACGACTTGCTGTTCACCATCGTACCGGATGCGCTTTTCCCGCTCGATAACGTTGTTCCAATCAAGCTGGTGGGGCGGGCTCAAGTAGTGTTTGTAGGCGGCTGCCATTTGGCGCCCAGACTCTGAGTAGTCCATTCCTCCGAATCCGCACCCCATTGCTGGCAGAACAACCGTGCGGATCGGATGATCGTGGGCGGTGTTGTACCGATACACTGCCGTCAGTGCGGCGAACGTGGCGAGGTAGACGTTGTCGGTTCCGCGAATCGAACCTGGAACCCGCATCGTAGGCGCGTGACACACGTAGAGACTGTGAGAACTCCCGGTTGGTTCAATGATTGCAGTGCCGACAGGTTGTTCTCCGAGGAACTCATCGAGTATCCGATGCTGAATCCGTTTGCACAGCTCGACCCCGTGCAGCCTCACAACTGCAGCGTCGATACCGGCATTCATGATCCCGTAGCAGTTCGCCGCCGTCACAAAGCAATCGTGGGCATCCAGCCCCTCGTAGGCCGTCTGAATCACTCGTACCGTGGGAAGTCCCTCGAATCGCTCGCTAAACGCCTCGGCAGCCTCTCGTTCCGGATGGATCAGCCATATCTCGATCGGTAGTGGCACCTAGTCACCCCCTTTCCGACTCCTCAATGCCTCAGACGCAGCGAATAGTCCAGCCAAGAGCTTGAGATCCGCGACTGCCGACCTGCTTCGCAGCCAGGTCAACACGTCGCCAAGAGGCGCCTCGTGAACGGTGATGTCCTCGCTAGCATCGCCCCCACCAGGGCCTTGCCGCTGCAAGCCCTCGGCCAGGAAAAGCGTGATCGACTCGTCGGTCAAGCCCGGCGACGAATACCCGGTCATTAGTTCAGTCCACCGATCTGCAACGTAGCCGGTTTCCTCGAGCAGCTCCCGTTTCGCCGCTTCGACAAGCGCCTCATCTTCCTTGCCGACAATGTCACCGCTCAGGCCCGCGGGAAGTTCGATAACGGTCTGATTAACAGGAGGCCGGTGCTGCTCCACCAGAACGACATCACCAGCATCTGTAACGGCCACAATGCCAACCGCGGATCGGGCGATGTTGCGCACGGCATACTCCCACCCGCCACGCCTGAGCATTGACACGTGTCGTCCCTCGTAGACTGGCGTTGGATTGATGTCTGACATCCTTACGTCCTTCATGGTCAGTTGTCGTGCAGGTGCAGTTGTGGCATCGCCTCGACGCCCGCTTCGAGCCGAGAGATCGCCTCGCGTGTCGCATAGCCAATATCGAAGACCTCCTCATCCGGAGTCCACACTGCATCTTGCATCCACGCCACAAACCGCGACGCCTGGTCCTGGTAGTCGACGCCCGCACTGGCGAAGCTGTCCGCCAAGCAGAGCATCAGCGAGGAGTCATCAGACCAAGTCCCGGCGGGCTGATGGTGGGTCCCGTAAGCCCGCATCCCCGTGACCGCCGATTCGCGCCGGGAGTCCCGACTCGTGAAATCGACCGGCACACCGAGTGCATCGCCCACCATGCAGCCGAGCATGCCTGCTTCAATGGCAACGACTTGATCGTCGACTCTGCTACTCTGGATGCCGTTCATTGAAAGGCTCCCTCAAACCTCTGCTGGAAGGGGCGGAAGATCGACTCGTTCTTTGTACCGTCAAGGACCGCAAAGGTCACGCTCTCAAAGGCGTCGCGGTACGTCCCTTCTCCAAGCAAAGCCTCGCTGAACAACTCTGCAATTGCTTCAGGGTCGTTCCGGAACACGCCGCATCCCCAAGCCCCGAGGACTAGGTGTCGATACGCATGCCTCACAGCAACCGCAAGCACCTTGTCAATCCGACTCGCCATCGTTGGCAGTATCCTCTCGACGTTGGCCGGCTCGTTGTCATGGACCGCCCCTGCGTTCACCGCCGGTGAGGTCAGTATGCCGACAACATAAGGCGCCGACAGCAGTTGACCGTCATCTGAGCGGAGCACTGGGACGCGGGGGCTCAGGATCATGTAATCGGTGTACAACGCTGTCCGGCAACCGCGGTTGGCCTCGTAGTAGTCCGCCTGCGTCTGCAACGACGCGTACAGGGCAGACGAGCGCGCCAGGCTCTCCTCCTGCGCTTGGCTGCCGCCCAGGAAACCGCCGCCGGGGTTCTTCGCCGAGGCGAAGTTGAGCAGCAGCACGTCACCGAGGCCGCGTTCCGCCACCAACCGATGAGCAGCGGTCAACGTCGTTTCGTTGCGTACCTCAAACGCTGTCGACGCCTGCATGTTCGCGTCCCTCTCGCTTGGCCCGTCGTGATCGCTAGGGCGGATGAGAGTCGTCGCGGCTAGGCAAGCGTCGACCTGCTGGTTGACCTCGACGCGACCAAATCCGTCGACTTCGTACCAACCGCGTTGCACGATCTCGAGTGTTTCCTTGGCGATTCCCGCCCGGTTGCTGCGGCTCATTCGGATTCCTCCCCCTCGATCCGCACCCCTGCTTCCTTCATTTGATGGATTGCCGCGTTGCAGTCGCCTGGAGTTAGCTCGACGCCGCGGCTTCCTTCGGTCAGTAGTCGCACGCTTAAGCCGAGTCCGACCGCGTCCAGGGCGGTGAACTTGACGCAGTAATCGGTAGCCAACCCCATCACGTCGACGGCGGTGACACCTCGTCCCTTTAGGTAGTCGCCCAAGCCGGTCGCCTTCCGATGGTCGTTGTCGAAGAAGCCGCTGTAGCTGTCGATCATCCGGTCCGTCCCCTTGCGGATGACATGGTCAACGCCTTCGGTGTTCAGTGCAGCGGCAAACTCGGCGCCTGGGGTCCCTTGCACGCAGTGGTCAGGCCAGAGGATTTGTTCGAGGCCGTCAACGCTGATGACCTCACCGACAGCATGGCCGTCGTGCTGGCTCGCGAAGGACTGGTGGTCGGCAGGGTGCCAATCCTGTGTGGCGACGACAAGCTCGTATTCGGGCATCAATCGATTCGCCACAGCGACCACCTCATCCCCGTTTGGCACCGCGAGCGCGCCGCCGGGCAGGAAGTCGTTTTGGATGTCGACAAGTATTAGGACTTTCATTGTTTTCCTCCGATTGCTGGATGCTGGACCACCTGATCGGCGACCGCCGCAATCGAATCCTGCAACTCAACCTCGGGCCGGCGTAGTCTCAACTGCACTTCCAGGTCGAACCGCCTTGCGTAGACTGGGTCCGTGCCCACCACCAACGGGACGCTCGAACTGCAGCAGGCCCCAAGCTCGAACAAGGCGATCGGGCAAAGCGTCTGCGGAGGGAACCAGAACGCAACTAAGCCGGCCCGCTGCAGATAACGCCACTCCCACTCAATCTGCCGCCTGCCCTCTACGGCGTCGCCCATCGGGAACGCCTTCCTCCTCGGACTTACCACGCTCAGGCTGTGGCCCTCGACGCGCCCGAGGAACTCGGCCTGCCAGTACTCGGTGTCGGAAATGCCGCCTGCAAGGAACACATACGGATCTTCGCCGCTGTACTCGTTCGGCGCTTCAATGTAGTTCATGGGTGGTTTCTCAGTACGGTGGCAGCAATCGACGGAATCCCATCCCCAACACAATGGCGGCGAAGACCGCATTCCTTGGGAGTGTGGCCAGCCAATGCATCGGCGGCGGGTTCGTGTACCGCTGCCCAGCCAGGTTCTCTGCAAGCGCCTTAGCCGCCCGCTCAATCCAATCAACGTCTCGTGGCCACTCGGTGAGTCCAGCGACCCATTCGCTTGGGATCGCGGCGTCTCCCAGGTTAGCTCCCGCAATCGCGCCGGTGATGGCGGCGACGCTGTCCGTGTCACCTCCCAGCAGCACAGCTTGAGTTACGCTCTGCCGATATTCGTTCGGTGACGACGCCCAGCAGTACAGGGCCGCCGGCACGGTTTGGTTAACGTATCCACCAATCCCGTTGGTCCATCCTTGGGACTCGGCAAACTCGGCGGGGCTCAAGCCGTCCACGAGCGCACAGTGCGCCGCGGCAAGGCGTTCACGAAGTTCGGGCCCTTTGATTCGCTCCGCTTCGCGACCCAGGAATCCGCTGGGATCGACGGGCTTCCCTCTTGCCGTCAATCCGGCGGCACGGGCGACAACTAGCGCGCCTTCCTCCGCATTGGGATCGGTATGAGTCAGCCGGGTCGAGCGGCGAACGAACTCCTCGCACTGGGCGTCCGAGCGCGACGCGACGCCTATTAGCGCCGATCGCATCGCTGGTCCGTTGCCGGCGCTGAAGACGCCACTCCGGCCGGGACCGAAGCCAACCAGCAGTTTCAAGCAGGCGCGCAGCGTCGCAAGCCCGACACCGGCTGGCGCCGCCAACAACCAGCGTTTGAGCTGGCTCGCCATAAGCCGCTCGAAGGCTTCGGGATCATGGTTCGCGATAGCCAGCGAGCGGGCGACCATCACTGTGTGCTCGGTGTCGTCGCTGCACACGCCGAAACCCGCAAACAGCGCAGGCGACAAGTCATCGCCGTAGAGCTTCGTCGCTCGCCTCGGCGCCAGCCCCTCCCTCCGCAACCCGACGGCGTCACCCACGGCAGTGCCTAGCAGGCATCCTAGGATGTGTGGGTAGAGGGTCATGGTCTAGATCTCAAAGTTGAAGCCTTGTTTCGTCAGGCGGTCGTAGGTGCGTTTGTCGAAGCGGTAGAGCCGCGCGGCCCGGTGGGCGACGTCCTTCTCGATCTCCTTCGTTTCCTTGACGATCTCCATCGCAAGCACCTTCTTGCGAAAGTTCCGCTTGTCCAGTTCGCGGTCGAGGATCACCTCGTACATGTGCTGAAGTTGCCTCAGCGTGAAGCGTTCTGGCAGCAGCTCGAAGCCAATCGGCTGGTAGCGGACCTTCCCTCGCAGCCGCTCGTGAGCGGCGTCAAGGATCGCTTGGTGGTCGAACGCCAGCTCCGGCAGGTCGCTCACCGGGAACCAGGCCGCGTTGCGGGCATCGGTGCTCGCCTGGACGTGGTGCCCCTCCAAGTTCACCAGGGCGTAATAGGCGACGGTAACCACCCGCTCGCGGGGATCACGCTCGACGGCTCCAAAGGTGTAGAGCTGCTCGAGGTAGATGTCCTTCAGCCCCGTCTCCTCGACTAGCTCCCGCCGCGCAGCGTCATCCAGCGTCTCGTCGACCCGCACGAAGCCACCGGGCAGGGCCCACCCACCCTCGAAGGGCGCCAGATCCCGCTGGATCAGCATTACCTGCAGGTCCTCCTCGTCGAGTCCAAAGACGACGATGTCGACCGTAAGAGCGGGTCGGGCAAATTCGTACAGATGCGTCATGGGAGAGCCTCTTAGTGTTACCCCTACACTCCGCATAGTGTCTACACCACACTAAGTCAAGCTTGAGCAGAAGAACCTCGGTAGCTCCGTGGTTATGTCGCGACTAGGAGCCATGACCGTCGTGCGAGTCGGCGTCCTGCAGTTCGTTCAACTCTCTTCGAAACCAGCCCGAGAGGATCGGGAACCGGCACCACGTCTTGGGGTCGAGGTTCTTGTCGTCGACGTGGAACGAGGGGGCGTACCGCTCCCGCTTCCACTGATTGCGGCTCCAGAGTTCGAAGAAACGCCGCACCCAGGCGGTAAGGCGGCCTGGTTCGTACCCCGAGAACTGGGCCGATACGGCCGACAGCGTCTCAGCCGGCGAACGCTTCTCGCCGATCGCGTGGTCCTCGATCGCGTCAAGAAGGTCGTAGGGCATCAGGTCGTCTTCGTCTGTCTGACCCGCATCCTGCGGACGCAGCTCCGCAGTCGGCTGCTGCCGATTGACCACGCTCAACTCGGGAATCGACCCCAATCCATCGGGCCCTTCTCCCTCGAGCCACCCGAGCCACTGCCGCAGGAACGCCTTGTCGATGCCGGCGATCGGGCTCAGGCCCCCGCATGTGTCGCCGTCCATGGTGGCGTAGCCCACCGCCGCCTCGCTGCGATTGCTGGTCGCCAAGAGAAGGGCGTTCTTAACGTTCGCCAGCATCCACACCGAGGGGGCTCGCGAACGCGCCTGGATATTCTGCAGCGCAATGTCGTCGGACTCCCAAGTCAGCTCGCGGCCGAGCGCGGCCTCGGTCTTGCGGGTGTAGCTGTCGCAGACGTCGTCGACGTCCAATTCGATACGCGTCGCTCCGATGGCCAGGGCGATCTCGCGGGCCGCGTCCCGCGTGGTCAAAGAGCTGTTGCGGGTGGCTTGGTACACCGTCGTCAGCACCGCTGCGGTAAGAGTATCTAAGTCATTCTCCGGACCATGGCCGAAAGCCTCGCAAGCGGCCGCAATACCGAGCTCGTCAATTGCCCGTTGCACCGTCATTCTCACCAGGCACACAACAGCCGCCGAGTCGGCGCCGCCGCTGAGCGACACGACGAACCCGTGCGACCGGCTCTTGCGGGCGTAGTCGTGCAATCCGAGAGTCACCGCCCGTGTGAACTCCTCCTCCTTGAGATGCTTGGACTTCTCCCAATCCGCAACCTGAGCTTCTTCGCCAGTCGGCTTCGCCGCCGGCAACTTGAACGCTACGGGCGTCGACCGTGCGTTATCGACGACCACTTGAGGCTCAAAGCTCGCTGACTGCGCGCGGCGCATCCGCGGCGCGTCGACGTCAACTGTCGCCACCATCACGGAGACCGACTCAAATCCCAGCCGCGGCCCGCAGGCGACGGTTTCGCCGCAAGTGGCGATGATCGTCTGGCCGTCGTAGATAACGCGGCCCGCCTCGTTGCCTACCAGGTTGCTGTAAACGTAAGTGACGGCTAGGCTACGCGAGGCTTCTTCCACCAGCCGCCGACGCGTGACCGACTTGCCGAACGCGAAATGGCTGGCGCTCGGATTGAAGAGGATGTCCGCCGAGAGCTTCGCGTGGTCGAGCCCGGGTCGGTTCGCAACCCAAGCGTCCTCGCAGATCTCGAATCCCAATCGGACGCCATCAATATCGAACAGAAGGTCACCGATCGGAAGTTCACTCCCGGCAAGACGGATGCTGGTGACGGCGTCGTCGGGCCAAGGCTTGAACCATCTCGGCTCGTAGTGCAGCCCGTCGCCCGCAAGATGCTGCTTTGCGACCAATCCCGCAATCGCGCCGTCCACCAGCAATGCTGTCGCGTTGAAGAGAGCGCCGGCATGCTGTATGGGCAAACCGACCGATACCGCCATGCCCTCGGTGCTCGACAGGAGCTCCGCGAGCACACGTTCCGCCATCCGCAATACCCCACGCGAGTAGAACGCGTCCTCGCACCCGTACCCAGTAATGCACAGCTCTGGCAGGCAAAGCAGCCGGGCGTCCGCTTCGCGGGCGGAGGAAATAGCTCGGCGGATGTTCCGAGCGTTCGCGTCCCAATCTAGGGGCGTCTGGTTCAGCGCGGCAGCGGCAACGCGAACAAGTCTCATGCAAGCCTCCTTGTCGCGGGGCGGACCTCGGCGTCAATCGCCGAAGTCCCACCGCACCTCGCGGATCATCTGGTCGCGGATCTCGTGCAGCCCGATGTCGAGTCCAACCGGGTGCTCGTGGGGGTTCATCAGACGCTTGACGGCAGGGTGAAGCCGGCCCAGTTCACGCTGCGTCCGCGCCCGCGTATCGTCGATCTTATCTTTCGACTCTTCTGTGAATGGGACCACGACTTCCCCCGCTCGCATCACGGGAACAAGCAGGTTGGTCCCGGTAGCGTCGGGCGGGATCTGCTTACGGCGGTTGGCGTCCCCCGCGTCGACGATGACGCTCCGCTGGTCGATGCCGCGTGTCTCGTCGTAGATCATATCGCCGACGAGGCCCTTCTCGTTCTCGAACCGCCGAACCTGCAAAACGCCCGGGATCGAGGTCTTCACGGCTTGTTCGGAGAGCTTTAGTTTCGGCTCCCATTCGCCCTCGCCGCTCTTGATCGCTCCGAGCTTGTAGACCCCGCCCAGAGCGGGCTGGTCGTACGCGGTGGCTAGCTTCGTGCCAACGCCCCACACGGCGATCCTGGCCCCTTGGCCCTTCAGGCTCTGGATGATGTTCTCGTCGAGATCGTTCGACGCGACGATAGTGGCGTCTGGGAAGCCTCCGTTGTCCAACAGCTTGCGGGCCTCGATGCTTAAGTACGCCAGGTCACCGGAGTCTAGCCGGATGCCGATCATCTCGTAGCCGCGTTCCCGCAGCCGCTTGCCTGCTTCAACGGCCTTGCGGACGCCCTCCAGTGTGTCGTAGGTGTCCACTAAGAACACACAGTTGTTGGGCATCGCCTCGGCGTAGCGATCAAAAGCCTTGGTCTCGTCGTCGAACGACATGACCCAGCTGTGCGCATGCGTTCCCTTAACTGGGATGCCGTACTGTTTACCCGCGAGCACGTTGGATGTTGCGGCGCAGCCGCCGATGTACGCGGCACGGCTCGCGGCGAGCCCCCCGTCGATCCCCTGCGCCCTTCGCAGGCCAAACTCTAGCACCGGCTCCCCTCCGGTTGCCCCGCTGATGCGAGCCGCTTTGGTCGAAATAAGGGTCTGGAAGTTGATGATATTCAGGAGTGCCGTTTCGAGGATCTGACACTGGAGAATCGGTCCGCGAACACGCACCAGCGGTTGCTGGGCGAAGGCGACGGTTCCTTCGGGCATTGCGTCGACATCGCACGTCAGGCGCAGTTCACTCAAGTAGTCTAGGAAGCCCCCGTCGAACAACGGCCCACCGTCGTTGCCCGTCAGGGTCGTCAGATACTCAACGTCCGAAGCGTCAAACCGGAACGACTTGAGGAAATCGACCGCCGGCCCCAGCCCGGCAGCCACGGCGTAGCCACCCGAGAATGGAGGCTCGCGAAAGAATAGGTGAAATACCGCCTCCTGCTCGCTCCGGCCGAGCTTCCAGTAGCCGGAGGCCATCGTCAGTTGGTAGAGGTCCGTCAGAAGAGCCAGTGAAGTGGCGTAGTGCATGGCTTCGCTCCCTTTGTTAGTGTTACTTTTACACTAACATGCGGCGTGTCAACCCCTTCGATCACCGTTGCGCCTCAAATAGTCTCTGCTTGATCTCCCCCCCGTGCGGTGAGAATATCCCGTTCAGCTGCCCACTGCCCAATATCGTCACGGTTGATCGCCGCCGCCATCAGCTCAGGAAACAGGTCCGGCGTGCACGCGAACGATGGGGCGCCGAGCGATGACAGCCTGGCCGCGAGCGCCTGATCGTAGAACGGCGCGCCTTCGTCGGACAGCGCCAGCAGCGTGATGAAGGTCACGCCGGCGCCCTGGAGCGCTCCGACCCGCCGCACGAGGTTCTCGGCGACCCCGCCCTCGTAGAGATCGCTGATCAGCACGAATATCGTTTCGTCGGGCGAGTCGATCAGGCCCTGGCAGTAGCCGACGGCTCGGTTGATGTCGGTGCCGCCCCCCAGACGCGTCGAGAACAATACCTCGACCGGGTCGTCGAGCTGGTCGGTCAGGTCGACCACCGAGGTGTCAAACACCACCAGCCGCGTGTCGACGGCGGGGATCGATGCCATCACGGCGCCAAACACGCTTGAATAGACAATCGACGACGCCATCGACCCCGACTGGTCGATGCACAAGATCACCCTGCGGAGTGAGCTGCGCTTGCGGCCAAACCCGATACGCGTCACGGGGATCACTGTCTTGTAGTCCGCCTGGTAGTGTTTCAAGTTGGCGCGGATCGTCCGCGGCAAGTCGATTTCGTTGTGACGCGGCCGCCGGTTTCTCAGCGCGCGGTTCAGGGCACCGGCGACCGCGTCTCGCATCGGGCTCTCGAGCCGCTGCAACAGCTCCTCCACCACCCGCGCGACGACGACACGAGCGGTCTCCTTGGTTTTGGAGGGCAGGGCGCCGTGCAGCGACAACAGCGTGGCCACTAGGTGCACGTCCGCCTCGATGGCTTCGAGCGTCTCCGGCTCGGTAAGCATCTGCGTCAGACCAAGCCGATCCAGGGCGTCACGCTGCATCACCCGCACCACCGACGACGGGAAGTATTTCCGGATATCGCCCAGCCAACGTGGCACGCTCGGAGCCGATCCCCCCAGCCCACCCCGACGCGGCGCGTCGTACAGCGCACTGAGAGCCGCGTCAACGGACGCGTCGATATTGCCGAGCGTCACGCCTACGCCGTCGGCGTTCTCGCCACCCAGTATGAGCCGCCAGCGTCGGAGTCGTTCTTCGTGACTGCTCAATTCGTCTCCTCCCCGCCAAGGATCGTCGCCAGCAACGGCAGGACCCGCCGGGCGCGCTCAAAGTCGAAGTCGCCAAGCGGCTCCGCGGATTTGGTGGATACGCCGTGGAGGACCCGTTCCCCAATCTGCCGCCGTTCGCCAACGGGAAAGCCGGAGAACGTCCGCCGCAGCAGCGGCAGCAGCTCGCCGAACTCATCAGCAGAAAGGCCGGTCACCCAGCCGTCGACTAGCGACCACAACCCCTGATCGTGGATCAGCACCAGTCCCGAGCCGCCAAGGAATCCCTCGATCCATGCCGCGGCGCCGACGCGGTCCGCCGCCCGAGACAACGCAAACCCCATCAGCCGCGCAGTCTCGTCAGGCGTCTCGGCGTCGCCGTCGTGCCGGATGCGCGCGGCCCGCCCGCGCAACAGCGGGTGCGCAGACTCGCGCTGCACTACGCGATTTAGCGAGTCCCGCCAGTCATCGCGGAGGTCATCGGAGTCGAGCATCGCCATCGCATCGTCGACGCCGCCAATCAGAGCTAACATCTTGCCGGCCGCCTCGTCGTCGAGCGACGAGCACGCCGGCGGCAACGCCACGCAAACGCGTTCAACAATCCCCCTCAGAACGTCAGACACTAGACGCACGTCCGTTTCACGGACGTCGCCGTAGCGGCTGACCTGAGCCAGGTGTGGCGCCGCGGCCATCAGTTGCTGCACGTCTCCGCTGGCGACCGCCTGCTCCTGGATCGCCTTGATCAATTGCTGGGCTGCGCGTGGAAGGTCTGCCAGCAGGGCGTCCCCCAGCAGCGAGGTTAGGCCGGACAGCGTAGTGGTTTCCGATGCGGACTCGATGGTCTTGGCCGCGGCCGCCTCGGCCACAGTGCTTCCGTAGCGGGACGCCTCGACCAAACCGACGGCAAACTCGGGCACCCACTGGAGCACCCAGTGCTCGTGAAAGGTTCCTCGCGAACGCACAGCCCCCTCCGAAACCTCGCCCCAGGGAACCCCAAGCAGGTTGAGCCGGTGGAGCAGGCAGCTCCGCTCACGGTCCATTGGCTTTCGCAGGTCGAGGTCGCGTTGCTTCCGACTCGCTTGCGGGGGCAGTCGCAGTCGTTTCTGGAGCGAGGCTAGGTCTTTCTGCAGCGGCGCCTGCGGCGCGTCATCTGGCACGGCGCCGAGCCGGTCCCCGATCACCAGCGAGTCTCTTACCACCCGCATCGGCGCGGGCTGGCCACCGCATAGCACGGTCAGTGCGGCCTCTTCAAGCTCGTCGAGGCCGGCAAGTGTGCGACCTCGCAGCGCGGCGAGTGTCTCGCCCAGACGCACGGCCTCGATGACCTGTGCCGATGACGCGTCGAGGTCGCGGTCACGCATCAGTCTGGCTGCCTTTGTCATCCAAAGCGTCCCGACTAGCGAATCCGCCGACTCCCAGAGCAGCTCATACCACGCGGGCGAAGCGACGCCGGCGCCGTAGCCCGATTCCACCGCCAGCCGTTGGTAAGTCCACGGGGCCCAGGCGGCCTCCGTCTTGACCCTGCTCAGCCCCTTCAGCTCTGCGTTGTCGTCCTTGAGCGGTGGCCACGAGTTGGGATCGAGCGCCGGCACGTGCCATGCGCCGCACACCACGGCTATCCGTTCGCGTCCGTCTTTGATGGCGGCGCGAATCGTCTTGCGCATGAATGCTTCACGTCGACGCTCCCGGAGATCGGACCTGAGACAGTCGCCTTCCCGGAGGGCCGTCATTGCGTCGGCCACGGCGGAGAAAACGTCTCCTGCGTCGTTGCGGCGGCTCTCGATGAGCGCGTCCCACCAGCGTTCGCCGTCGGGGTAACCGGCGGCGTCGGCCAGCTGCCCCAGAGGGTCGCGGCGCAGGGCAAACTCAGACGGGTCACCGGCGTCCGACTCGCTGTCGGAATTGGCCCGGGCCTCCCCCTCAGGCGGTTCGTCTTCCGACTCGGCGTTCCCACCAGTTCTGACCTCGGCGAGTTGATACGCCTGTGGGAGGTCCATGAAGCGGACCTCGACGTCACGTCCCACCGCGTACCGCGCAGCCTGCCATTCGGGAGAGAACTCAGCGAACGGGTAGAAGGCTGACCTGCGCGGGTTCGCCGACTCGTAGACAAGCAGCGCTACCGGCGGCCTTAGCTCTGCACGCGATGCCAGCGGCAGCAGGGCGTCGGCGTCCGGCGGCCCTTCGATAAGCACACAATCGGGTTCTAGTTCGCCTAGCGCACGAAGGAGGCTGCGGGCCGAGCCTGGCCCGTGGTGTCGAATGCCAAGGAGATGGACACGGTCTGACGCCACTCAAGCCTCCCTGTCGCCTGGCCTACAACTGCTCGCGGCAGGCGCGGTACAGGTCCTTCCAGCCGTCCCGCTCCTTGACGACCGTCTCCAAGTACTCGCGCCACACAATCACGTCCTGAACCGGGTCCTTCACCACGGCGCCAGTCAGGCCGGAGGCGACGTCAGTCGCGGTTAGATGTCCCTCACCAAAGTGAGCAGCTAACGCGACGCCGCTATTAACGACGCTGATTGCCTCAGCCGTCGAAAGCGTCCCGCTGGGCGACTTTAGCTTGGTCTTGCCGTCTTCCGTAGCGCCATCGCGAAGCTCGCGGAAAACGGTCACCACCCGCCTAATCTCCTCGATCGCCGCCGCTTCGGACGGGAGCTCCAGCGCCCTGCCCAACGACGCCACCCGCTGCTCAACAATCTGAATCTCTTCTTCAGCGGTCTTCGGCGGCGGGAGCACGACCGTGTTAAACCGGCGTTTCAACGCGCTGGACAACTCGTTGACGCCCTTGTCTCGGTTGTTGGCGGTCGCGATGACATTAAACCCCTTCTCCGCAGGGCACTCGTCGCCGAGTTCTGGGATCGGCACCGTCTTCTCCGACAGCACCGTGATGAGCGTGTCCTGCACGTCGGACGGCATGCGGGTCAGCTCCTCGACGCGCGCGATCTGCCCTCGCTGCATGGCCGTCATCACCGGCGAGGGAACCAACGCCTCGCTGGTCGGCCCCTTGGCCAGCAGCAACGCGTAGTTCCACCCGTATCGGATTGCCTCCTCGGCCGTGCCCGCGGTCCCTTGAACTAACAGCGTCGAGTCGCCGCTGATCGCCGCCGCTAGGTGTTCGCTCACCCAGGTCTTCGCGGTGCCCGGCACGCCCAGCAGCAGCAGCGCGCGGTCGGTCGCCAGCGTCGCCACAGCGACCTCCATCAGCCGCCGTGAGCCAACGTACTTGGGGGAGACCTGGAACCCGTTATCTAAAGGCTCACCCAACAGGTACGTCACAACCGCCCACGGCGAGAGCCGCCAATTTGGGGGCCGCTGCCGGTCGTCGACCTTGGCGATCTCTGCGAGCTCCTCAGCGAATTGATCCTCTGCGTGCCGACGCAATACTGAGGAGTGGTCGCTCTTGGGGGACGCCTTTTTCTTCGCCACGTGCTTGGATTCCTATTGGGCTGGTGAGTTCTTGAGGGCCGCGAGCATGTCACGACGCAGCCGCACCGTTCCAATCGCGTCGTGAACCAATTCTCCAAGGTTTGCCGACCAGTGGTCCTGACTCTCGGTCCACATCCGCCCAACTTCCTCGGTTACACTCGGATCGATACGAACAGCAGACAGTCGGAGAATCTGCCGCAAGAAGGTATCGTAGACGGCCTCCTTTGCCGCGAGCCGGTCGCGCACCGCTCCGGCGACCGCCCGTGACAGCTCTTCCCCCCAGCCAAAATCGCAGGCGTTCAGCACCGCTTCGACAACCCGCGGCCGTTCGACGAGCCCCCGGTTCGCAACGGCATTCAGTGTGACGCGCTCCGCCGACTCGCGGGGCAGGGCGTCCATGAGTTGAGTAATCCGGGCCCGCTGCAATTCGTCATGGGAGGTTGCGTCGTCCAACAACCGCAACAGGACCGCCTCTGCCCACTCCGCGTGGCGTTGCAGCGCGGCCGCCTCGATCCACCCTCGACACAAAGCGTCGGCCCAGTCGCTTTTTCTTGCCGCGTCGAGCCACGCTGCCGCATCACCACCGCGGTTCGCCCACGCCGACAAGGGCGCCCGGGACGCTATACCCCGCAGCAACTCCGCTTTCGGGCCAAGCCCACCGACCGACTTCATCTGCAAGCCGTCCCTCACAGCCGACGGGTCCAGCTCATCAGGAGGCATGAACTCGATTGTTGCCGAGTCCTTCTGCTTCTTTCCTCTCGCCGGAGGCCGATCAATCCACGAATCCACTCGCCAGGCCATGCGTTCGGCCATGCCCGATTCGGGTATGAGTGATAGTAGCCGCGTGACCGCGGCCCGCACCTGCTTCGATCGGTCATCGAGCAGGGCTTCCAACCACGACTCATCCTGAAGCGACACCCCTTGGGACATGACTCCCATGAATCCTGCCCGGTCTGCGGCTGTTTCTGTGTCCCAAACCGCCTGGACAAGCTCGCGGGCTTTTTCCGGAGCCGTTCGTCGGATGGCCTTGAGCGCTGTAATGCGTTCTCCCTTGTCACCCTCCTCCCAGACTACAATCAGCTCCTCAACGGACGCCTCGACAACTTGGGTGCCCCCCCCATTCCGGGTTGAGCTCCGCAAGCCAACGGCCACGGGCGCCTGACACATGAACCAGCGCCGTCCTCAGTCCGTGGTCGCTAGTGCTGGCCGCTCGGCCCAGCAGTGCCGGCACGGACTCCGGCGGCGCTGAGAGCCCTGCCGCAATTGCTGCGTTGCACCACTCCAGCAGCACCTCACCGTGATCACCGAATAAGACAGACTGCAGGTACGCCCCTGATTCCTTCCCGCATGTCGGTTCGCTGGTGATCAGCAGCGTTGGCGCAGCTGCCTGGACCGATTCGCCGGCGCGGCCCGCGATTTCGTAGACGCTAAGTGTAGCCGCATCGTTCAGGAGACGCACAGCCGGCTCGGTTGCGCTTGGTGAGGCCACCATCCACGCCCGCGCCCCGACGCTCGCAACGCCAAGCGATCGATCGGCGCCCAAGACCGCCCCACTCACCAATGCCTCCCACTCTCGTGATGGATGTCCTTCGGCGTTCATGCCACCCTCGCGATCGGTGCCGGATGGGCCCGGTCGGATACGGTGTAGCAGACGCCATCGGTCCAGACGGCTAGCGGCGATAGCCGATCGCCGTCCCACTCTCCGAAGACCGTCATCTCACCACCGCCGCTTGCCGACAGAAGCGGCCAATAGTCGCGACGCCCCGTCCCCAATGACAAAAGGGCGCCATCCCGATCGACGATGCTCCACCTACCGTCCCCAGAACCAGGCGGCGCCAACCGCACGCCCGCAACGCATACCGGCAGTTGCTCGAGCCACGGGTTCAGGGCGAGCGCGTCGGCGAATCGCTCGCGGACCAGCTCCACGCCATCCAATCCGGGCCACTCCGCCGCCTTTGCAGCAACTTGCTGCGATGCGATTACGGCTCTGACGCCCAGCGTGCCCGGGTAGTAGGTCAAGTCGGCTTGAATCGATGAACCGACCGGCGGCGCTACGGTCGCGGGCTGCCCCGCGGCGGTAAAATCGAGCAGCAGGGCCGGTCGTCCGTCAGAAACGCGAACCAACCAAGTCTTCTGGACCGTTAGTCGGTCCTCCTGCTCGGTACGCTGCGCAGCGACGCACCATCGCCCCGACTCAATGGTCAGCCCCGCCAACCGCTCTTTGCTGACCGTCCAACCAATGATCGTCCGCAGGTCGTCTTTGGTAGCGTCCGGCAGCCGATCCAGGCGAGCGTACGCGTTCACCGCTAGGTGCAGACGGCCGAGTCGGCTCAAGAATCGCGGCTGCCACCGAGCCCCCGATCCCGCCACGTCCCCCAACTCCCGCACGAGCCGCGCGAGGCCCGGCGCCTGGGCGTCGACAAGCCGCGAAGCGGCACCGTCCCAGAAGCTGTACGGTTGCGCGTGTGCCCAGGCGAGGCCCTGCCGCGCGATGTCGGTGAGCAGCACGCCGAGTTGCTCAACACCCGATCGGACTCGGTCCTCGCGTCTAGCTGCGCGCTTGGCCTGCGCCTTCTCGTCAACCGGCTTGTCGCTCGCCGCCTGCGCCTTGGCGACCTGCCTCTCGGCGCGCTGATCCCGCTCGGTAAGCCACCCACCAACCCAGTCGGGCGCCTCCCCCTCGGTCAGGCAATCCGCCTGATCCGCGTAGATCAGCATGAGGCCGATCGAGTGCTTGCAAGGAAACTTGCGGCTGGGGCAGCTGCACTTGAAGGCCGGGCCGTGCAGATCAACACAGACCTGGTAAGGCTTCTTCCCGCTCCCCTTGACCTCTCCCCACAGCGCTCGCTCGGCCGCCCCAAGCACAGGCCACTTGCTAACCTGCGACTGACTGCGTCCGGCCTTCACCGACGCCGCGTCGGGAGCGAGGTCGAGCACCTGCTGATTGGTCCATCCGTTGGCCATGCCGGAGTTTAGCGGATCGTGAGTAGGCGTGCCACGATCTTGAGCTCAATTCTTGCCATGCCAATATAGAAGTCAGGGGTGATCCAGTGAGGCCACCACAACAGGTTCACAATCCAGACTGCAAGACGCTGCTCGCCGCGAACTTGGCTGGGGCCGCGTACCCCAACGAGCCGTGCGGCCGGTAGTGGTGATCGGGCGAAGAAGGTGTGTTCTCGTGCTCCGAGGGTTACCTTCAGTGCCGTCATACAGAGGCGCCACCTTTTGGCGCCTGTCCTACCGGCGTCGCTCTCTCAGCTTTGCGACCCATCGTGGCGTCCCGTAAACCGAGTGCAGGAGTACTTCGAACGGGAGGGCGAGCCACTCGAACCGCCGGATCAGCCAACGCATAGCGACGCCGATCACAAGCGAGCGCATGGCTGCCATCTGCCGTACTGCAGCTGCGGCTACGGCGACGCCAACCACTGTGCGTGCCGCAGCGAGGCGATCGCGATCGCTATTTACGGCGCGTCGTTCGCCGTCGTGGTGGCGCTCTTGTCTTGGCTTTTGTAGCGGGCTGAGGCGGGCGGCGGCAAGGAGTTGTAACCGTTTGGACCAACCGGAAGGCAGAAAGCCTATGCCTAGGCACCGAGAGATCACGCTCAAGTTCGCAGCGGTCTACCAGATCGGCGTGCCGTTCGCTACGGTGCGCGGGAACCACCAGGAGGTGCTGATCGTCACGATGGACGACGAGTGGCTGGCGGACGAGCAGCTGCGGGAGAAGGCGGAGCGGGTGCGGAAGCGGTTGGCAATGAGGCGGGAACGACCACTGGAGTAACCGCAAGAGTGGCCGTTGCTTACGTGCCAAAAAGATCGACCGGGACTTGCTGTCCGTACGCCCTGCCGGAGCGGGGCTTCAGAACTAGCCTAGCCGGATGCCTCCGGTAACCGATGGTCCAAGTCTACTGCATCGAAGAGATCGCGGTCTTCTCGGGACAGCCACCGGACCTTCTCTTACCAACGCCGCCGCAAGTATGATCGGCCAACTGCGAATCATCTGCGGGTGGCGTCTGGTTGCCTCAGTTGGTGCGAGACGCCGCTAGGCGAAGGGGCTCGAATCGGCTTGGAGTATCGGCTCTAGGGCCGGTGTGTGGCGCTGCGGGTACGCCACGACGGGCGCCCCTTAGGGCTTGAGATGGAAATCGAAAGTCCGCGTTCCGGGTTCGATCTCCAGGGTCAGCTCAGACTGCTTGTTGTATTTGTCCGGCAAGAGTTGCACCAATGCCCCTCCTTGAAACTTCTCACCGGTGACAGGGTCTAGAGAAACCCCACCAGTACGTTCCCAAGCCTGGATTTCTACGCGGTAGGCGCCCTGCATCAGCCCTCTGATTGGGGCGACCTGGTAGGCGCCGTCCTTGATGTCGGCACCGGAGGTCGGTCCCTTGGTTGCCGCCATAGGGGTGAATTGCACGTACCCGTGCTTGACGGGCGCCCCATCGAAACTGACCTCGCCGTTCAAAGGAAGGCGATCTGACCTGTCGCACCCAACCAGCGCCAGGCAAAGTCCAAACAAGACAGCCAGGGAGACGCGGCTGGATTCACTCCGTTTCATCATGCTTTCAATCCGATTGCTACTGGATCGGTAAGTTTTCGCCGTCATCGATCGCAGCGAGAGATCTCCAAACGATGGCGTCGATCTCGTTTGGCACAAACACGACGTGACCGTCTCCGTAGGCGGCCATCACCCCGCCCGGATGGAGGCTGCGCGCACTTGCGTGATACTCGTGGTAGCTTCCACCGTGGATCACTGGCATCCACGGAACGGCTTCACTCACTGCCCAGCTGCGTCCCGCCCCCCCCACAGGCCCGGCGTCCGCGGCTCCGTTGGGAGTGTTGAGGTGGGTGTACCACGATGAGCCCGGCAGGAAACTCGTCCAGACCCCTCGCACATCGACGCAGTAGGTGGAGCTGCAGTTGCCCTGATCGGTGCCGTCGTCGTCCCTGCCACTTAGGACCTCACTGGCGACCACGACCTTGGAAGCGCCGTCGGTCATCTTCGCGATCGCGGTATAGCTGTCGACGCCGAAGGCGCCGTCCGTGGTCCAGTCAACCTTGCTTCCGTCGTGATTCCTCCAGATCTGTTGCCCGCCTTGATCGGCAAGCATTGTCCTGCTGCCGAAGCACGTCACGTAGTTTGATCGAGAGAATACTCGCGATTGGTGCGTTGTCACCGCGAGCCTCGCGGACGCGTCGTCGGAGGGGCAGAAGAACGACGGGATCTTTACACTGGCCACCGCGATGTTCGCGTCGGCCTTCGCGTTGTGGTCCCACCCCTCCTTGAGCGCAAGCTCTTCGATGTACGGGAGCAGGCAGACCTGGGCGGTCGCATTGAGGCCGAGCGAGTCGTCGACATCGATCCCCGGAGGCAGCTCCCTATTGGCTGACTCGTAGTTGTGCATCGCCAGCACGAACTGCTTGAGGTGGTTGGTGCACTGTATCCTGCGCGCGGCTTCACGGGCCGCTTGCACCGCTGGGAGCAAGAGGGCAACCAGGGTCCCGATGATGGCGATCACCACCAGCAGTTCGACGAGCGTGAAGCCGCGATTCCGGCGACGCCGACCTGGCGAGATTCCTGCGGTGGAGCAGAGCGTCATGTGAATCTCTCCGTGGATGGCGGGATTGAGAAGCGGTGTGGCGTTAAGCGGCACGCTCGGGCGCCAGCAGGAACGTCCCCTCAGCCGCCAGGATTGGGGGGCGTGGTTGTTGTCGGGGGCGTCAGAAGCTGCCGATCACCTCGTCACCGGCCCTTGTCGCGAGCGACTCGTAGATCAGAAAGTCGATAGCTTCGTTGAGGAAATCCACGTGCCCATCGGCGAAGACGACCTGGATACCGCCGGGGTGCTCACTGGACAGGGGGGCGTCCATGTCTTTCTTCAACGCTTCCGCGTTCGAGGACCAGGGTCTTAGCGATGTGTTCATCGGTTCGTGCGTCGTGCGGAGGACCCGCCCTGCCGAAATCAGGTACATTGAATAGCGTTCTTCCTCACGCCAGTCGATGGGGCCGTCGACACCGAAGAACCACGCCAAAGGCCCCCCCACCTGAGGGTCGCCATAACCTGGGCCGTGGCCCACAATCGACCAGTGGACACTTTCCCCAACGGCCATCGTGTTCGTTGTGCCGTCGGTGATCTGGCGTATTGCAATGGCGTCACGGTGCAGGAACAGGCCGTCGGTGTAGATATTGCCTCGCCATCCGTTGATCCGAGGCTGGACGTTGGCGGCGTCTGGCCTGGGGTTGTCGTCCGACGTGTTGCGGCCGCCTGAGATTCCGAAGTAGTCACGCCGCTCAGGGAAGTTGAGCTCATCGCTCACGCTTGGGCATTGGTAGACGGAGATCCGTGCGCCGGTCTTGGTGTACAGCGACCAGGTCCATCCCCCCCCATCCTGCTGACGCCTTTGGTCGACAAGCTGTTGAATGCTGTCCTCGAGAACCCCCTCTTCCATGTACGGCATGAGCAGCACGTACATTCCGGTCCCTCGGCAGTCTTTTGGGTCGTTGTTGCGGCAGTCTTGCAGTGAAACCTTGGTGCCGGGCGGGAATTCTCTGTTGGAGTTGTGGTAGTTCTGCAACGCGAGGCCGATCTGCTTGAGATTGTTCTGGCACGCGGAACGCCTAGCCGCTTCCCGCGCGGACTGCACGGCAGGGAGCAGCAAGGCCACCAGGATCCCGATGATGGCGATCACTACCAGCAGCTCAACGAGCGTAAAGCCGCGCTCTCGGCGGCGCTGTTCTGGCGTGATTAGTGTGGTGCAGCGGCGCGTCATGTGTGCCTCACTGTGGATTGTGAGCTTGTCGAGCGGGGTGGAGCAGCTAGGAGCTCTCGAGTACGAGGTCGATCTCATTCAATCCGTTCGGTTTGACGGTCACCTTAATTGGCGTATCGCCCCTGTTCGAGTAACGGGCCGGGACGAGGCTCTGCGATTCGATCTGGACGTTCACGCCGACGCCCGATAGCTCTTCTTCCAGCGAGCTAGCCATTCGACCAGACGCGGAATACTTGGTCGATTCGACCGTGACGGTGTAGTCTCCCGGCAGAGCGCCGTCGCCCGGGTCAATCGTCGTGAGCGTGTACCTTCCGCCCCCCGTGATCTCGCCGATCGCCGGTCGTCCGGCCTCCGGGAAGAATTTGACACGTCCGGTCTCAAGGGGTTTTCCATCTATCGTGACAACGCCGGAAACCTGGCGATAATCTCCGCCACAACCAGTCAGGCTGACCATAAGAAACGAACAGCACACGGCTTGGAGCGGCCGGCTTTGCGTTGAGAACGGCACTGAGAGCAATCCTCCTGTTTGTGCTGGGTTGAGAAGCGTGTTGATCGATTTGTGCCCGGCATCAGCAGCGAAGAGGTTAGATCCGCCGCGGCCGAGGCGCCACGTTGTTAACGGGCCAAGCGGCCTTCAGGCGGCGTAGCTACCGTCCCTGCCGCCGTGACGCCGACCGGGCCGAGCAGTGCCGAGCCGGCAAGCAAGCAGTCCGGAGAAGGCCAGCGTCAAGAGCGAGGCGCTCGGTTCGGGAACGCTGGAGTCAGCCAAGTCGCTGCTCGAAGTCGAACCGAACCGGGTTTTCCAGATGTTGTAGTCGTCGATGTCGACGCCGCCCGAGTTGCTGCCGGCGCCGTTCAGCGCCTCTTCCGTCATAGCGCCGAGGTTGTCGCGCCACACGGTGTAGTCCGCCGCATCGACGACTCCGTCGTTGTTGAAATCGCCTGGCAGCACGGAGGATTCGCCGACAACGCTCAGCACGACACTGTCGGCGTTGTAGACGAGCTCCCATGACAGGCCCTCGCTGAGTGGCGCCAGAGAAAAGTCGACACCCTTGAACATTCCTTCGACGCCGTTTGGGTCGCCCGTCTGAAGCAGGGTATAGCTGTCACCAGGCACAGGGCTGTACCCGCTCAGCTCGATCACCAGCTCGCCGTTGCCGATCCGGGCGTCGTCAGTCACCTGGATTGTGGAGTGACTCGATCCGGTAATGACGCTGTGCAGTTCCGCCGTGCCGGGGCGTGCGATCCACAACGGATCACCAAACACGACGCTGCCGCCCACGATCTTCTGATCAATCGACTCCGCCATCACCAGGTCGCCTAGCGAGACGGTCGCGTCGGGCCCTGTAATCTTCAAGGTGGAGGACGCCCCACCACCACCGCCCGCAGTCATCCAGAGCGTCTGCACGACAGAGAACTCAGCGTTCTGCTTCACATCGACCAGGGCGACGCCTCCTGGGTAGCGCCCGTTACATGCCTGGCCGCAATGCGTGATGGGGTATAAGTCTCCCCCGGCTAGGATCAGGCCATCCGTAGAAATCAAGTCGGCATGCCCTAAAGGATGGTCTTTATTGCCTGGGATGCTCACGGTGTTTGCCCTGCTGTTGACGGTGAACCTGCCAGAGCCCTCAACCGTCACGACGGTGCTGGACACTCCATAGTTGCTGTTGATCTCGCGTGACAGGTAACTCTGCATTCCGAAGTCTGTCTCTGTTCCACCGGTGGCCGTATTGAAGATGTTGAATTCGCCATTGTCTCGCACGGTGAGCGTCAGCTCCGACTTCTCGTTGTAGAGAGCGTCGAGATTGAAGACGGCGTTGCCTTCGACAACGATATCTGCGGTCGCTCCGTAACGGGCGCCCACGTTGAAATGCCCGTTTTGCACGGCAGAGTGGCCGTTCGGGTCTGCTGGCCCGAGGCTGTTGCCGAGCGTCATCTGTGCGTCGTCTGAGAGAGTCATGCTCAGGTTGCCGCCTCTCAGGGTGATGCCACCCGCCGCGGATGCGTCGGCGGCCCCGTCCATGATGATCGTGATCGAGGGTAGACCCGGCGTGCCCTGAGGCAGATCGGCTTCGCTGCCGTTGGCGAACTGAAATCCTGCAAGACTGCGGAGCACGGCGTCGTTGTGCATCTCCAGCCTGCCGGTTGTCCCCGAAGCGTTCGCGATCACCAGTGACTTTGCCCCTCCCGATCCAGGTCCGTTGCCGTCGACATCGCCGAATTCGAGGTACCCACCGTTCATGATGAGCGTCCCCTGCCCGCCGGCGTTGTTGCCGAGGACTGAACTAGCCGCGTCGTAAACCGTCAGGGATCCGCTATCGATTTGGAGAGTACCGGAGCTGTTCGGCGCGTCACCAATGACGAGCCCCTCAGTGTCGACATTCGCGTTGGGGTCGTTGAGAATCGCTGTGCCCCCGTCTCGGATCGTCGGCGCCCGGTTGTTCCCAATGGGAACAACGCCGTTGTGCCAGTTGCTGGGATCGAAGAAGTCCCCCGTGCCGGAACCGACGCCGCCACCATCATCAGCGCTCCAAACGCCCAGCTGAGCGTAGGACGGCGCGGCTAGGCTGTAGGGGAGCAAGGCTGTGGCGAGTATGACCGTGAACGGAGTGTGGCGAGAAAGCTGCGGAGGAGTCGACGTGCTCGTCATAGGATCCTGTCTTCACGAGAAAGCAGAGCAGGGCGCGGGTTCGCCCGCAGTGCCTCGCCTGGGGCGAAGCATGGGCTGGCATTCGGGGCGACTAAGCCGTGAGATTGTCAGAAAAGCGCGACGTACAGTTGGGAAAAGCCATCCACGCAAGTGGCTTTAGGGCCTGCGCAGAGCTATCGCTGTGCATAACATTTCCGTAAGCAGGCGCCACATTACGAACAATTTGAAGAGAATTCGCGATTTGTGTTCTTCCCGCGGGAAAGTGAACCGAGTCGGTTCCCGCGCTGGTAGCGAGCCTAATGCCGAAAGCTGCTGGTAGGCATGACGCCTGATTGGACTACGAGGTGAGCCTGCGGAAGGTGAACCGGTTGGCGCCGGGGCAGGTCAACTCGCTGGTGCTGGCGGTGGAGTGGGGCACGCCGCCCGGCGTTGCGCCGATGGCGGCGATCGTGCACACACCGGAGGTGGAGGTGACGCTCGGCTCGGGGCAGGTGGTGACGTCGCGGCCGATGACGTTCCTGCTGACGAGCGAGCCGGGTGTGAAGTTCGCGCGGCCGGGGCCGTCGGCGGAGCTGCATCGGAAGCTGAGGGAGCTGCCGGGCGGGAGGTCGCCGGGGGTGGAGGAAGTGATGCGGGCGGTGCGGGGGAGGAGATCTAGAGTGGCCGTCGGGCCGGGAGTGCGAGCAGTCTGCTGGTTTATTTGATCTCTGCGAAGCGAAGAGAGATGCGCAGGACGATGAATCCTGCGCACTTTCGGTAATCCCGAATCGGACCGAGGTTGTGACAACCCTAGCGAGTTCGCTGCCGCACTCCGGCGTCGCGGACGATGCAACCATCAGCTCAAAGGTATGCCCCTAATCGCCTTCGGTGGGGAGACCGAAGCGTCAAAGACAGCATCGCAAAATCTACCCAAGACAATGCGATACCCAGCTGTGAGCTGTATACTCCGCTCCAGGGAGTGGTCTGCGGCACTGCGCCGTCAACTCTTGGCCGAAAGTCGTGGTCTATTGCAAGGCATGAAGAATGAAGGCAGAACTCATCTTAATCGTCTTTCTATCAGCCAATCTTACGTCAGCTGCCCTCAGCTATGCCGACGAAATGCCTACGGCGAAGGACCGGTGGATAGCTTGGCACCGCCCCGTCGACGCCAACACATTCATCACGACAAAGGGCAACAATCATGACTCAATCCTCTTCGTTGAGCCGGAGCTGCAGTACCCCTATCACTTGATCATTAGCCAGACACCCAATGCAGCCCATCTGTGGCGAGCCAAGAAGTTCTCGTGGAACAGCGCAGACTGGGAACTTGTTTCTGACCAGTACAGGATCGGGAATCACTACGAGTACGATGACGGTGTAAAGGTGAACGGCGTCTACTATATCTTCGAAGCCGGTAGAGTGTATACGTTCTCGGGGCCACTCGAGCAAGCCAACGGAAAGTGGAAGCTAGCAGGAGCGTTTCCTCACAAGCAGTGTGATGACATAGGGGTCTATGTCGAAGACGGGGTGTTCCACATGTTCGGAGAGCATGGCGACTTCCCTCACGGCCCTGATGGAACCAGCTTGGCTCACTTCACTTCTGAAACAGGCTTGGGCGAATGGAGGTTGGTCAACTCCAGAGCCGTTGACCCTAACCCCGAAGAAGGGCACAAGTACGGTGTGGGAGACGCAACGATTGCCAAGATTGGAGAAGACTACTACATCCTCTGCGACCGGGAGTCAAAGGGCAGCCCCTATAAGGTCGTTGCTTGGAGATCGAGAGACCTGAATGAGCCGTTTGCGTATCTCGGCATAGCAATCGCTCCGAGATCCAACGAAATCGACGACTGGGACAACTACAGAATCCAAGATCCGGATATTGCGTATATCCCAGAACTTGGTCGTTACGCTATGACGTGTAACATGATGGATGTCGATGGGGTTCCTGGCGGACACTTCCCTACTCTAGAGAAGACGCAGACGCGTGTGATCGGAGTGTTCTATTCGAACAAGCAGCTGAGGACGCCAGCTAATGACGCGCCTTAGCTCAGATGGTCGCTGCAGAAGACTGTAAGGTCGAACTCAGAATCGGAAAGGTCGGAGCACGCGTCCGTTGAGCACGCGTAGGCGACTTTGTGCGCCGGCCCCCACGCATCGGTTAGACCAACCGACCTGAGTTGTAGCCGCTCACAACTCGCTGAGGTGTGCCCAACCTCTATCGCTAGTGAGAGCCCCCAATTGCAGTCGGTGTACACCACCTCTGCGAATCCGAGACAGCGGCTTCGGACCCTCGGCTTAGGTCCCTGATACTTGTCGCAGGGGTCGCAGCGCCGTTCTGCGCAGTTCGTGCATCGGCTTTCGAGCGTGCAAACAGGCCCGCCCCAAACGCTAGCGTGAGTTAGGCTGCGGCGCGCGGTTGCAGCAACCGGGGGCAACCGATGGTCTGGCAGAAGAGCGATCACGGCCGTCCGGTCCATCACGAAGTCGTAGCTCCCGACGTGATCTTTGAACGCCGGTCGGAGCCCGACGCACGACCCGTCCGTCAGCCACAGCCGCTTGCGTTTAGGCTGCTTACACGGAACCATGAGGCCCTCGCGGCGCCACAGGTGTTTGACTCGTTTGTGATTGACCCGCCAACCACCCGCTCGCGGCAACGCCGAGATACGGCGGTAGCCGTACCGGCCGTAGTCGCTTGCTAGTTGCGTCGTCTACCGCAACAGCCGTGGCTCGTCGATCAGCACGTGCTTGCCGCGACGCTGCGTGCTCCGCGGCTGCCCTAGCACATGGCAGGCCCGACGCGCCGACACCAGCGGTCGGCCGAGCGAGTCTCTCGCGTGTTCGACCGCCCGGCGTCGGCGGGCCGGGCTCAGAAGTTTCCCGAGGCGGCTTCTTTCAAGATCGCCTAGTCGAGCTCGGCGTCCGCATGCAGACGTTTCAACCGGGCGCTCTCCTTCTCGGGCTCCTTCAGCCGCTTCGCCTGGTCGAGCTTCAACTCGCCGTACCCCTTACGCCAGCGGCAGTAGGTCGGGTAGGTCACGCCGATCTGCTTGGCCGCCTGCTGCTCTTGGGTCTAGCTTTGCGGCAACAGCACCTCCGCCTCTCGCAGCTACCCAACAATCTCCTACGCCGAATGCTTCTTCCCTCGTGGCGTCCTGAACCTCCGTCAGGTGGCGCCCACGCCGAGCGATTATCGCGCCGGCTGTGGACTCGTTTGAAGGGGGCTGGTCACTTCTTGGCGGTCTTCCTCGGCTTATCCTTATTGCTCCTGGGCTTCGTCGATTGCTCCTCTGGCTTTGTAGAAAGATCTTGCGCAGGCGGCATGTTGAGCGTTTCCTCGGGAGTCGGATCGCGGTTGGAGGTCGTCTCTGCGAAGCCATACCAATAGGTTCCAACCTGGTACCCCATGTCGCAATCCGATCCCGACCAAACCTCCATGTCAAGCCGCAATGAACTCCCAAACGGCATCGTGTCGAGCGCTCGGCTGCGTGTCTCGACACTGTACCCTAGTGTGTTCTTGGATTTGTCACTCTTGGGCTTGCGATTGAGCTTGTTGTACTTATTGCTCATCGGCTGAGCGTGGAAGGGGTGCTCATAGAAGTCGGTGCTGCGGCCGCCCCAGGAATAGCCGTAGTAGTCCTCCGTGCCGGTCCCAAAGATCGAGGGAAAATTTTCACCATCGACCCAAATCCGTTCATCTCCTTCGCCCCACCAGCTGGTGACGGGGTTCATGACCGTCAGGGTGTCACCCACGTACACTCCCCGGCCCATAAGCGTAACGTAGTTCCAGTCGGAACGCGGTCGCGTTGGTACGGGATACTGACCTCGCCAGGCGGCGTGGAAGTACATCGAACTTTCATCCCAGGTCCAATCACCTGTCTTCACCCTAAGATCTGCATCGACTGCCTCGGGGCTCAGGTTCAGCAGCGTTACCTTGCCGCCTGTTTGGTAGGGCATCACCCAGCGGCACGTCATCGCGCCATCTTGGCCAACTGTGCGGTACCAGCCCTGCATTGGATTGAGCCCAATGCCCGAACCAAAGAAATCACCAATCGGACACCAGACGGTTTGCATGCCGTCGAATTCCACTTTGAGGACAACCTGTCGCGTGACATTCGGGTTCTTATAGCTGTCGAGTTTGACGGATAGCTCCCGGACGGCGGCGACACCGGCGGGCAAGTCGAGGCTCATCTCCTGCTGATTGGCGAGTGACGCCTTGATGCTCAACGGTGAATTGGCATCCTCGGCTGAGGGGTTGAGCAGCAACTTGCCTGTTTCTTCGGTCAAGGTTTTGGCGGCGTTGAAGTCTTCCATTGTAAAGGTCGTCACGTCGGTCCCTTCGCTGTAATCACGGAAGGTGAATTGGAAGAAGAACGGAGTCTTGTCCGTCGTCACCTTGCACCCATTGGCGTAAGGAATTGGGAAGAAACTCACCGCCGAACGCAGCGACTGGTGAGCCAGGGGGTAAGGGATTGCCCCCGTGCCATCAAACAAGGTCAGCATGTTGCCTTCGAGCACCGGTTCGTCCGAGCCGTCTAAATAGATCCGCATCGTGATATCGGAGCCGGGCTTCAACTGATTCAACCAAGGCATCCACGTCCGCACGATCGCACCGGGGCCGGTGTGATCCATAAGCACCCACTCTTTGCGGCCGTTGTTCTCTTCTACGCGGATAAAATTCTTGTCCTTCGGTCCGCGGTTGAAGTCTTTGTTGGTAAACCAGCCGACCGGCTCATCAGGCGTCTTGGAGGCCCGGTTGTAGCTGCTGTGCTGCTTCAACCGGAAGCTTCTTGCCGGGAACTTGGCGACCGAATCCCGGTCGGTCATCTCCTGCAGCAGCGATGAAATGGTTACCTGCCCGTAGGCATGGATGGGCAGGACAACCAGCAGGAAAAGAAACGTCAAGCGGTAAGTCATGTCCAACACCAGGTGGGTCTGTCTCGTAGCCGTATCTATCTCAGGAAGAGCTTGGCACGAGGCACGTCGTACGCGAGTTAAGTTATACCTAGCTACGCTAACATCAACTCTAGGGCTGGTCCAGCCGCAAGCTTTTGCCGGGCCTACAGCAGTTCAGGAACCGCTGCAAGGCTCAGAAGTTAGATCAACCGACCTGAGTTGTAGCCGCGCACAACTCGCTAAGGTGTGCCCAACCTCCGTCGCTTGAGCGAGCCGTCAATCGCAGTCGGTGTACACCACCTCTGCGAACTCGAGACAGCGGCTTCGGACCCTTGGCTTAGGTCCCTGATACTTATCGCAGGGGTCGCAGCGCCGTTCTGCGCAGCTCGTGCATCGGCTTTCGAGCGTGCAAACAGGCCCCCCCCAATCGCTAGCGTGAGTTAGGCTGCGGCGCGCGGTTGCAGCAACCGGAGGCAACCGATGGTCTGGCAGAAGAGCGGGCGCAGTCGTGCGCGCGGAAAGTTCTCGGAACAGAAAAACGCCACGCGTTCTCTACCGCCCGGCCCCCTGTCTATCTCCTGCTCTCCCAAGGGCTTCCGTGGAGGGCCTGGCCGCGGCCGACGCGATCCGTGTCGTCGGCGCGCGTTGACAACCGCCGGGCGGCGTTCACAATCGACGCTGCACCTTCAAATGGCGTCCGGCCCGCAGCGCCAACTGCGGATCGGGATTTCAGACATCTCCCTAAGTGCGAGGTCGGGAGACGCCATGGCGGTTACGCCAAGTCTAACTGTGCACCGCTGCGTACTTTATCTCGAACGGTCGGGGGCTGGGCGATCGAATCGCCCCGACACGAACAACGCATGCGGTTAGCCCGCGGCAGCCCCTAGCTGGCCCTTGTCGCTAAGCCTGTCGCCCGAATCGTCGCGCGGTCAGGGCTCCCTTCTAAGCACGACCTCAAGGAGACCGCCGTAGGCGAATTGCGTATTCGTCAGCGGCGGGAGTTGGACCAAGGACCATCGATATGACGAGCGCCTTCTGCTTGTTTGAGAACGGCAAATCTTACGACGCGCTGCAGATCGCCAAGCAACTCGGCCGCACTGGCAAGGCGGAGAATATGATCCGCTGGGTGCGTGAGCACGTCTTCTCGCAGGGCTGCTGGCACTACAAGCTCGGCAACGTCTACATCACTACCGGGGATCACCTGAACCTATGGATCAATCAACGCGCCGAGGGCTGGAACGACGATTCAAGATTATCAAGCGGTCCGGGCGGAAGCGACTGATCATCCGCTGGCACGGCGGAGAGCGGGCTCGCGAGACCTCTTTGGGCGTCTCCCGCCACCGCGACGCTGAGCGGTTGGCGAGAGACCTGATCGCGAGCATGGAGCGTCCTCGGGAGGACGACTGGCTCAGCTTCCAACAGGAGTTCGAAGACCACCATCTGAAGAGTCAGTCCAAGAACTACCGCGCGTCGTTCGTGCCTGCAGCTCGAAAGCTCGAAAACCTCTGCAACCCGAAGCGCGTGTCGGACGTCACGCCGCTGATGCTTGCCCGGTTTCATACGCGGATGCGAGAGGCGGGCCTGGCGAACACTACGGCCGCCAGCTACCTGAGGCAGCTACGCATAACGATCAACTGGGCCGCAGAGCACGGCTACCTCGAGCAGCGGGTCAAGGTTGTCGTCCCGAGGGTCGACGAGGACGAGGAGATGAAGGGCCGGCCGCTCTCTCTGGAAGAGTTAGAGCGTCTGCTGAAAGCGGCCGGCAAGTTGTTGGGCGTGCACGCGGCGCCGATGGAGAGCATGCTGCGGGGCTACTGGCTCTCCGGGCTGCGTAGGACTGAGGGGTACCTGCTGTCGTGGGACAACTCGGAAGAGCTGCTGGTGGTGAAAATCGACGGGCGTCGGCCGATGGTGGAAATCCCCACCAAACTCGACAAGGGCCGCAAGCGGCGGACACTGTCGCTGACGCCCGACTTCGTGGAGCACCTACGCTCTCTCCCGAACCGCGAGGGACGGGTCTACCGCCCGCTGACGAAACAGGGCAGGGTGGTGCGGTCGGTCGACACGCTCGGCGTTCTGATCTCCGACATCGGCGCCACGACCAACATTGTGACTAAGCCGGGACGGCACCCAACAGTGCACGACTTGCGGCGGTCGTTTGGCGAGCGGTGGGCGGCTCGGGTGACCCCACCGGTGCTGAAAGAACTGATGCGGCACCGGGATATCAAGACTACGCTGAAGTACTACGTGGGTCAGTCGGCGGAGCGGACAGCAAACCAGGTCTGGGACGTATTCGAGCGGAGCCAGGGTGGCGTTTTGGGTGGCGCCCGCGAACCGGCCGCAGAGGCGAACCGGTCGTAAACCGTGTTGCCAAAGAGCTTTACAAAGTCGGGCCGACAGGATTCGAACCTGCGACCTTTTGACCCCCAGTCAAACGCGCTACCAGACTGCGCCACGGCCCGAACTTAGGTAAGATGTCGCCGCGGAGAAGCCTTGAGAGCAAGGGTCGCGACTGCCACTAGATTACTACAGGCCGGCGGGGAGGGGAAGCCCAAGTCACCAAGCCGCTTTCCGCCGAGGGAGCCTCGCAGTGGGGTTGCCGCTCGGCCAACCGTCCCCGCGGCTAGCCCTCAAGCTCCGCCATCACGGACTCGTCGATGTTGAAATTCGAGCTGACTTTCTGGACGTCGTCGTGGTCGTCGAGTCGCTCCATCAGTTTCAGGACCTGCCGGGCGTCGTCTCCGGCGACGTCGACGTAGTCGTTCGGCAGGTAGGTGATTTCGCTAGTTTCCGTGGCCAGGCCCGCCGCCTCGACGGCGTTAGAAACCTCGTTGTAGGCGTCAACCGGGCAGGTAACCTCAAACTGGTCGCCGTCGTGCTTGACGTCGTCGGCGCCTGCTTCCAGAGCAAGCTCCATGAGCGACTCCTCGTCGGTTTCGCTTGCGGCGATCACCAACAAACCTTTGCGCTCAAACATCCAGGCCGCGCAGCCGGTGGCGCCGAGCTTGCCGCCAAACACGTCGAAGATCTTGCGGATCTCTGGGGCGGTGCGGTTGCGGTTGTCGGTGAGAATCTCGCACATGAAAGCCACGCCCGACGGGCCCATGCCCTCGTAGATGATTTCCTCGTAGTTGTCGCCGTCGCTGTCGCCGGCGCCTTTCTTGATCGCCCGCTCGATGTTGTCCTTGGGCATCGACACCGCTTTGGCGTCGTTGATCGCGTAGCGGAGCCGGAGGTTCGCATCGGGGTCAGGGCCGCCCATCTTGGCGGCGACGATGATCGCTTTGGAGAGCTTGCTCCAGACCTTCCCTCGCTTGGCGTCGATCGCCGCCTTCTTGTGCTTGATGCCCGCCCAGTGTGAGTGGCCTGCCATGTTGTGCTCGTGAGTGCGTAGGGGTGTGGTGGTTACTACTCGGCGTCGCTGGGCGCCGGCTGCTGCCTCTCGGGCTGGAGCGAGTCGATCCTGCCAAGAATGGCTTCGCGCAGCTCTTTGCGTTCGGGTTGCTCGGCCAGCGCTTGGATGGCTCGCCGCCACTCTCGACGTGCGGCGTCGGCCTCGCCCGAGGCGGCGAGCGTCTGGCCTAAGTGATCGAGTATCTCGGCGTCCGGGGTCGCGGTCAACGCGACCGCCCTGCGGAGGGTGGTGGTCGCTTCATCGTGGCGCCCCAGTCGAAACTGGGCCCAGCCGTAGCTGTCCAAGTAGGCCGGGTTTTCGGGCTCCGCATCGACCGCCGACTGCGCCATCCGCAGAGACCGTTCGGGGTGGAGCCCGCGGTCCGCCCATAGGTAGGCAAGGTCGTTGCTAGCGCCAGGGTCGCCGGGGAACTCATCGAGCACAAGTTGCAGCTGCTCAATAGCCGCGTCGGTCTTGCCGAGTTTCAGCAGCAAATAGGAGTAGCTCAAGCGTGCCTCGCGGAGGGGCTGCCGCGCAGAGTCGTCGACCTCGTCGTCGAATTTACCAAGGAGGTCCGCGTACTGCTCTACCGCCTGCTCCTCACGCCCGGCGGCCTGCAGCACGCGGGCGATCTGGGCCGCAAAGTCGGGAGAGTCTGGGGCCAGTTCCGCCGCCTTGCGTGCGGCATTCACCGCGTCATCCGGGTTTGATTGCCAGGGCAGGGCGGCACTCAGGTAGTACCATGCAGCAGGGTCATCCTGTTCGAGGCTTCCGTTATTGAGTCCGTCGCGGATGAGCCCCGCCGCCAGCGAACCCTCGTCCGCTAGAATCAGGCCGATGGCGAAGTCCAGCGTCAGCGGGCCGGCGTTCTGGTCAACCGCTCCGATTCCCTTTCGGAAGAGCTCAACCGCTAGCTCGTGCCGACCTGAAATCGCAGCAAGACGCGCCGCCGGAAGCAGCCGCTCGGCAGCGGCCGGTTCGGCGTTAAGCAGAACTTGCAGGCGGGTCGCGATCTGACTCGCGAACGCATCGCTGCGCATGGCGCTCTTGAGGGCGTCGGCGTGGTCCGCAAGCGATGGGTCAACCTGCCCGAGCTGCTCGATCAATGGCAGGATGCGGTTGGCGTCGTCAGCCTCTGTGTAGTATTTGATAAGCCAGTTGGCGGACTCGTTGAAGGTCTCCTCGTCGATGGGCGCCTCGGATCCGACCGCCGCGTCGACCAATCGGCGCAGCAGCGACGCGGCATCATCCGGGCACCCCGAATCAGATCGCTGCACCGCGTCGGCCCGTAGGGCGTATAGGCTGTCGGGACGCTCCTCCCTAATTCTTTGGAGCTCTACCGGCCACCGCCCGCGGTCATTCAACTGCGTAAGGGTGGCGCGTAGCAGGCTGTACGGATCGGCGCCGTACGGATCGCCCGGCTGCTGGAAGTACTCGCGTAGCTGTGAGTAGGCCTCAAGGGGCTGAGACTTCGCCAAAGCCAGTTTCGCGAGCCAGAACTGCACCCCCGGTTCGGCGTCAATTCCGTCGGCGATCTGCGCGAATGCCTGGCCGGCAAGTCCTAGCTTACCCGCCTCGAGGTGGCATTGGCCGAAGGTCTCGTAGACCTGCGCCAGCGAGCCTCCCAGCGCCGACGTGAGACGACGCGCCGCGTCCGACTCGGGTGAATCCAACAGCTCCTGCTGCACGATCGCCAGGCTCCGCGAAGCGTCTTCGTACTGCCCGAGCTGCTGGTATAGACGGCCCAGCTCAATCCTGATCATCGCCTTCTCGAACGAAGCGTCGCGTTCGGGCGCTCTGTCTAGCCAGCGTTCGTAGAGGATCGCCGCCTGCCGCCATTGCTGCGACTCAGCTGCAAACAGGGCGAGCCGGCGGAGCATCTCCGGAGCAACGCCGCCCGCTTGGGATTGGATCACCGCGTAGCGGATGGCCTCGTCGCCGTGGCCCAGGCTGACAGCCAGTGGGATGACCTCGTCCAACAGCTGGGTCTGCGTTGGGTCCCACCGCCAGGAGCGCTGATACGCCCGCAGGGCGCCGGCCAGGTCCGACTGGGCGTAGAGCGTCTTGCCAAGGGCGTAGCTGGCCGCTGCCTGTGCGCGGTCCTGCTCGCCCTCGGTCAGTGGCCGTTCATCGGCGGCTGACGCCAGCAGCGGGGCCACGGCGATCGCGCAGAGCAGCGTGTTGAAGGACGGTCTCGAAGCCACGGCGGGGACGCTACTTTGGTTTGCGCTTGGCGGCAGACTTCTTCTTGGTCTTGGCGGGGCTCGCCTTCTTTACAGGCGACTTCTTCGCGACCTTCTTCTTGGCGACTTTCTTGACGGCCTTCTTCGCGACCTTCTTCTTCACCGCCTTCTTGGGCGCGGGCGACTTGGCCGCGTCCGCCTTTGCTGGGGCAGACTTCTTGGGGGCGACCTTCTTCTTGGTCGCGGCGTCCGACGACGACGCCCTCTTCGCGACGGCCGACTTCTTGGCGGCGGCCCCCTGCTTTGGCTTGGCCTCGGGCTTCGGCGGACGTTTGGGCAGGCGATCCTTGCAACCTGGGTCGAGGGCCAGCAAGACCTTGCGGGCGTTTTGCCCGTACGGGTTCTTGCCGACCTCCACACCAAGCTGGTGCAACATTGAACCGACCTCGACGCCCTTCGCCTTGGGGATAGCGCGTTCGAGTCCGGGCGCCGAACCCGCCTTGGCCTCGGCGGGAGTGGTGATGTCGAGAGTCACGAAGGCCGTGAACAACCCCTCGTTGACCGGGATCGAGTGGCCGCCGAGCGACGCCTGCGTAACGTATGAGATTACGAACGGCGTGACGCCCTTGTAGGACTGAAACTGCTTGACCGTCTGACCCAGGTTCTGCTTCTTCAGCGGCTCCAGGTCGAACGTGTACAGTCCCTCGAAGACGCTCTGGAGCGTGCGTTTGAGCCGGTCGGCGGCCGCGTCGGGGTCGTTGAGCATCTTCAGCTCTTCGGCCAGCTCGCGGCGCGTGCTCACACGCACCTCGTTCCAATCAAAGTAGTTTGATTGGAGCCCCTCGAATGCGGCCTCGGCCTCGGCGTGCGGCGAGCCCTCGAGCAGGCAGGCGAACACCAGGTTCTCTAGCAGCGTCCGCTCGTTGGAGCAGGCGACGGGCTTGTAGTGCTTCTTGAGGCTCGAAACGAGCTTGGTGATGCGGTTAGCGCGGTTGGATGCGGCCATTTAAGCAAAAAGCGTGGGCTGTCAGTCGTCTGGTTGCGTGGTTGATTCGTCGCTGTCCGGATCGTTACCGGGCTGTTCTGGGCGGTCCTCGAGAACCTCGTTGAGCAGTTTCGTCATGGCGATGGAGTTCTTCACGCCCATGTCGAGCTCAAACTTCAGCTGTGGCGTGTAGCGGGTGTCGATCCGCTGCGAGATCTTGCTCTGCAAGAAGCCGGCTGAGCTTTGCAAACCGTGCAGGCAGAGCTTGCCCTTGGCGTCGTCGCCCATGACAGACACGTGCACCTTGGCCTGCCGCATGTCCGGCGAAACCTCAACGTAGGTCACGGTGACGTCCGACACCCGTGGGTCGCGGATCTCGGTGAGGATCGCCATGCTCACAACTTCGCGGATGGCTTCAGCGGCTTTGAGTACGCGTCTTGAGGTCATTGAGGCAGCCCAGAACTATCAGCGAGGAACTATCGGGCGCGGCGACGCGCACGCGTCCCGGCCGGTCGACTTGCGGCGGCGCCGCGTCAGTCGTCGAAGCTCCTGGCGATCTCCTCCACCTTGTAGAACTCAAGCAGGTCGGCCTCTTTGATGTCGTTGAAGCCGGCCAGTTTGATGCCGCACTCGTAGCCCTCCCGCACCTCCTTGGCGTCGTCCTTCTCCCGCTTGAGCGTGTCGATGGGGTAGTCGCCGATGATCGTGCTGTCGCGGATTACGCGGGCCCGGGCGTTGCGTTCGACAACGCCCTGGATCACGCGGCAGCCGGCGACCGCGCCGATACGGCTGATCTTGAACACCTGCTGGATGAGGGCCCGGCCAAGCGAGACTTCCATCTTCTCCGGACGGAGCATGCCCTCCATCGCGGCCCGCAGCTCGTCGGTGATCTTGTAGATGATGTCGTAACGGCGGACCTGGACGCCCGACTGTTCGGCGAGCGAGCGGGCGGACTCCTCTGGGACGACGTTGAACGCGATGATGATGGCGTCTGACGCGTCGGCCAGATGGATGTCCGCAGCGGTGACGCCGCCGACGCTGGCCTGCAAGATCCGCAGACGCACCTCTGGGTGCTCAAGCTTCGCCAGCTCTTTCTGGATCGCCTCGATCGAGCCGCGGACGTCGGCCCGCAGGATGAGGTTGAGCGTCTGCACCTCCTCGACGCCGTCGAGACGGTCGAAGAGGGTCTCGAGCGTGACGTGCTGGTAGCCCGTGGCGCCGAGGAACTCCGAGCGGGTTTGGTGCGCCCGGGTCTCGGCGATCTCGCGTGCCTGGGAGATGTCGTCCAGCACGTAGAAGCGTTCGCCAGCGGGCGGAGCGATGTCGAAGCCAGCCAGGTTGACCGGAACAGTGGGGCCGGCCTCTTCGAGCCGCCGGCTCTTGTCCAGAGTATCGGTCATGGACCGCACACGGCCGTAGGCGTCGCCGCAGACGACGATGTCGCCCACGCGGAGGGTGCCGGTCTCGACGATGACCTTCGACAGGACGCCTTGGTCCGCGTCCTGGGTCGCCTCGAGGCAGACGCCGATCGCCGCGCGATTGGGGTTGGCCTTGTACTCGTGCAGCTCGGCGACGGTAAGGATGGTGTCGAGGAGCTCGTCCATGCCCTCGCCGGTAGCGGCGCTGGTCTTCACGACCTCCACATCGCCGCCCCACTCGCTGGGCTGCAGCCCGTTCTGGCTCAGGCCGGTCATCGCCTTCATCGGGTCGGCGCCGGGCAGGTCCATCTTATTGAGCGCGACGATGATCGGAACCTCGGCGGCGCGGGCGTGGCTGATCGCCTCCTCGGTCTGTGGCATAACGCCGTCGTCGGCGGCGACCACGATGACCGCGATATCGGTCACGTTGGCGCCGCGGGCCCGCATGGCGGTGAACGCCTCGTGGCCCGGCGTGTCAACGAACGAGATCGGCTTGCCGTCCTTGTCGATCTGGTAGGCGCGGATGTGCTGGGTGATGCCGCCGCTCTCTCCACTCGCGACATCGATCCCGATCATCTTGTCGAGCAGAGACGTCTTGCCGTGGTCGACGTGCCCCAAGAAGGTGATTACCGGTGGACGGTCCACCAGGTCGCCCTCGGGATCTTCCATCTCGTCGAGCCGGCGGAGGACCTTGTCCTCCAGGGTCTCGGGCTGCAGGAAGTCGACGTCCAGGCCGAGTTCGGCCGCCACGAACTCCGTCAGGTCCGGGTCCATGGGCGTGTTGATGGTGGCCATCACACCCTCTTCCATGAGGATCCGCTGGATGTCCCGAGCGGGCACGCCGGCCGACTCGGAAAGGTCCCTCACGGTGCACGGCAGCTGGACCTCGATGCGACCCTTCCGCGGCGCGGCGGTGTTGACGCCCGAGCGACGGCTGCGGCGGACACGCCGCCCGAGTCCGGGGCGCTGGCGGCGTGAGCCGCCTCGGTCGCGGTTGAGCTGGCGCGCCTCGCGGCCACCCAGCATCGGACGGCCCGACTTGCGGCGGCCGTCATCGTCAACCATCTCCTTTGACTTGCCACCGCCGGCCCGCTCGCGGATCTGCTCGGCCTCCAGCGTGCGTTCGGCGCGACGCAGGTGCTGAGCGAGAGGCTTGCTGCCCAGCTTGTTGGCGCCGAGCACCTCCGTCGGCAGCGTCATGACCGGCTTCTGAGCCTTGGTCTCTTCCTTCGGCTTCTCGACCTTTTTCGGCTGGGTCTTGGCGGGCACCGCGGCCAGGCGGACCGCTGGGCGGGCCTTCGCCTCGGCCGGCTTCTTGGCGCCGCCCTTGCGCTGGTCGGATCCGGCGCCCACTACCGGCATTTTCCCGGTGCCGGCGTTCGCCGGGCCGATGTAATCCTCTTTGCGCACCATGCGGGCCAGCGGGCCCGGCTTGGCGAGCTTCTCGCGGTGCTCGGCCGCGGCGGCTTCGGCCTCCTGGCTAGCGGCTTCCTGCTGCTCGACGACAGCGTCGTCTTGGACCTCGGCGGCGGGCTGCTCAACCTGCGGGGCGTCGACCGGGGACTCCTGCTCGGCGATGGCCTCGGCGGCCTCCGGCACTTCGTTGACAGCCGGCTCATCGTCGAGCGGCGCGGCTTCGCCGCGTCGCGAGCTGAGCCGCGGACCCGTGGCCTTGGGCGTCACGATGACCTTCATCCGGTCGTCGCCGCGTTTCTCGGGCGGACGCATCGGGGGCGGCGGAGCCGACTTCCCCTTGGCGGCGGGCGCTTCTTTGGCGCCGCTCATGAATTGCTTGACCTTCGACACCTCGTCGTCGGTAAGGCTCGCCAGGGCAGATCCTTTGCCCGGCACTCCGGCGCGGGTGCAGATATCGACCAGCTCTTTGCTGTCGACGTTTAGCTCTTTGGCCAGTGAGTAGATACGAACCGCCAAACTAGTGTTCTCCGTTGAACTCGACGTGCGTCTGGCGTTCGTTCACGTTTGCTCGCCGAATCACCCCGGTGGGTGGTTCCGGCAAGTTCTCGCTAGTACCTATCACGAAACCATGACGCGCGCCTCCGCTTGGGTAACGCCCGGTCCGCCGGACGCTGGTAGTGTGCCCGCCCACTCCCGTGAGCGACCGCCAAGCCCTTTATCATCGCCGTTCGGCGTCGCTGTTAAAAGGGGGGCAGCGTGCCGGGGACGGGGATTAGCGCAAATTTAGCGCCTCTAGCCCTCGGCCGGCGCCTCTTTTGGCTCCTCCGAGGCATCTTCTGCTGCTTCGGGGGCCGGTTGTTCTGCTTCTTCGGGCGGCGCGTCGGCCGGCTCGTCACCAGCGGCGTCCTGCTCGCCTTCGGCCGCTGAGACGCCATCCTCTGAGTCGCCCGCCTCGGCCGCAGCGGCTTCCTCCGCCGCCTGCTGCTGGGCAAGCTGCTCGGCCTGCCGTTCCTCCTCGTGTTTCTTGCGACGTGCCGCAGCCGCGGCGGCCTCGGCCTCTTCGGCGCGGGCCTCGGCCTGCTCCACGATCTTGTCGACCTGCTCCTCGGTCAGTCCGCCCATCTGCATCAGATCGTCCGGCTCGATGATGGAAAGGTCGTCGTAGCTGAGGAAGCCCTCTTCAACCAGCTTCTCGGCCAGCTCGAAGGTGACCCCCTCGATGCCACTGAAGCCCTCAACGGCGCGGTCGATCGACTCGGCGAGTTCCTCCTGGGTCATGATCTCGATGTCCCAGCCGGACAGCTTGCTCGCCAGGCGTACGTTCTGCCCCCGGCGGCCGATCGCCAGCGACAGGTTGTCTTCACGCACGAGCACGATGGCGCGGCCCAGGATCCGGCACAGGATCACCTGGTCGACCTCCGCCGGCTGCAGGGCGTTCGGGATCAGCACCTCGAGGTCATCATCCCAGCGGACGATGTCGATCCGTTCGCCAGAGAGTTCGTCTACGATGTTCTTAATTCGGTTGCCGCGGACGCCTACGCAGGCTCCGACGCAGTCGACGCGGGCGTCGCTGCTGCTGACCGCCACCTTGGAACGGTAGCCGGGCTCGCGGGCCATCGCTCTGATCTCGATGACGCTGTCGGAGATCTCTGGAATCTCCTGCTCAAACAGCCTTTGCACCAACTGCGGCGCGCGGCGGCTCAGGATCACCTTGACCCGGCTGCCGGCCTTTCGGACTTCGTAGACGGTGCAGCGGACGCGTTCGTTGGCGTGGTGGGTCTCACCGGGGATCTGCTCGCTGCGTGGCAGGATCGCCTCGACGTTGCCGAGCGAAACCGTCGCCGCGGCGCCCTCGTAGCGTTGCACAACGCCGCTCACCATGTGACCAATGAGCTCTTCGTACTCGTCGTAGAGCGCGTCGCGTTCCGCCTCGCGGATCTTCTGGATCATCACCTGCTTGGCGGTCTGAGCGCCAATGCGGCCGACGACCTCCTCGGAGTCGAGGGTCTCGCCCTCGCAGACGGCGGTGACCGAGCCGTCCTCCTGATTGATCTTGACGTCAATCTCGGCTTCTTCGCCGTGGTATTTCTTCAGAGCAGAAACCAGGGCCGCCTCGATGCCCTCGAAGACGATCTCTTTGTCGATGTTTTTGTCGCGGTGGATGGCATCGACGATCCGCAGGATTTCGCTGGCGTTCATGGCTTCGTGCTCCTTCGCGGCGAATGTCGCCCGCCGCCGGGCAAATCGGGTTGTCGGGTTGTACCAGCGGACCCCTCAGCTCCCACACCGCGGTCCGCATCGCCCCCATTGACGCAAAAAGCCGGCTTTCGCCGGCTGTCAGGAGCCGCCCGGTAGAGGGGCCCCGAACGAGGTCAGTGAGTTACTAGCAGACTAGCCCTGATGCCTAGACGTGTCAACCGCCGCTGGCGTCGCGGGTCTGGCTCAGTCCGCGGCAACCGCAACAACCGTCGCAGCCTGCCCCTGGGGGGTCACGCTGTTGGCTAACACACTCGCACCGGCCGGCTGCCCGTCTTCGCGGACGGCCTGAACGGGACACTCGGGGTCGGGGGTCTGGTAGTTGAGAACGCGCGGCAACGTTCCGCTCCGCAGCGCGAGCACACCGCCGACGAGCTCGACCACGCCACCCGCGGCGCCCAGGTTTCCAAAGTAACTCTTCAGCGCGGTGACGGGCACTCTGGCCGCGTCGGCTCCGAAGACGGTAGAGATCGCCCGGGCCTCGGCCGCGTCACCGTCGGTGGTCCCGAGTGCGTTCGCGCTAACGTGCCCCACTCCACCTGCCTGCAGGTCGGCGTCCTTAAGCGCGGCCCGCATCGAGTTGGTCAGTGCGGCCTGGGTGTCGCCGCTGAGCTGGGTGTCGGCCACCTGACTGGCGCCGAAGCCGGTGACCTCGGCGTAGATCTTAGCGCCCCGCGCTTCGGCCGCCTCGAGCGACTCGAGTACGATGGTCGCGGCGCCCTCGCCGGCGACCATCCCTTGCCGGGACTTGTCAAACGGTCGACACGCCTTGGCTGGGTCGCCATCGGCGGGCGCCAGCTGCTCGAGTTGCATCGAGTGAATCGCCTGCATCGGCATCAGTCGGGTGCCGGTCGCACCGGCGACCATGCGGCTGGCGACGCCGCGTGAAATGATGCGGTAGGCCTCGCCAACCGCCATGAGGCCAGCCGCCTCCCGCATGGTGAGCGAGTTGTTTGGCCCTCTGAGGTCGTTGAAGATCGCGATGTGGCTTGCCGGCATGTTGGGCAGGTAACGCAGCATCCAGAGAGGCTCGATCTCGGCAAGCCCCTCGTCGCCCCAGCGGCCGTAGTTGAACCGGTGGTCCTCGGCGCACTTCTCGACAGCCCGCACGTAGTCTTCGGGCATGGTCAGCATGTAGTCGCTGCCCAGGACAACCCCCGTACGCTCGGGGTCGCAGTCCGATTCCCCCAGGCCCGCATCGGCAAGCGACAGCTGGGCCGCAGCGACCGCCATTTGCGTCTCGCGGCACATCATCTTGATGGCTTTGCGGATCGACTTCTTCAGCTTCCCATCTAGGTCACCGAAGTCGCCGATCGCGCCCGTAAACCCCTTTGCCTCGGCGGCGATCTTCATCGGCCCCGCCTGCTCAGGAACAAGCGTCGACGGGCCAATGGCGCTGCGGCCAGAAGACAGGGCGTCCCACAGCTCGTCGGGCGTGCATCCGGATGGGCTGATCAGGCCGATGCCCGTGATCACCACACGGCTGGCGGGGGGGAGAGTGCTCATAGTCTACGCAGCTTACCAAATCGCCGGGGTCGGCATAATCCGGGGAGGGTCAATCAGTATAGCGCTCGGCGGATTAGTATCTACCGGTAAAACCGCTGGTGGCGCGTTGTGCCGTGGCGGGCGCGGCGCCCGGGCTCGAGCTCGGCGTGGCGGTCCCCTTCGCCTCAACGAACAGCAGCCCGTCGGCCCGAGGCGGTGCATTAACGCCGGGGATCATGTTCAGCAGTTGGTTGCCCTTGTCGGGCGTGGGCGGAGCGATCACGCCCAGGCTCAGCAGCAGGACGTGGTCGGCGGGCCAGCGGAACCGCTCGTGGATCGTCGCCGAAGTCAGCTGCGGAACCTCGATCTCCATCCGCTGCGGGCCGGCCATCTGGGTTGGGATGTCGAGCCGGACCTGCTGCATCTTTTCCACTTGATTGACGCGGATCTTAAGGATCGCGTCCGCGGTGGCGCCGTCGAACGAGAGCAGCGGAGCGAATTCAAGGCTAGCGCCCTCTTCAAGAGCCCCGGTCTCCGGCTGGAAGCCGGGCCAAGTATTTTGGGTCCGCACGATGCCCTTGATGTACTGGCGGGGCCGCATCGTCGACATGACCGACGAACGCCCATTCAGGACCAACTGCCCCGAAGCACTGTGCTCCCGGTAGTCGGCCCTTCGGACGAGGTCCGCCATGAGCAACGCGGCATTCTCCTTGGGCAGGATCCAGCCCTGCATGCCCGGGGACTGGACCGGGATGGCGGTCATCAGCGGCATAGCGTTCGCCCGCCAGTTGGGGTTGCGCACGGTTGCGATCCGCAGCGCGAACGCCTTGGACTCGTGCTGCGTGTTCACGAACCGGTCGACGATGTCCGCGACAATTGCCTGCGTCTCAGGTGTGTGGTAGACGCGGAGCGACTCGCGGGTGGCGCTGAGGATCCCCAGCGGCTCGGAATGCCAAGTCTCGTAGCCGGTTTCTCGCAGCACCCAGTCGACGATGGTCTGCTCGGGGTGCGGCGTGTTGGCGGCCCGCAGCGTGTAGGGGCGGATGTCGTACTCACGCATCACCTGACCGTGGTCGTTGGGTAGCGTCGCGGCCCCCTTGGTCACGCGGGCCCGGCTGGCGGAGGCGCCGCCCAATGGCGTCATGCCGCCGGTCGTAGCGCCTGCCGCCGGTGGCGTGGCGCCGGGAAGCGGCGTGATGCTGTTGTCTGGCGCCGGCGACCCAGCTGGCAGCGCGCCGGGCTGGTTGTAGCGGGCATCCCCGGCTGCGGGCGGAGGACCGCCTGCGGCAGCGCCGTACCGGGAGTCGGCCGCCGGCGCCGACCAGTCCTGCTGCTGGGCGACCGCTACTGGCGCCAGGGCAAGTGTGCAGAGGAGGGCGGCGAGTCGAAAGCTACGCATTGGGGGTACTCCCGTCGATCGGGCGGACGCTTCCACCGGGGGCGGTGCGAGCCGTGATCGACCCGCTGGGGGGCGGATAGTACGCGCATCGGCGTCAACGCCGCAAGACGGATGCTCGCCGGACGCCCGGGCCGAGCGCGAAAGCCGCTAGCGGGACCAGCGTCAGGAGCGAGGACGGGGCAGGCGCCGCAGAATAGGCAGCCGCCTCCGCCCCGCTCGCGGGGTAGGCCTGACGCCAAACGAGATAGTCCGCTTGGGAGTAGGCTCCGCCCAGGCCGTCGCGCCAAACCGTGTAGTCCGCGGCGTTCACGGCGCCGTCACGGTTGAAGTCTCCGGCGATTCCCTCCGGAACCACGACGCTCCATCCCAGGTCCGCCAGCCCGGCGGCGTCCAGCGCGGTAAGCTCCTTCCTCACCGGCCCGTTGAAACTAGGGTCAAACAGGGCCTCCTGCGGGACTACCGATCCCAGGATGGTGGAGGTTACCCCCTCGGCCCAGTGGCCGGCGGCCGGGTTGAGCGGTACCGGCCCGCCATACTCATTTACCGCGGCCGCTCCGATGAACCGGTTCGCCCCGTCCACCAACCCTTCGGACTGCAGGGTTGCGCTGCCGAATCCAAGCGCGTGGCCAAGCTCGTGGAGGGCCACCGAGTAGAGGTCCGTCTCACCCGCCCCCGGCAGTGAGCCGACGTCGCGATTCCAGGTGGTGCTGCCGTCGTTGTCGAATGAGATCGTCCCACCCCAATGGGCAAACCCAGACGACTGGCCGCGGGTCTCATAGTCGGCGACAAAGGCTTCGTAGATCTGCTCGACCTGCGTCACGTCACTCTGAGTGAACAGACGGTAGTCGTAGCTGGATCCGCCCACGCCAGCGCTGGCGATCTGGGAGCCGGCAAGCGCCGCCCCGCCTACAAACACGACGTACTCGTCTTGGGCGAAATCGTAGGAGGCGAGGCTGACCGCTCGGCTGGCGTCGGTCGGGTGGTTCGGGTCGGCGAACTGCAGGTAGAAGTTCGCCGTGCCGCCCCCGACGCCGAAGAACCGGGCTGGCACCGACACCGGCGAAAGCTGATCCTCAAGGATCGCGCTATAGTAGTCAGCCGCCGCCTCAACCGCAGTGCGGGCCTGCTGGCCCTGGGAGGTCGATGCGCTGAAGAAGCCGGATCCATCCTGGCTGTAGTCGATACGCAGGTTGACCGCTGTGCTCGGCACGGGAGCGGCGCCGATCGCGGCAGCCAGCAATAGCAGTAGCGGGCCTGCCGGCCTGGGCCAGGTCATTGGGGCGAGCCGTCCTGTTCCAATAGGGCGGGCGCCTGCCGCCCGCCGCCAAGCTTGAAGCTAGGCACGGGCGCGCAACGACGCAAGCTTTCGCCCCGAAACACGGCAAGCCGCACAGCACGTGCCGTTAGAGCTTCGCGGCGATAATCGATCCGTTGTGGCCGCCGAATCCGAAGCTATTGCTGAGGGCCACGCGCATCTCCCGCTGCTGCGGCTCGTTGGCCGTGTAGTTGAGGTCGCAGTCGGGGTCAGGATTCTGCAGATTGATGGTGGGCGGGCAGACGCCGTCCAGCAAACCCTTGATGCTGAGAATGAGCTCCACGCCGCCGCTCGCGCCCAGCAAGTGGCCCAGCTCGCTCTTCGTGCTCGAGACGTTCAGCTTGTAGGCGTGATCGCCGAACACCGACTTGATGCCGCGGGTCTCGGCCTTATCGCCCAGTGGCGTGCTGGTCCCGTGGGCGTTGATGTAGTCGACATCCTCTGCGTTCAGCTTGGCGTCCCGCATGGCGCAGGTCATCGCCCACGCGCCCCCCGATCCGTTCGGGTCGGGCTGCGTGATGTGCCCGCCATCGCCGCTAGCGCCGTAGCCAACAATCTCCGCAACGATCGGCGCATTGCGCGCCTTGGCGTGCTCGTACTCCTCGAAGACCAGCACGCCGGCGCCCTCTGCCAAGACGAACCCGTCCCGCTCCAGGTCGAACGGGCGGCTGGCGCCCTGTGGGTCGTGCCCGCGTTCGGAGAGCGCCTTCATGTTGGCGAACCCGGCGAGGCCCATCTCGGTGCAGGCCGCCTCGCTGCCGCCCGTGATGACAACGTCGGCGTCGTCGTACTGGATGGCGCGGAAGGCGTCTCCCATGGCGTTGGTGGCGCTGGCGCAGGCGGTCGCAACCGCCACGTTGACGCCCTTCAGGCCGTAGTGGATTGACACGTGGCCCGAGGCCGCGTTGACCATCAGCTTCGGGATGGTAAACGCAGAAACCTTGTCCGGCCCCTTAAGGATCAGCCGGGTCTGTTGGGCCTCGATCTCGGTCAGGCCGCCGACTCCTGAACCGATGATTACGCCGCACCGGCGCAGATCCTCATTCGCGAAGTCGAGCCCCGACTCGTTCACTGCGTCCACCGCCGCCACATGGGCGAACTGGGTGAACCGGTCGATGCGCTTAGCCTCCTTCGCCGAGATGTACGCCGAAGGGTCCCAGTCGTAGATGTCGCCGCCGAACTTGACCTTGTGGCGTGTTGTGTCAAACGCCTTGAGCTCGTGGATGCCACTCTTGCCGGCCAGGATGTTGGCCCAGAGCTCGTCAACCTTGCAGCCCAGGACGCTCACCACGCCCATGCCGGTTACAACCACACGCCGTTTCATAGCAGTCGCCCGCTGTCTAGTGTCGGAGGAAAGTCGCGTTCGAGGGCCGACGCGTCCGCGGACGCACAGAGCCCAAAAAAAAGGGCGCCGGGCTGCGAGGCCCAGCGCCGTTGCACGCGCCGGCGTTACCCGGAACCGGCGGCAGGCGTCCTCTGACAGACGCCGGCCGCCCCGCCGTCGGCGGGGCTAGCTCCCCGAGTTGGCCTCGATGAATTCCACCGCCTGGCCAACGGTCTGGATCTTCTCCGCGGCGTCGTCGGGGATATTGATGTCGAACTCTTCCTCCAGCTCCATCACGAGTTCGACCGTGTCGAGCGAGTCGGCGCCGAGGTCGTTCACGAACGATGTGTCCGCGGTGATCTTTTCTTTGTCGACACCGAGCTGCTCAGCCACGATGTCCGTGACGCGTTCCAATACCGAGGCCACTACAGTTCTCCTTGAATCCGCTTGCGGTACGCTTCTAATCGGGCCGTCTGCCGTGGCGATTGGGCGGGGCTTAGCGGAAGGCCCTGCCGCCCACTACCAGGAGCGACTAGCGACGCCCCCGGCCGAGGTCCGGGAATCAGTTGGTAGGGTGTTTTGCCTGCAGACTCCGCGTGGAGGTTGACCTCTCAAAATAGAGGAGTTCCACAAGCGAGGTCAAGGTATAGCCGTTTGGGTTGGGGCTGTCTAGGTCGACCCGCGAAGCGGGGCAGCGGGCGGTTTTGGAGGGGTTAACCGGTCATCCCGCCGTCGATTGTGATCACCTGTCCGGTGATGTACGCGGCCGAGTCGCTCGCCAGGAACAGCGCCGCGTCCGCCACCTCTTCGGGCTCACCGAGCCGCTGAAGGGGGATGCGCTGCTTCACCACGTCGTGGAAGGCGTCACCGCCCGCCTCGGCCAGGATGTCGGTCATGTCAGAGCGAATGAAGCCGGGGCAGATCGCGTTGACGGTGATCGGGCGCCGCTTGCTGCCGAGTTCCTTCGCGACCGTTTGGGTGAATCCGATCACGCCCGCCTTCGACGCCGAATAGTTCGCCTGCCCCGGGTTGCCCATCAGGCCCGAGATGCTGGAGATGTTGATGATGCGTCCGCGCTTGGCGCGGACCATCACCTGCGCCACGGCGCGGGTGAACAGGAAGACCGACCGCAGGTTGGACGAGATGACGTCCCCCCAGTCGTCGTCGGACATGCGGAGCAGCAGGGTGTCGCGGGTGATGCCGGCGTTGTTGACCAGGATGTCAATCCCGCCCCACTTTTCCGATACGGCGTCGACGGTCTGCTGCACCTGGGCTGAGTCGCAGACGTCGCACTGGTGGACGCTCGCCTCGCCGCCCGCATCGCGGATCGCCTGGGCGACCTCTTCCAGCTTCTCGACGTTCCTGGCGACGCAAGCCACCGTTGCGCCGGCGCGGCCCAGCCGCAGCGCGATCGCACGGCCGATGCCGCGTGATGCGCCGGTCACCAATGCGGTGCGTCCTGTGAGGTCGGATGTTACCTGTGCTTTACTCGGTTCAGCCATCGCGGCTCCTAGCAGAAACTTCAGCTCTATAGGGACGGCGCCTGAGGATGCCTGCCGCTAGGCGGGGACGCTCTCGCAAGGCAGCTTTCGATTGATCCGCTTCAACAGCCCCCGCAGCACCCGACCAGGGCCAACCTCGTACACCGTGTCGACGCCGAAGTCATCGATCATCCGCCGCATCGAGTCCTCCCAACGCACCGGGCTCACCACCTGCTTGACCAGCAGGGAGCGGATTTCTTCGGGGTCGTCGTGCACGCCCGCGTCAACATTGCAGATCACCGGGATCTGCGGCGTGCCGATGGTGACACCGGCCAGCTTCGCCTGCAGGCGATCGACCGCGGGCTGCATTAGGCTGGTGTGGAACGCGCCGGCGACAGCCAGCGGCACAACCCGCATTGCGCCCGCCTTGTCGGCCAGCTCCGCGACCCGCTCGCAGGCCGTGGTCCCGCCGGAAACCACCGTGTTGCCAGGGCAGAGGAGGTTGGCGATCTCGAGGGTGTCCTCGCCGCGGGCCTGATCGACGAGGTCCGCAATCTGAGGCACTTCCAGACCGAGCACGCTCACCATCCCTGACGGCGTTGCTTCGGCGGCGTCCTGCATTGCGGCGCCGCGTTCGGCCACGACCCGCAACCCGTCCTCGAAAGAGATGGCCCCGGCGAATGCGAGAGCCGTGTACTCGCCCAGGCTGAGCCCGGCGGTCACCACACAGTTGTCGACAACCGCGGGGTCGTCCAGTCGAAGCTGCTCAAGCGCCGCCAGGCTGCTCACGTAGAGCGCTGGCTGGCTGTAGGCGGTAGAGTCAAGGTCCTCGGCCGGGCCGTTGACGCACAGTTTCAGCAAGTCGTAGCCGAGGATCTGGGCGGCCGCGTCAAACTGCTCGCGAGCCACGATCGACCGCTCGCACAGCTCAGCGGCCATGCCCACCGTCTGGGCGCCTTGGCCGGGGAAGAGCAGGGCGGTTCGAGAGCTCATAAGATGCTTAGCTCGGCAGGGTCAACGCGGCGATTGCGACGACGGTTTAGCTGGCCTCAACGACCGTGCGGCCCATGTAATGGCCACAGTTCGGATTCGGGCAGACCGTGTGCGTGGGGATCATCGTCCCGCACTTCGGGCACGCGTGGAGCTGCCGGGCCTGGAGGGCGTCGTGACTACGGCGCTTGCCGCTGCGTGAGTTCGAGTGTTTTCTCTTCGGGACAGCCATTTCCGGCGCCTTCTACTAATCTGGGGGCCCATGGTTTGGGGCCCAGTGCCAGGGCGGCCCATCCGTCGGGCGGCCCCTGTACGGTATCGGGGGGTCATCGAAGCCCCATAGAGTAGCGGTGTGGCCTCAAAGCTGTCAATGGCTGCCAGCACCCCCGCTAAGACGGGTAGGCCCACGGGGGCAATGCCCTCCGGCCCCCGACTACAAACGCTCCGGCTGCTAGAATGCGGCCTGATTCGCCGCGATTCCTGCCAGAAAGAGGCGCCATGGCCGTCGATATTGTGCCGATCAACTACCGATCCCCCGCCCACCGGTGGGCGTTGGTTTCGCTGCTGGACTCCTACGCAGACACCCCCCAGGGGAGCGGTACCGGCATGACCGACGAGGCCCGCCAGAACGTCTCTGCGATGCTCGAGGCCACGCCAAACGCCTGCGTCTTGATGGCCGTTGACGGCGACGCGCCCGTGGGAACGGCGGTCTGCTGCCAGACATTCAGCACGTTTTCCGCGCGACCCGTCCTCAACCTGCACGACCTGGTGGTCGCGGCGGACCGCCGCGGCCTGGGGATCGGGCGGCGCCTGATGGAGTCGGTCGAGGCGGAGGCCCGACGGCGCGGCTGCTGCTACCTGACGCTCGAAGTCGTGGCTGACAACGAGCAGGCCAAATCGCTGTACCGCGGGTGCGGGTTTTTAGGGGGGGACTCAGCTAACCCACCCGGCGCGATGCTGTTCTGGAAGAAGCCGCTCAACTGACGCGGGACGCGGCCGGTCCGCCCGCCCCCGCTGGCCGGCTTACCCCGCCAGCGACAAGGCCCGTTCGATCCTGGCCAGGCAGCGGTCGCGGCCGAGAATGGCGAGCGTCTCGTAGACGCCAAATCCTACCGCCTTGCCGGTCACCGCGACCCGTATTGCGTGGATCACCTGGCCAATCTTCACCCCTTCGGCCTCGAGAAGCGACTGCAGGCAGGCTTCGGTCGACTCCGTAGTAAACGGCTCAAGGCCCGCCAACCGCTCGCCAAACTTCCGCAGCAGGTCGGCGGCCTCCTCCGGTTTCGTGATCCGCTTGGCAAAGGCCTTCTCGTCGTACTGCAGCTCGTCATCCGCGACAAAGAACTCTTGGTAATCGAGGATGTCGCCCGCGGTCTTGATCCGGTCGCCGGCTGGCTCAACGATCGCCGTCACGTAGGGGCCGGCCTCACAAGGTGGGGGAGACTCCAGATAGCCGGCCCGCTTGAGGAAGTCGACGCACCAGGCGGCCTTCTGCTTCAGCGGGAGCTGCTGCATAGCCCGATCCTGAAACGCCTGCAGCTTGCTCGGGTCGAAGCTTGCCGGCGCCTTGTTCACGCCGATTAAGTCGAAGGACTCAATCATCTCCTCGCGAGTGAACTCCTCGCGCGAGTCATCCAGCGACCACCCAAGCAACAGCAGGTAGTTGAGAATAGCGTCTGGCAGGTAGCCAACCTGCTCGTAGAAGTCGACGATCACCGGGTTAAAGGTCTCGGCCGCGGTCTCCAGCCCGAGCAGCTCGGCAACGTGCTGACCGTGCTGGTTCAGCGCGGCGAAATCGCGGTTCTTGAGGTACTTGTCGAGCTTGCGTTTACTCAGTTTGGTCTTGCTGCCCGGCTCGGCGACGAACGGGACGTGGGCGAACTCGGGCAACTGGTACCCGAGCCGTTCGGCGATGAACGCCTGACGCGGCGTGTTGGACAGGTGCTCCTCCGCGCGGATCACGTGCGAGATCTGCATCTGGTGGTCGTCAACGACCGTCGCCAGGTGGTACAGGCAGGAGCCGTCCGCCCGTTGAATTACGTGGTCCTGCTCCCGCGTCCAGGCGAAGCGGACCTCGCCGCGCACTAAGTCCTGCAGCACCAGCTCGCCCTCACGGGGCATTCTCAAACGCACCACTCCCTGGCGGCCCTCGGCCTCGAACGCGGCGGCCTGCTCCGGCGTTTCCGCCATCCAGCTCCGGCTGTACGTAAACGACCCGCCCGCCTGCTGGGCGGCCTCACGCTCGGCCTGCAGCTCTTCCGGCTTGGCGTAGTCGCGGTAGGCGTCGCCCTGGGCAAGCAGCTGATCGACCGCGACCTGGTAGCGATCGCCACGCTGCGACTGGTAGTACGGCCCGAACTCGCCGCCCGACTCGGGGCCTTCGTCCCAGTCGAGCCCCAGCCAGCGGAAGCCGTGCAGGATGGGCGCCAGGGCTTCCTCCACGTTGCGTTGCTGGTCGGTGTCGTCGATCCGCAGCAGGAACTGACCCCCGTGCTTGCGGGCGAAGAGCCAGTTGAACAGCGCGGTGCGGACGCCGCCGATGTGGAGGTAGCCGGTTGGGCTCGGCGCGAAACGGGTGCGGACAGTCATAGCGGTAGCGGGCCTACGCGGTGCGGGTGCAAGGGCGTGATTCTACGCCAATCCCCTTACGCCGCGTAGCGTCCGTTCGCTTTTTGCTTCCGCAGCCGCTTGCGTTCGGCCTTGGAAAGCTTGCGCCGTGGAGCATCGTCGTCCTCGTACTCGGCGTCGCCCTCAGAGCCGTCAGTCCAGCGGGACTCGCTAGAGGCCGCCGGCGTCGGCGCCGACTTGCGGCGGGCCGCGCGGCGGGCGGAACGCGAGTCGGTCTCCTCTTCGTCCGCCTCAGAATCAGACTGCACTGTCGGGCGTTCGAACTTCACGGTCGTCGGCGCCGGACTGGGGGCCGATTTCTCCTTCTTGACCTCGTCGGCACGCGGCTTGGCGGCCTTGACCGGCTTGGGCTTCTTGACCGGAGCGTTGATGACGCCGTCGGTCTCCAGCAGCACGCGGCGGACGTAGGCCAGCTGGGCCCCTAGCCCAAGAACTAGCCCGCAGAGCAGCCCGCCGATCTCGAACAACCCGGCGTGCTCAGACACGCCGGCGGGGAGAGCGCCCGTCGCCCCACACCACGAGACAATCACGCCAACCACGGCCAGCACGGCGAGCGATAGCGATAGCGGACTCTCGACAACGTCAGCAGCCGGACGGAAACTGATCACCCCAGCGGCAATCACCAACCCGGTCATCCACCAGCCGGCGCCTCCCAACGGGGCGAACCCGGTGAGCGTGCTGAGCTGCTGCGCCAGGGCCGAGCCCAGGCCTACCGAGTAGGCGGCGCTGAGCGTCACCGCCGCGCAGGCCGCAACCGCCCACCACCGGTACCGCCCGCGGACGTCGTCCGTGCGATTCGACCGGAGGCCGTAGATCACACCGCACATCCCGCCCAGCGCCAGCAGCAGGGCGCCGGCAAACCAGCCGCCGATCGAAGCCGGCGACGATCCACCGATCATGCTTGCAAGAGCGGTCGGAAGCGACGCGTGGAAGTACTGAGCCGCAACCACGCCGCCGCTGGCGGCTAGGCCCAACGCGATCGCGCCAGCCAGCGACGCGCCCTTGGTTGGGAGCACGCCCCGAGCAACGGCGAAACTGGGGCTCGCCGCGTCTGGCGCAAACCGGCGCTTCTTTACAGGGGGAGTGTCAGCCGAGTCCGGGCCGGTTGGCCCGTCGGCGACGCCGCCGGCGTTCCGCGTCCCGTCGTTGAGCATCCGTCGTCGGCGATCATCCCTTCCTCCAGCTGCCATCAGCGTTCCCTCGCCTAAGCCCGGCATCCCGCGGGCGGTCGATTGGTCAGAGACAAGCGTGGCGCTGCGGGGCCACGAACCGGTTGTTCCCTACAACCTTTCGGATCGGCATATGCGACCCGGAGGTTTCAGTCGGCGGGCTCATAAATCGGGTTGGGCAAGCAGCGCAAACGCCGACTGCTAGCGGTTGCGCCGGCTGGGTCGCGCCCAACCGTATCGCTGTAACGTGTTTGAAGCGAGTGGTTTGCCGAGCGGCCCTGCGTGACCTAGTTTTGCCGAGTAGCGTCCGCAAGAACCATTATTCCCGCCCCGGCGAGATGTCAGACACCCTGCCCAGCCCCGTGGATCCTCTGCCTGGTGCGTCGGTCCCCTTAGGCCCTCCGCCCGCAGACCCGTCTCGGATCCCCGAGCTGCTGCAAACGCTGGAAGAAACCGCCCGACGCAGCGGTCACGCGTCGGCCGATGCGGACCCCAAGACAACCGAGTTCGAGGACCGGCTGGCCGCCGCCCGGCTAGGCGTGGCGAGCTCGCTCTTCACGGGGCTGCGCTGCAAGCACCCCCCCACCGCGTCGCACTGCCTGCGTGTCGCGCTCGGCTGCAGCCGCTGGGCGGCCGCGTTGGAGATGCCCGACGAGCTCCGCACCCAGCTCGAGCTGGCCGCGCTGCTGCACGATATCGGTAAACTCGGCGTGCCCGACTCGGTGCTGATGAAGCAGGGCCGCCTGCAGCCGGAGGACGTCACCGCGTTGAGCCGCAGCCCGCGGCACGCGCAGGTGATCCTCAGCCGCGCCGGCGCCCCGGAGAAGCTGATTGAGGTGGTGCTCGCCTCGAACGCCTGGTTCGACGGCAGCCGGGGCCCGGAGGGCATGGCGGGAGAGAACATCCCGGCGCTCGCGCGGATTTTGTCGATCGTCGACGCGTACGACTCGATGACCACCGACCACGTCTACCGGCCCGCCAAGTCGCAGGAGCGGGCGGTGGCCGAGCTGTTCGAGTGCGCCGGCTCGCAGTTCGACCCCGGCCTGGTCCGCAGCTTCGTGGACCAGCTCGGCAAGAACCACGCCGAGCGGTCGGCAGAGGTGTCGAAACGCTGGCTCTCGCAGCTGTCGACCGGCAGCGGCGAGCTCCCGTGGGAGTTCACCCGGCACGCGCCGCGGGCCGAGGCGGAGTCGCCGGCCAACGAAGTCGCGATGTTCGAGAAGGAGCTCATCGACCACATGCACGACGGCGTCGTGTTTGTGAACCCGCACCGCCAGATCATCCTGTGGAACACCGGGGCGGAGCGGCTGACCGGCGTGGCCAGTTCGGCCGCCGTGGGTCAGACGCTGGCGCCGTCGCTGCTGGTGATGAGCGCCCCCGACGGGCGCATGCTCGAGGACGCCGAGTGCCCCATCACCGAGGCGATCAGCTCCGGCGCGCCCAACGTGCAGCGGCTGAGCGTCATCGGCCGCAAGGGGAAGCACGTCGAGGTGGACCTGCACTCGATCCCCGTCTGCTCGCCAAGCCAAGGCGTGCTGGGCGCCACCGTGCTGCTGCACGACGCCTCGAGCGAGGCTTCGCTCGAGCAGCGGTGCCAGGCGCTGCACGTCGAGATGACCAAGGACCCGATGACCCAGGTGGCCAACCGGGCCGAGTTCGACCGGGCGCTCGCGATGTTCGTCGACGCGCACCAGGAGACCGGCCTGCCGTGCAGCCTTATCATGGCGGACATCGACCACTTCAAGTCGATCAACGACACCTACGGCCACCAGGCCGGCGACGAGGCGATTATCACCTTCGCGTCGCTGCTCAAATCGATGTGCCGCACCGGCGACCTGGTCGCACGCTACGGTGGGGAAGAATTCGCCGTGCTCTGTGCCGACTGCAACAACGCCAACGCGGCGATGCGGGCGGAGCAGATGCGGCGGACCCTCGCCGACACAATCCAAACGGAACTCGGGGGCAAGTCCATCACCGCCAGCTTCGGCGTGTCCGAGCTGCAGGCGGGCGACACCCCAGAAACGCTGCTCAGACGCTCCGACCGGGCGCTGCTGCAGGCCAAGGACCAAGGGCGCAACCAGGTCGTTCAGCTGGGGGCTGGGATGGAAGAAGAAGAACCCAAGAAGAGCTGGTGGGGATTCGGTTCGTGGGGCAAGTCCCTCGTCGAGACGACCCTCATCACCAACGTCCCGATCGAGGTCGCCGTCGAGAAGCTCAAGGGCTTCATCGCCGACCACGACGCCAAGATCCTCAAGACCGCCGAGCACGAGATCCGGATCGAGTGCTCCGACGCCGGCGCGCTGCGTCGCGCCAACGACCGCCCGGTGGGCTTCGTCCTCGACCTGAAGCTGGCCGAGGAGTTCGTCGAACGCGAAAACGCCGCCGGCATGGCCAAGGGCACCTACGCCCAGACCACCGCCGCGGTGACGATCCGGCCCCGGCACGAGCGGGACCGCCGCCGCGGCTACGCGACCGAACGCGCCCGCAAGCTGCTCGGCAGCCTCCGCTCGTACCTAATGGCCCGCGAGGCGGACGCCGCGCCCACCCCCGCCAAGTAGAACCACAGCCATGCAACGCGAACTCCACGAGATGAAACTCCCCACCGGGCCCCGCGGCCGGGCGTTGCAGCACGCGCGCCACGCCGTCGAAGGGGGCGCCGCCCTGGACGAGGCGTTCGCCGGTTTCGAGCCGGCGCCCCGCCGCACCGACGGCACGCACGCCGCCAGCCGCGGCTCTGACGCCACGCGTGAGGCGGTTCAGCAGATCGCCACGCAGCTCAGGCAGATCGACGAACAGCGTCGGGAGCTGAACCGGCTGCTCGAGCTGCTCGACTCCGCCGAGTGACCATTACGGCGTCGAACTGATAAACGCTGAGCCGGGGCAGCCCGGCTTTTTTTCTGCAATCTCCCGCCTCGGCCCAATCTGCCGGCGCCGGATGCGAATTACCTTCCAGGCGGCCCGGCCGCCACAGACAGGTTTCACTCTATTCGCAGGGAGAATCGACAATGGGTTGTGCAATGCAAGCGCCGAGCGGCGTGCGGCGGCTTGGGGTGCTCGTGGGACTCGCGGCGGCGACGGCGTTCGCGCCCGCCGCTTCGGCGCAAGACCGGAGCGGGTCACCGACGCCCGGCCAGGCGCGGCTCGACTTCGCCAGCCTGCCGGGGCCGACGGTCGAGCTCAACCTCAGCGAGGGGCTCATCCAGCAGGCCCTCGGGTTGGGCGAGGCGGCGCTATCCGGCTTCCTCAGCGGCCTGGAGGAGAACGCGGCCGCCGAAAACGCCGAAGCGGTCCGCTACATCGCCCAGCAGGTAGGCGCGACGCGCGAACTGACGGAGGTGCTCGGCGAGGTGGTCGACAGCGTCCACCTCAACGTCTGGAAGGACGCCCGCGCGCTAGGCGACGCGGCGGCCGACGTGCCGCAACTGGTGGCCGCGCAGCTGTCCGACCAGGGCTGGGAGACGACCCTCCGCGCCCGGGACGGAAACAAGCTGGCGCACGTGTACCTGCAGCGTGAGGGCGAGGCGGTCCGCGGCGTGTTCGTTCTGGCCCAGGACGGGGGCGAGTTGGTGATGGCCAACGTCGTCGGTGATCTGTCGCAGGAAAATGTGGAGCGGATCGCCAACCTGGCGACCAAGATCGCGGTCGAGGCCGGCCTGGACGACGAGCTGACCAAGGCGGTCGAGAAGATCCGAGAGCGGCAAAGACGCTAACCGCGCCGCCCGCCCGCGCCGCCGATGCGGCCGGGCGGGCCCCTGAGGCCGCTCCCTGGCGGATTGCCAGCCAACCTGCAGCGCGTTAACCTGCGGCATTCAACGCCAAGCAGATTTTGGCGCGGTTGTTGCAGCCCAAGTTGACGCAAGGCAACCCGCCGCAACGAGAATACAGGAGCACCCTCATGGCCTATTCCCTCCCGAAACTCCCCTACGCTTACGACGCCCTGGAGCCGCACATCGACGCGCGGACCATGGAAATCCACCACACAAAGCACCACAACGCGTATGTCACCAAGGTGAACGACGCGCTCGAGGGCTCGGGCGTGGCGGAGCAGTCGATCGAAGATCTGTGCCGCAACATCGCGTCGGTCCCCGAGAACATCCGCGGCGCGGTCCGCAACAACGGCGGCGGCCACGCCAACCACTCGCTGTTCTGGACCGTGATGAGCGGCTCCGGCGGCGGCGCCCCCAGCGGCGATCTGGCCGCCGCGATTGACGCCGAGCTGGGCGGCTTCGAGAAGTTCAAGGAGGCCTTCTCCAACGCCGCGGCCACCCGGTTTGGCAGCGGCTGGGCCTGGCTGAGCGTTGACGGCGGCAAGCTGGTCGTCGAAAGCACCCCCAACCAGGACAACCCCTACATGGAAGGCCGCACGCCGATCCTGGGCCTGGACGTCTGGGAGCACGCGTACTACCTCCACTACCAGAACCGGCGGCCCGACTACATCAGTGCGTTCTTCAACGTGGTGGACTGGTCGGCCGTGGCGGACCGCTACGCCGCCGCCAAGGGCTGATAGCACCCGCGGCGGCGCCGCGAAAACTGACGCAATCTCACAGGCCCCGCGGGCTTCCCGCGGGGCCTTTCTTTATGGTGCTGCGCAGCGGATCAGGATTCGCGGGCAAATCGGCGTTGACTCGACCGGCCCGCCTCCTATACTCCGCCGCGGTTGGCTGATCCGCCGTGCCGGCGCCGCATGCATTTTGCAAAGCGTGCCGATCCGGCTGGACCACCGGCCCGGCGTGAGCCGAACAGATAAAAATGCGGTTGTAGGACTTCGGTCGACCCGGACCCTGCGACGTCGAAGACAACCAACTCCCAGGCACGGACGCCATGCGAGCCTTCCCAGCGAAAACCCAGCGGTACGCCGCGTTGCTGATCCTTCTGACTGCGATGACCACCGGTTGCCGCAGCTCTTCTCGCTGGGCGTCGTTGAACCCGTGGTCCAGCGGGGACCAGGAAACCTCGATCGCTGCGCGGACCGCCCCGGAACTGCCCACGGCCCAAGCGAGCAATCCCGGCGGGGGCGCCGCCCTCGCGAGCTCCGCCTCGGCCACGTCGGACGCGCCGGCCTTCCAGCCGGCGGCCACGGCGCCGACCACCACTCCGCCGTCCTCCGCGTACCCCACCACCGGGGTCGCGAGCGCCCCACCGGCGACAACCGCGCCGTCGACTCCGGCCTACCCGAGCACCAACAGCTACGCCGCCGCGTCGGCGCCCGCTGCGGCGGCTTCGCCGGCCGCTGGCCCGTACGATCCCAACGGCTACACGCCGCCGGCACCGACAACGCCCGCCGCGCCCGCCGACCGCTACGCCGACAACCGTTACGGCGGGGGCAACTCGCTGCCGCTGGCCGACATGCCGCCCGTCGCGGCCGCTGCCACGACGCCGTCAACGCCGAGCTCGCCGCTGCCGACCACGCCTGCCGCCAGCGGAGTGGTTTCCGCGGGGGATCGCTACGGGGCCGTCTCGTCGCCGCTCGCCGGCCTGCAGCCATCGACGCCGGCCGCACAGCCCATCACGTCCACGCCCGCCGCACCGAGCACGCCGCACGTCAGCCAGACGGCCGCCCAGTCGGCGCCGATCAACAGCGTCCCCGGCGGGTACCGACCGGGCGGCACCTCGAGCTACGACTCGCAGGTTAGCGTCGCGCTGAGGACCGCCCCAACGGCGACTCAGCCACCCCAGACGCAGGCGGCCCCTGCCGCCCAGCCGCAGGGCTCGCCAGCGGCGCCGTCCTACCCGAGCACCGAGGCGTACCGTTACTAGGGCGCCACGGGCGGTTGGCGGCCTAGGCCACCGCCGCGCGAGTTTTGTCCCTTTTGGCGCTATCGATTCTTAGGGACAAAAGTCGGGCCCCACCGGAAGCCCCCAGGCTCGTTTCACGCTTGCATAGCAGCGTCTGGACGAATCCTCACGGCGCCCGCCGGCCGACTTTTGTCCACGCTCGCGCGTTAATAGGGACAAAAGTGGTCGAATCCCCCAGGGCCCCTTTTGCTGGGCCCAAGGCGTGATCAACGCCTCATGGGCGTTGATGAGATCAGCCAGGCGCCTACCCGCTCGGACCAGCCCCTTCTCACCCCGTATTGGACCGCGCGGGGTGGCCGGTTTCTACAAAGAAGTAGTGCTGGTCACCGGAATCCGTGAGCCATACGGCAGCGACAACAGGCACGGCGCCTCGGCTCAGAATCGGCGCACAGGTGTAGCGGCTCTTCCCTAAGCCGCGCGGTTGGCGTTAGAGCCGGGGCTAGGGCTTAGCTGTCTTCGAACCCACCCTGCGGGTCACATCGACGGCAGCGGGGAAGGTCCAGCACTTACGATGTGAACGGCCGTCAGGCGATGCAACCCGCGCGAAGGTGACCACATCCGCTGGCGGAGATCAGCCAAACGAGCCGCCGCTGCCTTGAGACGGACCGGTGCGAGGGCTACCAGCCCATCACCATGTTCGACTCGATGACCTTGCGGGCCTGTTCTAGGTCGACGCCCGTCTCGTGCATGTACAGGCGGATGGCGTGGACCTTGTCGCCCTCGGCCTTGGACAGGCAGTCGCGCGCGGTGTTGCACGGGTCGACGGAGTTCTGAATGCCGAGTGCGCTCTTGGAGATCACCCACGTGTCGCGGGGCCGCTTCGTCAGCCGCTTGACGCTCTCTTGGGGGTAGGCGTCAGCCACCACACCACTCGCCTCATCGGCGTCGTTGGCCCAGCTGATAATGATGTGGTTGTCGGTCTCGATCTCAAAGAGAGGCATGGCAGAACTCCTTCTTGCAAGGCGAGCGACGAGGGTGGCCGGGATGGTTTGCCCGCGGCCGCTCGCGGCCAGAGCCAGAATCTGGAGCGAGGTTTCTCGCCCAGGTCTGATGGTAGAAAAACCGAGTCACAAAAGTCAACTTGCGGCGCGTTCCCGCGGGGCGAAAGGGGGACGTCCGCAGCTCTGGTGGTCGGGTTTGTCGGGGCCGCACCGGTCGCGCCGGGCGCCCCGCGGGGGATTGTTAGCGGCGTCCCCAACAGCGGTTGACGCTTAGCGGGGCGGCTAGCTAAACTACCGTTCTTGCTTGAGGAGGGCCTCGCCCACCGGCAGCAAGGCCCTGTAGCTCAATTGGTTAGAGCACCGGACTGTCGATCCGGAGGTTGCGGGTTCGATCCCCGTCGGGGTCGCTTAGCACAGCGACTAAGGGACGCTCTCTGGAGCGTCCCTTTTTTGTTGCCGCGGCGGTCGCCGCGGCCAATGGTTGTTCCCTCGGCCGGAAGCCGTAGCGCCATGCCCAGCACGCTCGCCGTTATCCCCGCCCGCCACGCGTCGAGCCGCCTCCCGGCCAAGCCCCTCGCCTTGATTGCCGGACGCCCAATGGTGGAGTGGGTGCTACGCCGCACCGAGTCGAGCGGCGTCTTCGACCGGGTCGTAGTCGCCACCGACCACGACGAGATCGCCGCGGTGGTCGACCGCCTCGGCGGGCAAGCGGTTATGACCTCCGCCGACTGCCAAACCGGCACCGACCGAGTGGCCGACGCCGCCCGCCAGTTCCCCGACGCGGAGATCGTGGCCAACGTCCAAGGCGACCAGCCGTTCGTCGACCCGGAGATGCTGCGGGCGTTGGTCGCCCCCTACCTGGCCGGCGACTCGCCCGACATGACGACCGTGGCCACCCGGTTCGGCGATCAGGCGCAGTTCGAGGGCCCCAGCGCGGTCAAGGTGATCCGTGACGCGCAGCAGAACGCGATCTATTTCTCACGGTCGGTTATCCCGCACGGGTCGACGTTCGACTCGGGCGAGTCGCTGCACCACCTTGGGCTGTACGCGTTCCGAGAGCCGTTCCTGCAAGAGTTCTGCCAACTACCCCAGACTCCGCTGGAGCTGCGCGAGAGCCTCGAGCAGCTTCGGGCGCTTGAGCACGGGCGGTCGATCCGCGTCACCGAGGTCACGCGCCCGGTGATCGAGGTCAACACGGCCGAGGAGTTGGAACTGGCTAACACCATCGCGGCGCGCGATGGGCTCTCTGTAGACGCCTAAGGTGCTCACCTTGCGCCTCGGCGTCGGGTCACGTCGAGCGCTGACGAGTTCCGGAAGGCTCAGGCGCCTGACCGCGGGCTAGACCGGTCAGCGGAACCCGTTTCGTCAGGTTCTGTCGCAGCTGCAAGGATGGGCGCGATATGAGCCCGAAACGCAAACGGTAGCGGAGGCCGAGAACACTGCTACCCAGGCGGTAAAGGAACGTGAGCCGGAGTCCTGGGAGCCGTCGCGTCGTCTCGAGTGGGTCAAACCGCGACAAATATGGCAAAACCCAGTGGTTTGTTTGAGCCAACGGTCGGCCGCAATTAGACTGGCAACTCGTTCCAGGCGTTGCCTCTCCTCTTGCTCGCTACTCACGCCGCTGCGCAGGCCTGTCCGCACAGTCCTGCGAAGGCGGCCGCCGCCATGGCCGAACCCATCCACGCCGACTCGCCGCCGGACCGCGCGACGCTGCTGCGAGACGCCCGACGGCGGCTCGCCCAGCTCGAGATCGAGACCCACCGACTCCGCGCCGAACTCGCCAGGCTGGAAGCCCGCGGCGAGGACGAGGCGGCGGCGCGGCTTACCGAGCAACTGGAACGTGAGGAAGAACGGCTGGCCGAGGACCGAGACCTGCTCCGCGGCGAGGGAATCCAACCAACGCGACCGGTCTCGGCGGGAATCGACTCGAGGCAAAGCAACCCCGATGAGCCATTCACGCCGACGGCCGTACCGCCCGTTGATAATCCAGCGGATGCTCAGGTCAGCCCCGAGTTTGGCGCCCTGAGTCAGGGCCCACGGACCAAGAGCACATCACGCAAGAGATCGAAGAAACGGAGACTCAAGCCCGCCTGGACGGTTAGCCTCGCTGCGCACTTGGCGCTGGTGGTGCTGCTCGGCTGCGTAACGTTTGGGCTCCCCTTGGATCAAACTAGGTTTCTGCTCGCCAACGCGACCGACGGTGAAGACTTCGACGATTTCGTAGAGATCTCGCTCGAAGCCGAGGAGTCGGACGAGCCCCCGCTCGATCTCGAACTAGACCCGCTGGCCACGCTGCCGCTCGACGAGCCGGCGCTAGCCACGATAGACGCGGCGTTGTTCGCCGACGTGTCGGACTACGCGGTGACCCAAGTCACCGCAATCGAGACGCTCCCGTCCGACGCCAGCGGTCTGATGCAGGCCGCAGGCATTAGTGGGGCAGGGGGCGAAACCGGCGACGGCAGCGAGAGCGGCGCGGGGTCCGCACAGTTCTTCGGCGCCCGGGCGCAGGGGAACCGGTTCGTGTTCGTAGTCGACAACTCGGGCAGCATGACCGGCGGGCGGATGGAGACCACCTTCTTCGAGCTGCTCAACTCCATCGGCGGCATGAAGCCGAAGCAGGAGTTCCATGTCCTGTTCTACAGCGATCAGGTCTACCCGATGTTCTTCCCGCAGCCGGCCAACGAGCTGATCGCGGCCACGCGAGCGAACAAAGGGCGATTAGAGCAGTGGCTGGCGTCCGTGCAGATGTGCAAAGGCGACTGCCTGACCGACGCCATGGACCAGGCCGCCGCGCTGCGCCCGCACGTGGTGTACCTGCTGTCCGACGGGGGGTACCTGTTCACCGGCAAGGGCGCCGAGCGGAAGAAGTCGGGGAAGCTGGAGTACCTGACCGAGCAAACCGACCACTGGCAGTTCACCGTGCACACGCTTGGCATGACGGTCCGCAACGCCGACGCCGCCGAGGGCCTGACGCTCATCGCCCGCGCCCACGGCGGCACGTTCACCCCGGTAGGCGTACGGCCGGCGGCCGCGCTGCTCGCCAAGCAGAAGCGGATTCCCTACAACCGCACTCCCGGGCAGTTGTGGGGGAGCGAGGTCCGGTAGGTCGCCGCACCGGTCTACTTGTTGATGGGGAGCTTCTCGGCGTTCAGGCGTTCTTGCAGCGCGCCGTCGCTGCCGCCGGTCCTGACGGATTGCAGCAGGTGGGCGAGCGAGCGGAACACCCACACGCCGGCCAGCAGCAAGGCAAACGCCCCGCCGACCAACTGGGTGCTGAACACCGCTGGCGCCGACGCAATCAGGTAGCCGCCACTAGCCATCGCGATGGAAGCGATAACGAGGTTGGCGATCGACTGCTCGCGGCTGTGCTTCGACGCCGCCACGCCGATCGCCTGGCGGGCGGAGTCGTTGGCGAGCCGCCTCAGCGAAGCCATGTCGGTCGACTGCTCTGGCTGCACCGACCGCTTGATCTCGTCCAGGCTCATGATGGGCTGCTTGGCCGGCGCCGGCGCTTCGGGCGTCGGCGTGGGCTCGACGGCTTGCTGCTGCTCGCGTGAGGCCGCGGGCTTCTCCGTCGCTTCCGGAGCCGTGTTGATGCCGCCCCGCATGCGTTCCATCAGCCTCGACATGTAGGCGTCGATGTCTTCTTCGTCGGGGTCGGCGCTCTCCGCAGCGGGCTCTGGCGCGGGAACAGCCGGCGCCGGCTCGGGCATCGATTGCTGCTCTGCATCCGGCCCGTCCTCGGCCGGCAGCAGGTGGGCGTACTGCTCGACGAAAGACTTGGGCGCCTCGAACGCCGCGGTCGGCGTTTCATCGGCCTCGGCGGCGGGGCCGTGACCTTCGGGCTCCTCCTCGTCATCGGAGTCGTCCATCAACCAGTCGGGGATGGGCGATGCCGATCGCGGACCGGCAGGGTCGCCCTCCTCCTGGCAAACTTGCTCGCCGTCGTCTGAGACTTGCTCCGCAACGGTCGCCGCGGAATTGAGGGCAGGATCGTTGTCCGTCGCGTCAGACTGCGGGGGTACGGGGACCTCCCAGGAAGGCGCATGTAGCTGTTCCTCCGACTCGGAAACGGATTCTTCGGGCGGCGACTGGGCTAGAGGCAGCATGCCGCTTCCCTCCTCCGCGACACCGCTATCCGACTCCTCCGCAGCTGGTTCCTGTTCCTGAGGCTCCTCGGTGGTCGTCCGCTCGATATCCCACATACCGGCGGGGTCGATCGCAGGGGTCGCCGTCGTTGCCGGCTCGTCCGCCTTGGCAGCGACGTCCCACATGCCCGAAAGCGGCGACTCTTCTTCGCTTTGCTCGGCGCCTGCGTCCGAAACGCTGTCGGCATCGCCGCCCGAGAGGCGCCAATCGACCGGCTCGACTTCGTCAGCGCCGCCTTGCGACTCCTCTTCTTCGGTTGCCACGGGCTCGTGCGTGGCGAACTTCGCGCCGAACTCCTCGCCACCAGACCGGATGGGCGTCGTCTTGCCGCCGAGGAAGGCGGCTTCCTCGTCTTCCGCCGGAGTCTCAGCGGTGGGTTCGGTCGACTCGGTGGAGGCGCCCGGCAGCGCCGCCAGCCACTCGTCCGAGTTCGCCTCGGTTGGGGTAGGTTCGGGGGTGTCCTCGGTCTCGCGGACCTCGGACACTGTCGGGGGCTCGGTCGCTTCGGAGGAAACCGACCAATCGGCGTCTGACGGCTCAATGCTGGCATCCGACGCGGCGGCTTCGCTGGGCACGCCGGCCTCAGCAGCATCGTCCGAAGGCTCAGGCAGTTCGGCTTCGTCGGCCTGCACCGCCGCCTCTTCGGCACGCTGCCGTAGCTGCTCTTGGGCCGCCGACAGCTCGCCGGCCAGCGATTCCCGCTCGGCCTCCCAGCTCTCGATCGCGGCGGAAAGCGAGGCGATCTTCTCGGCCTGCTCCGCGAGTTGGTCGCGTAACTCCTGGTTGACGGCGTCCTGGCTCTCAACTTTCTGACGGAGCCCGTCGAGCTCGCCATCGAGTGCTGCTTTCTCGGCTTCCAGGCTAGCGTACTGGGCGTCTCGATCCGCGAGCGTGGCGCGGAGTTCGTCGACACAGGCCGACAGCTCTTCGCAGCGCTCGATGTAGTGGGAGAGCTGGTCGGTCGTCTCCGCCGCACGCTGCCGCTCGGCGCGCAGGGATTCAACGAGACGCTTGGCACGCGAGCGGACAGCCGTCAGCCTCTCCTGCCCCCGGAGCATCGAAGCTAGATCAATCGGGTGGGGCGTCGGGATGCCGTCGCCCGCTTCAAGTCCGGCGTGGCCGGACGCCTGCGCGGCGACCGCCTCGACCGACTTCCAGTTCACATCGGTGTAGAACTCGAAGCGATCGGGGTCTTCTGTACCGGCAGGGCAGTCGTCGTTTGACTCGGCGGCCTCATCGGCGCCTTCGCCGGTGGGCTCAGGCTCGACGCCCTCGGGCACGGTGACGAGGTGGTGGGTGTCTGTGGAAACCTCCGCATCGGTGGCTTCGTCCTCCGCTGGGCAGGCCGCTTCATCGGTTTCCTCTGCCTCCTCGGCAGCTGCTGCCGACTCGCGATTCGCGTCCTCCCATGGCTTCAGCAGGTGGGGGGGGACCGGCGAGACCGAGGCGCCGGGCGGCGTTATCGCTGTGTCCTTTGTTCCCTCAGCCTCGGAGTCGTCGGACTTCTCCGGCTGCAGGTCATGCTGTTCGTCAGTGGCAGAAGGCTCGTCCGTGACCGATTCCTCGGCGCCCGAATCCAATGGGTGCTCCGCGAGCGAAGGCTCATCCTGAGTCGCCTTCTCGGAGTCGTACGTTGGAGCGGCCAGCTCTTCTGCATACGCCGCCTCTTCCCCGACTTCGTCCGCGTCCTCAAAGGCGAGGTGCTCAAGAAGGCCCGCAGGTTCAGCGGCCTGGAGGCCCGACTCCTCGGTTGCCAGCTGGTCAGCGACAAGCGTGGCGTTGTCAGAGTCGTCGGCCGTGGACTCGTTGTGTTCGCTGAGGTTGAGGTCGTCATCACCAACGTTCGGACCGTCGGCAAACAGGTCCGCACCAGCCGATGTTTCAACTTCGTAGCCGGCGCCTGACGACTCGACCGGCAGCAGGTGCAAGTCGACTGGACCGATCGACAGGCAGTCGCCAGCGTGCAGGGGCGCCTCGGTGAAGGTGCTCCCGTTCAGCTTGGTGCCCGGCGACCACCGCCGCACAGTAGCCGCCCCATCGGCGAGAACCACGACGCAGTGCAGCGGCTTCAGCCCGGGCGCATCAAGGCGCAGGTCGCACTTGGGCCCGGCGCCGATGGAGGTCGGCCCCTCGGGCAGCAGGAACCCCTGCTCCCAATCGGAGGCGGACAGTTGAAGGGCTCCCAGCGGAGCCGCCGTGGCAAGGACCGCGGCCTGCGTTTCGGTAGACATTGAGGGCGTCATCTTCGAGGGTTTCCACGGACCGACAGCCGTTGGCGAGCCATCACGACTCCGCCGCAAACCAACCGCCCGTACCGACATAATCTCACTGGGATGTAGCTTCCAACGAGCGAGCGGTCAAAACGGCCCGGGCCCCTGGGGCCGGACTCGCGTCCTCCGGCGATTTCACTCAACCGGATGTTCCGGAGGATCCGATTAGATAACCGTTTGCCTGGCGGCCGGCGGTTCCCCGCTATCAAACGAATGTCCAGCCCGACCACCCAAGGGATCGCAGGCGATTGACGCTGCGCCGTTGACTGCGGGGCAGGAAAAACCCGCGGAAATCGGCCCCGGGCGAGGGAACTCAGCCCGTCAACTCGGTTTACTGAACAACCGACGACCCATTTTCGGAAAACTGCGTACTATAGTTTGGTTGTTGCCAGGGGCGACCGGCCCGTGCGTCAACCAGATTTACAGCAGAGAAGCGGGGCGAGCGACGGCGGCCGAGGAGGGCCAAGGCGCTCCCCTGGGAACACGAGGCGGCAGGCGCCGCCCCCCCGAGGCCCGCCCAGGCGGTGCACAGGATTCGGGGCCGTGGCGTCAAACCAAGCAAGGTGAACGGCAATGGCACGCAAAGACTCCATCCTGAAGATGCGCGATCTTCTCACGACGCGCCGGGACGCGCTCCGCAAAGCCCTGGCGGGCGACCTCAGCATGCTGCAGCAGCTCCGCGAGCAGATCGGCGGCGACGTCGTCGACTTCGCTCTGGACGCCGCGCAGGACGAAATCAACTCCCAGCTCGCGGAGGCAGAGAGCCGAGAGCTCAAGCACATCGAGCACGCCCTGACGCGCATCCGCGAGGGTTCGTACGGCAAGTGCGAGGTCTGCGCCGCCAATATCCCGATGGCGCGTCTGAACGCCCTGCCGTACGCGACCATGTGCATCGAGTGCCAGCGGGCTTCCGAAGACGGCACCCTGGAAGACCGCCGGGTCGAAGATTGGGGCCGGGTCGTCGATACCGGCTATTCCGACGCCGACGCGACGATCTCGGATTTTGAGGTCCAGTAGGCGGTCTTCAGGCCCGTACCACGGGGTATACTCCCCGGGAACGGATCCGCCCACACACACGGCCGCCGCGGGTCTCCGACTCCCGGCGGCCTTTTTCGTATCGCTACCACTGCCCAAGAGAGCCAACCCTTCAGCCCCATGCCCCTCGCACCAGCCCACGGACGACTCGTGCTCACCACGCTGATCGCGTCGTGCCTGGCCGCGGGTATGGCGCGGCCCGCCGCGGCCCAGCTGGCCCCCGGGCAGCCGGCGCTGACCGAGGCCGAGCGTGACCGCCAGTACGAGGCCCTGGCCGAGGACGTCGCGGCGATGGACCGTCTGCTCGGGCTGGTGAAGCGCGTGGTAAGGCTGGTGACCCCGTCGGTCGTCCATATCGAGGCCCGGCCAATCCGCGAGCTGCGCGTCCGCAGCGACGTGCAGGAGGCCGGCTCAGGCGTGGTGGTGCAGTTCTCCCCCGGTGGGGAGAAGTACGTGCTCACCAACCGGCACGTCATCAAGAACTCTTCCGAGCCCCACATCCGCGTGCAGCTGTTCGACGGGCGGCGGATCAGCCCGACCGAGATCTGGAGCGACCCGCACACCGACGTCGCGGTGATGAAGGTCGACGCGTCGGACCTGGCGCCCGCCCGCATCGGCGACTCCAACGTGATGGAGATCGGCGATCCGGTGCTGGCGGTCGGCAGTCCGTTCGGCCTCAGCCAGAGCGTCACCCGCGGCATCATCAGCGCCAAGGGCAGGTACAACCTGGAGCTCGGCGAGGGCGAGGTGAAGTATCAGAACTTTTTGCAGACCGACGCCGCCATCAACCCCGGCAACAGCGGCGGTCCGCTGATCAACATGCGGGGCGAGGTGATCGGCCTCAACACGGCGATCGCCAGCAACTCCGGCGGGAACGAGGGCATCGGGTTCTCGATCCCGGTCAACATCGCGATGCGGATCGGCGAGCAGCTCACCCGCACCGGTCAGGTCCGCCGGGGCTACCTGGGCGTCAAGCTGGACGCGTTGTTCGACGAACGCCGCGCCCGCGCCGCCGGGCTGTCTCGCCTGGTGGGCACGCGTATCAAGAGCGTCGAACCGAACTCGCCCGCCGCCGTCGCGGAGCTGCGTCCCGACGACATCCTGATCGAGTACAACGGCGTCCGCATCGAGGACGACGACCACCTGATCAGCATGGTGAAGCTGACCGAGATCGGCCAGGAGATGGACGTGCTCGTCTTCCGCGGCGGCCGCCAGGTCCGCGCCCGCGTGCGGATCGGCGACATGTCTCAGTTCGACCTGACGGAGTAGCCGTCCGCGCGTTCCTGACGCTGATCACGCGTCTGGGCTGATCACACGTCTGGTTTGACCGCCTCGTACGTGCGCGACGACGACTGCTCCGCTGTGGGATCGCCGAACCCGCCCGCATTCTCGACCGCGATCTCGTACAGCTGCTGGCCGCAGCTGGTCGGGTACTGGCCGCTGATGCAGGCCTGGCAAAGCTCGCCGGCGGGGCGGCCGACCGCGCGGGCGATGGACTCCAGCGGCAGGTACCGCAGCGAGTCGGCGCCCAGCTCCTCGGCCATCGCGCGGAACGCCTCCCCATCCGTGGCGGACTTGTTCAAGAAGTGCGGCGCGAACAGCTCGCCGATGGTCGACATGTCGATGCCGTAGAAGCAGGGCGCCACAATCGGCGGGCAGGCGACCCGCACGTGGATCTCCCGCACGCGGCCCACGGTCCGCAGCCGGTCGATCAGCACCCGCATGGTGGTCGACCGGACGATCGAGTCCTCGACCAGCAGCACCCGCTTTCCCTCTAGCACCTCGCGCAGTGGCGTGTACTTGCTGGCGGCCTTGGCGTAGCGGGCGTCGCCGCCCTCGATGAACGTGCGGCCGGAGTACCGGTTCCGCATCAGCCCCTCGACGCTCGGCACGCCGAGCTTGAACGCCATGGCGTCGGCCGCCGCCTTGCTGGTGTCCGGCACCGGCACGACGACCGTGTCGTTGTCGATGGGTAGGTCCTCGAGCTGCGCCAGCTCCTCGCCCAAGGCCTTGCGAGACAGGTACACGCTGCGGCCGTCCATCGTGCTCGCCACGTTGGCGAAGTAGATCCACTCGAAGAAGCAGTGCGCGCGGCTTGGGTTGTCCACGAAGGGCTGGATCTCGAGCTTGCCGTCGGAGATCACGATCGCGTGCCCGGGCTCCAGGCAGTGGATGTTCTCTTGTGCAAAGCCCAGGTTCAGCAGGGCCACGCTCTCGCTGGCCGCGGCGAACAGCGAGTCCTGCACCGCGTAGCTCATCGGCTTGATGCCCAGCGGGTCGCGGGCGACCAGCATCTCGCCCAGGGCGTTGATCATGGCCAGCGTGTAGGCGCCGTCGAAACGCTTGGCGGCCCCACGCATCACCTCCAGCAGCGGCTGCCGGTGCTCGCCCGCCAATTCCTTGGCGAGCTCGTGCATGATGATCTCGGTGTCGGTGGCGCGGGTGATGTGGTGGTCGTCTTCGGCCAGCAGCTGGTCACGCAGCTCCGCGTAGTTGGCCAGCTGCCCGTTGAAGGCGAAGCTAAACCACTTGCGTTTCTGCAGGTGACGCCGCTCAAACGGCTGGGCGTAGCTGACGTCGTCCTTGCCGCAGGTGGCGTACCGCACGTGGCCGATCGCCGCCGGGCCGGCGAAGCGGGCCATCAGGGAGTCGGTCTTCTCCTTGTGGCTCAGGCGGAATACCTCGCTCACGCTGCCGAGCTCGCGGTATCGCTCGATCAGGTGCTTGCGGTCCGGGTTGAACGACGCCATCCCCGCGGACAGCTGCCCGCGGTTCTGGATGTCCAGCAGCATCCGCGGGATCAGCCGCGACGCCTGCGACGGCCCCTGGGAGGGGCAGAGGGGGCTTTGCGGGCCGGGCAGGTGGTACACCGCCGCGACGCCGCACTCGTGGCGCAGTTCGCTCATAGCTTGGTGATCAACGCCAGTGGTCTGGCTGGCGCGTCAGAGAGTGGGCCCGCTGTCATCCCGCCCGACTTCCCCTCGGGCGGCGCTGTGCGTCCATTCTACGGGCGCGGCCGCCGGGGTTACAGCCCCGCCTGCGCCTGCTGGAGTTCGAGCTGCAGCAGCCGCAGCCGCTGAGCGTGGTGCCGCTGCATGGCCTGTAGATCGGCCTTGGTGTTGTCGCGCCGCAGCTCGGCCCGCAGCAACGCCAGCCGGGTGGACTCCACGGTCAGCGTCAGCGGATTGCCCGTCGAGAACCGGTTGAACGGCTCGTACTCCCGCAGCAGCCGTTTGAGCGACTCCGCCTCGGCGTCGGCCATGGTCAGCTCGGTCCGCAGCCGACGCACCTCCGCCGGGTGCTCAACGTTCTGGTACAGGTGCAGCCGCAGCTCCGCGATTTCGACTTGCCGCTGCACGTCATAGGCGGTCTGGGCGCGGGCGGCGTCGACGCCAATCGTCGCGACGCAAACAACAGCCGTCAGGGCGGCCAAGCGGGGCAGGGCGGTCATGGCGGGGACTCACGCGGGGAAGGAAGAGAACCTCATTCCCCAGCCTAATCACCCGTGCTGCGGGGCCAAGTCAATTGGCGCCCGCCGCCCGCGCAACCGCTGCGGCCCGCATTACCCTACGCCCGCAGCAGCGTCAGGTTGTCTCGGTGGACCACCTCGTAGTACGACCACTTGCCGAGGATCTCGCTGAACCGCTCGGTCGGCTCGCCGGCCACCTGCCGGACGTCCTTCGAGCTGTAGTTCGTCTGGCCGCGGGCGAACTCCTCGCCGTTGGGGCCCACCAGGCTGACAACGTCGCCCTTGTCGAACTCGCCCTCGACGGCCGTGATCCCGACCGCCAGCAGGCTGCCGCCCTCCTCCGCAATGGCGTGCTCGGCGCCCGCGTCCAGCCGCAGCTTCCCCTCGGGGTGCACGCTCCAGCCGATCCACCGCTTGCGGTCCCGCACGGACGCGCCGTTAGCGATAAACAGCGTTCCGATCGACTCGCCCGCCAGGATGTCTGGCAGCACGTTCGGCCGGCGGCCGTTGGCGATCACCACGTTCTCGCCCGCCTCGGTCGAGATCTTCACCGCCTTTAATTTGCTGGACATTCCGCCGGTGGACAGCCGCACGCCTGCGTGATTCGACTCCCCGGCCAACCCCATGACGGTCTTGTCCAGCTCGCGCACGATTGGGATCACCTTCGAGCCCTCGACGCTGGGGTCGCCGTCGTACAGGCCTTCCACGTCGGTCAGCAGCACCATCAGCGGCGCCCGGATCAGGTTGGTGACCAGCGCCGCCAGGCGGTCGTTGTCGCCCATCGAGCGGCGCAGCTCTTCGACCCGCACGGTGTCGTTCTCGTTGACGATCGGCACTGCGCCGTAGTCGAACAGCGCCCGCAGCGTGTTCCGGGCGTTCAGGTACCGGCGCCGGTCGTGCATGTCGTCGGCGGTTAGCAGCACCTGCGCGGCGTGCAGCCCGTGCGGCTCGAGCGCCTGGTTGTAGCACTCAATCAGGCAGCTCTGGCCGACCGCGGCGGCCGCCTGCAGCTGGGCCAGGTCGGTCGGCCGCTCGGTCAGGCCCAGCCGGCCGATGCCGGCGCCCACCGCGCCGCTGCTCACCAGCACCACCTTGCGCCCGTCGGCCCGCAGGCGGGCGATCTGGTCGGCGATCGACTTGATCTGCCCCAGGTCGAGCGCCCCGTCGGGCCCGGTCAGCGTGCGGGTGCCCACCTTCACGACAACCATGTCGGCGATGGCGGCGATCTCGTTGCGTACGGCGTCTAGCATCGGTGAAACGGGGGTTGGCGAGAATCGGCGCAGGGTCGCCGCGGCGGGTTCCGTCCCCCGCCGGGCGCGCCCCATTGTACTACTGGCGCGGCGGTCGAAGCAGGCGGGCCGCTCAGGCCGGCTTCAGCACCAGCAGCGTCACGCCGGTGGTCATGTCGGCCGTCTCTTGGCGGTAGGCGTCCATGTGCGGGGCGGCCAGGTGAGCCTCGAGCGCCGCGGTGCTCGCCCACTTCTCGACCACCACCACGGCGTCCTCGCCGGCCAGTTGCTGCACATCCATGCCGGTCGGCTCGTCGACGGTCGCGCCGTACTCGATGCAGCCTTCCTCGGCCCGCACCAGCGGCGTCAGCCGCGCGAACGCCTCGAGGAATCCCGCCCGGACGCCCGGCTTCAGGGTGATGGTCGCGACAACGTGGATCATGCTGCGTGCTCGGTGGGCATCGAGGGGAGGGGGGAGGCAAACCGTTTAGGTTAACGGACCCACCGGACCCGCGACACCCCGGCGGAGCTACTCCAGCGGCCGCCGCTCGACCCCTTCGAAGGTGATTTTCACCGGGCGGATGGTGCCGTCGTCGTTGAATTCCATGCGGTCGATACAGACCACGCGGTGGTTGCCGTCGGTCTCTCCCAGCGGCCGGCGGTGGTAGACGATGTACCAGTCATCCGAGCCCGGCGGGTGCACTACCGAGTGGTGCCCGGCGCCGGTGGCCACCTTGGGGTCCTGCTTCAGGATCTTCGCGACCCGCTTAAACGGGCCGGTCGGCGAGTCGCCAATCGCGTACGCGACGCTGTAGTCCGGGCCGGTCCAGCCCCCTTCGGACCACATCATGTAGTACCGCCCGCCGCGTTTGAACACGAACGGGCCCTCGACGTAGTTCTCCGGCGTGATCTCCTTGAAGGTCTCGCCATTGGGGAACTGTTGGAGCGACAGCAGGTCCGGCGCCAGTCGGGCCACGTTGCAGTGCCGCCAGCCGCCGTAGTACAGGTAGAGCTGGCCGTCGTCGTCGCGGAACACGAACTGGTCGATCGGCTGCGCGCCGTTGTGGAACCGGTCGATCAGCGGGCGGCCGATGGCGTCCTTGTAGGGGCCCTCCGGCTTGTCCGCCACCGCCACGCCGATTCCGCCTAGGGCCTCGTCGTTCTGGATGTCGTTGGCGCCAAACAGCAGGTAGTACTTGTCGTTGGCCGCGATGATCGATGGCGCCCACACCGCGTAGCTGGCCCAGTCGACGTTGTCCGCGTCGAGCACGCGCGGGTGCTTGGTCCAGTTCACCAGGTCCGTGGAGCTGAACGCGTCGAAGAACGTCTGCTTGTGGTACCTGTCCGAATAGGTCGGGAAGATCCAGTAGCGGTCGCCGAAGATGATCGCCTCCGGGTCGGCGTACCAGCCGGCGAACACCGGGTTGCCCGACAAGCCCCGCTGCTTCAGCTCGGGACGCGCCTCCTGCCCCTGACAGCATGGTGCGGTGGCTAGCACAACCAAGGCGATCAACAACTGACGCGGCATCGTGATTCTCATGGATGAAGGTGTATCGCGGAGCGGGGGTCGGTCTCGGATTGGCACTAGCAGTTGGGTCACCCGGGCAAGGGCTCGGTAGTCACTTTCAGCGGCAGGGCGTTCTTGTGGGCCTGCTCTGGGTCGGCGCCGCACGAGCGGAGCTGGTCGGCCTTGAGCTCGGCGTGCTCACGCATGCCGGACCACACACAGCTCTTGCCAGAATCATGGGCCGTCATCGTGATCTTGAGCGCCTTCTCTGGTTCGTAGCCGAACACCTTGATGATCGATTCAACCACAAACAGAAAGCCGTTGATGTCGTCGTTGTGCAGGATGACCGCGTAGGGCGGCTGCTTCTTCGGCTTTTTGCGGCACTCGGCTGCTTTCTCCGTTTCTTCCGCGGGCAGCACGGCCGGCTCGGCGGCTTCGGCGGCCATAAACACCTCCTGTGATCCTCTTGAACTGGGTCTAGGTGACTCAACCAGCGTGCGGCACAAGTCACTGCTACCTGGGCGCGGCGCTAGCGACCGGTCATCTCATACAGCGGAAGGTGCCGGTAGAACACCTCCAGACTCAGCAGGTTGAGCGTCGTGACATACAGCCGGCCGCCCAGGTGCCGCCACTTGTCGGGGACCGGGGCGATCGGGTTCCAGCTACCGGCCAGCTCGCCGCCGCGGGTCTGGCTGTCGACCAACAGCGGGTGCAGGGAGTCATTCCACGCATCCCAGTGGCGCCCGCCCACGTGGAACATCACCTGCGTGCCGTAGTACCAGTAGTACGTGTCCCGCAGCGGGTTGCCCAGCGTGCTAGTGCGGGCGGGGGTCATCGACTCGCCCACGGTCGGCAGGTTGGCCAGCAGGTGGTCGGCGCCCCGCTGCATCCGGCGGCTCTCACGCCCCTCACCCAGGTAGAGCTGCATCAGCAGGCCGACGGAGGTCATCACCGTGCCGGGGTTGCGGCCGTGGCTGGTGCGGGCATCGTTGGCCGGGGCGTTGGGGTTGTAGCAGAAGCGGGCCTGGTCGCCCGCCTGCTCGCGGCACGCCTCGAGAAACCGGCGCACGCCGGCGTAGGTGCGGGTGGGTACCTCCAGCCCGGCCAGATCGCCGCTCCGTAGCGCCATCAGCATCCACCCGGTCACCGACAGGTCCGAGTTGAACCCGGGCGTGTACCGCCAGCCGCCGAGCCGCTCGACCTGCGTCGACACGATGTAGTCGATCGCCCGCTGCGCCGGCCGCTGCAGCCGCGGGTCGCCGGTCATGCCGTACGCCTCGCAGAGGGCGATGGTGGCGATGCCGTGGCTGTAGAACCGAGCTACCTGGTAGGCGTCGCTGCTGCCGGACTCGGGGAAGATCACCCCCGAGTCGTCTTGCATCGCGATCAGCGCGTCGACGCCGTTCTTGACGGTCGACTGATGCTTGCCGTCGATGTGGTCGTACCCCGCCCCGAAAAACGACAGCAGCGCCAGCCCGGTGGCGGCCGCGTCGGCCCGGATCTGCGGCACCTCCGCCGCGCGGACCTCGGCGCCCGCCAGCGAGTCAAACGCCCAAGACCCGTCGGGGCGCTGCACGCCGGCCAGGAACTTCAGGCCGAGTTCGATGGCTGCCTCGGTGCGCGGCGAGGGGGAGCCCTCGCTGCCGGACTCCATCATCTCGACCCGCTTGCCGCGGCTGCTGAATGCCGCGGTCGGCGCGCGGCCCTCGCCCGAGACCGCCGGCGCTCCGCCCGCCGCCTGGTTGCGGAACCGGCCGGGCGAGAGGTTGGCAGTGGCGTCGCGGTTGGGGTCCGCCTTGGACAAACCGGCGGTGTCGGCCGGCTTCACGCCCAGCCCGCCGCGGTCGGGGCGGGCGTCCAGCTCCGCCGCCACTCCCGGCTGGCCGGCGCCGGGAGTGGCGGCGGCGGCCGGGGCTTCTAGTGCGCGGCCCGCGGCGCCGAGGGCGGCCAGCGGCGCGGCGCCGCCGCGGGGGCGGGAACGCACGTCCGCCAGCACCCGCGCGCCGGAGATCTGCGGCAGCGGGCCGTCGGACCGCATCGCGAGCCGCTCGGGCGCGGCCGGCGCTGGGCTTAGCGGCGCCATGTCGGGCAGGTCCGGCGCGACGCGGGGCAGGGCGGGGGCCAGGCTGGCCATGGCGGGCCGCTCTCGCTGTGGCCGCTCTACCGCCGGGGCGAGCGTGGCCATCCGCGGTGCGGACGGCTGGTCGGTCGTGGTTTCATTCGTCTGGGAGGGGAGCGGCGTGATCGGGTCCATCGCCGAGGGGCCGAGCTGCGCCAGCGTGCGGGGCCGCGAGCGGGGCGTCACCGGCGCCGCGCTGAGCGTGGGCGCGGCGGCCTGCCGTGGCGTCGGCCGCGCCGCCGAGTTGAGCGGGCCCTGCAGCGGCGGCAGCGGCCGCGACGGAGCGCGGGGAGTCACCACCGGCGAGGAGGGCGCCAAGAGTGGCGCGGCCGATCGCGCCAGCTGCGGGGTGGGGCGGGCGCTCGGTTCCGGCTCGTCGGCCGGCGCCGGCGTGATCAATGATCCGACGTCAAACTCAGCCGCCTGCGGGGCGATGCTGGCCGCCGACGCGACGTTGCGGCTCCGCCGCCCAGACTCGATGGCCGCCTGGGCGAGCGTCGACTGCGGACGCTCGAACCGCGCCGCGTCCGGCGCCGGCGGTGCGGCGCGGGGCGCATCGGTCGGCTGCAGCATGGTCTCCGCCACCTTGGGCGCCTGCCGCTCGAGTTCGCGGATCTCTGCCTGGCTCTGGGGGGCGCTGGTCGCGACCGGGCGCTCGAAGTCGGGGACCTCGTTGAGCTGCTCGCGGTCGATGATGACCATCTCTGGGGGCTGCTCCTGCTCCGGCTGCTCGAACGGCGGCGCGTCGGCCTCGACCAACAGCTGCGGCATCCGCAGCGCGCCGAACGCCAGCCCCGCAATCAGCGCCGTGTGCGCCAGCAGGCTGGCCACCACGCCCAGCTGCAGCCGCTTTGCCGAGGGCCCCGGTGCGGCGAGGAAGGCCGCCGCCAGCAGCACCGAGGTCAGCCCCAGCGTGGCCAGCCGGTAGTAGCCGTTTGCCCACGGGTCGGGGTCGTCGAACCCGCCGAGGGCGACGATCCCGCCGGCCGCCGCGCCGGTCCACAGCGCAAGCGCCGCGTTGACGGTGGCCGCCCGCTCGTCGAAGGCTGGTCGGTGGATGGCGGGGTCGAGGGACAACGGGCGGGCAGTTGGCGGTTAGCTTGTGGCTGTTAGCTCGCGGGACGCGGGTCCTTGCTGACGCAACACCGATGGGAGGTTGCCGATGGCTGCCTCACTCACTCGGTCGCGATGCGGTAGTTGCCGATGTTTGCCTGGTTGCAGGCGTCGAGCACGGTGACCAGCGCGCCGGAGCTGGACTGCGCGTCAGCCCGGATCACCACGGTCTGCTTGCCCGGGTTCGCCTGGTACATCGCCTTGAGCCGCGTCCGCAGCATCGCGGCGGTCAGTTCTTGCCCCTGAATGAAGTACTGCCCGGCCGGCGTGACGGTCACAAACACCTCCTGCCCGGGCAGGACGGTCGGCGCGGCCTCGGCGGCCTGCGGGAGCGTGACGTCCATCTGCCGCTCCTCCTGCTCGAACCGGCTGGCCACCAGAAAGAAGATCAACAGCAGGAACACCACGTCGATCAGCGGGGTCATGCTCAGCGCGCCGGCCGAGGCCCCCTTGTTGATTTTGACTGCCATCGGCGGCTACACCCTCCCGCCCGCTTCGGCGGAGCGCTGCAGGTGGTGGGGCGGGCCGGCAGGCGGTTCGGGCGGGACCGCCGGGGCGGGCTCGCGGTAGCCCGACCGGTTGTTCTGGAAGTTCATCTCGAGCTGCCGCAGGTCGATCCGCCCGCGGCCCTCCAGCGCTTCGATGCGCGGCAGGAGCACGGTCATTAGGCTCTCGACGCGGCGGAGCGAGCGGAGGATGCGCCCCTCGAAGTAGTGCGCCAGCACCGCGGCGGGGATCGCCACCGCCAGTCCGGCGAACGTGGTCATCAGCGCGACGTAGATGCCCTCGGCCAAGGCGGTCGCCTTGTCGGTCCCCTCCGCGGCGTTGGCGGTGACGAAGAACGACTCGATCATGCCCCACACCGTGCCCAGCAGTCCCATCAGCGGGGTGACCGCGGCGGCCAGGTTGAGCGTGCGGACGTTGCCGTACATGCGGTCGGCCTCGTTCTGCAGCGCGTCGGCGGCGGCGGCTTCGACCTCGGCGTGGGGGCGGCCCACCTTGGACAGCGCCGCGATCACCACCCGCGACAGTGCGCTGCGGCTGCGGCGGCAGGCGTTGTAGACCCGCTGCGGGTCGAGGTCGCCGTCGTCGGCAAAGCGGCGGAGCGTGGCGACCAGCTTCCGCGGGCGGATCCGCCCGCGGCGCAACCCAAGCATCCGCTCCAGCGCGACCGCCAGCACCACTACCGACATCAGCACGATGGGCGCCATCAGCCAGCCGCCCTTGAGGAACAGCTCAAGCACCGGCGTGGCCATGTCGTCTACCGGCGCGGGCGCCGGGGGCGGCTCGAGCGCCGCTTCGGCCAGCGCGTCCGGGTCAACTCCCGCCTGCCCCGGCGGGGGCCCCAGCGGTGGGAAGGTGAACTCGCCCGGGTTGGCGGGCGGCGCCTGCGCGGCGAGCGGGCCGGCGGCGAGCGTCAGCAGAGCCAGAGTCATCGCCAGGTGGCGGGCAAGGGGCATCACGGTTATCTCACTTCGTTCGCCTGGCTGAATCCAACGCTCCATCATCTAACGCGTCACCCCCTGCTGCAACCTAGCGCGGGCGTGCCGCGCCTTGGCGGAGTCGGGGAAACGTTCCAACAGTTCCACATAGAGCTTCTGAGCCGGCTCTTTCCGTCCGAGAGCCTCGAGGCAGCGTCCGGCCTCGAAAAGCGACTCCGCCTGCCACGGGTGGTACTCCTCCGGCGCGTCGCGGCCGCCGTAGCCGTAGGCGACGCGGAAGAACGTGCGGACCGCCGCCTGGTGCTCCTTGTTGGCGAACTGCATCTCGCCCAGCATGAACTGCGACCGCGCAGAAAGCACTCCGTCCTTCGACTGGATCAGCGATTCGAACAGCGGCCGCGCTTCTTGGGTCCGATTCAGGTTCACCAGCGCCCACGCCCGCTCGTAGCGGATCTGGTCCGACTGCGACCCCGCCTGGTCTGCCTGACCGGCACGGTCGAGCCAGGCGAGCGAGTCCTCCCAGCGACCAAGTTGTGCTGCCGCCTGCCCCGCGTGCAGCCACGCGGTCGCGGCGAGCTGGTTGTCCGATGGGGCCGGGTCGATGGCCCGGGCGTAGGCGTCGATCGCAGGTTGGTGCTGCTGCTGGGCGAAGTGCGACTCGCCGAGCATCGCCGCTCCCGTCGCGGCAACCGCGCCCGCCGGCTCATCGTTTAGCTGAGCCGCGAATGCCTGGGCGGCGGCAGCGTAGTCGCCGCTGTCGAAACGGACCCAGCCGAGCAAGTGGTTCGCCTGCGCCCGGAGCGCAGGCTGCGCATCGCGGCGTCCGACGAGCGCCTTGAGTGGCTCGACCGCCTGCTGTTCTTCGCCCGCTTCGTAGAGCAGCTCTCCGGCCCGCAAGAGCGACTCGGCGCCCAGCGGGCTTTGCGGGTAGTCCGCCGCCAGGCGTTTAAACTGTGCGGCAGCCTCAGACGGCGACGTCTCGCGGCGCATCCAGGCCAACTCGAACACTGCCTGATCGGCGTTCGCGTGTTGCGGGTAGTTCTTGAGGAGTGCCGTGAGCTCCGAGCGGGCGTCCTCCGTGCGGCCGGCGCCCAGCAGGCAGAGCGCCCGCAGGTAGCTAAGATCGGCCGGTGGCGCCTTGGCGGCATCGAGCAGCTTGAGCGCCTCGGCGTCCTGGTTCTGCTCGTGCAGCAGCCCCGCGAGCGTGAACCGGGCCTCGGCAACCGGGCCCTGCTGGTAGTCGGTGACCAACCGCCGCAGGGTCGCGATGCCGGCGGCCTTGCCGCCGGCCTGCATCTGGTTGTTGGCGAGGCTATAGAGAGCGTAAGGGGCGAGCTCGTGCCTCCCGTGATTCTGCGCCACCGCGGCGAAGTCTCGGTTCGCGGCGTCAAGCTGACCCGCGGCCGTGAGCAACTCGCCGCGTTGGTAGAGGGCCTGCGCAACGCGGGCGTCGTCCGTGGACTGCTCGATTAGACTGCCGAGCGCGGCGATGCTGGCCGAGGCGTCGCCCATCTGCTGGCGGGCCTCCGACAACAGCACCAGCGCGTCCGAGCGGCGGTCGGGCGGCAGCGTCGGCAATCGAGCCGCGAGCATCTCAGCGAGCTGGTCCCACTGGCTGTCAGCCCGCAGCAGCGACGCCAACCGCAGCGTCCAGTCGGCTGAGCGGTCGTCGTCGGGTTTGGCGGCGAGCAGCTGCTGGTAGTGCTTGATCGCGGCCGGCGTCTGGCCGAGCTGGGCGGCCGCCTCGGCCGCGACGAGCCTTGCCTCGGCCGCCCACTCGCTGCCCGCGTGCCGCTGCAGGAATTGCTCCGCCAGGCGGAGCGCCTGCTCGTGCTGCTTGAGCTGGATCGCCGTGTGCGCGGCCAGGTAGGCGGCGCGCTGGCCCGATTCGCCGCGGTCTCGCTGGGCGATTTGCTGGTAGAGCCTGAGCGCTTCGACGCGGCCGGTGGGCGATTCCGTCAAGGCGTCGGCGAGGGCGAAGCGGAGCGGCCCGGCGAACTCCTCCGCGGGGTTGGTCGCTAGCGCCTGGCGGGCGGGTTCAACCAACTGATCGGGCTTACCGGCCGCGGCGAGCGCTTGGACCAGCCAGTGGGCCGATTCGGCATTGCCGGCGGTGGGGTCGGAACGCCACAACGCGCCCAGCAAAAAAGCCGCATCCTCGCGCTGCCCGGCCAGCAGCAGACACTTGCCGGCGGCCAGCGTTGCGCCGGGGGCGAGGGGCGATTGGGGAAACTTGCGCGCCAGCTCCTGGTAGGCCTGGGCGGCGGCGGCGTGGTCGCCGGCGGAATACAGAGCGAACCCGCGCCGCTCCTGCGCGTGGTCGGCCGCCGCGTAACCGTCCACGGCGGCCGCCTGGGCGAAATCGTTAGCGGCGGCGGCGGGCTTGCCGGCCGCCAGGCGGGCCTCACCCCGCAAGGTGTGGGCCTCGCCGCCGGTCTGACCGACCGCGCCGGCTGCGATCAGGGTGTTGAGGGTCGCCTCGGCCTGGTCCGGCTGGCCCAGCTCTAGCTCGGCGGAAGCCAGGCCCAATCGGGCTGCAACGTGAAGCGGGGCTGCGGCATCGTCCGCCAGCGCTGCTCGGTAACTGTCTGCCGCACGATCGAACTGGCCGAGCGCGGTCATCGCTTCGCCGCGGTAGAACTGCGCGCCGCCTGCCTGCGTCGACTTCGGGAACTTGGCGAGCAGCTGGTCGAACGCCTCGACCGCCGAACCATAGGCGGCCGCGGCCTGCTGCTTGCTCGCAAGCGACGCGGCCTGATTGAAGCGGGCCAGCCCGAGGTTGGACCACGCGCCCTCGGCGACCGCGTCATCCTTGGCGTGCCGGGCGGCCTGCTCGAACGCCTGGACGGCCTTAGCGTACTCGCCCTGCTGGAACCGACAGACGCCCAGGTTGTACTCGGCCCGCGGCGCCAACGCGTCGGCAGGGAATTCTTTGAGGAGCGTCTGCCACTCCTTCGCCGCCAGGTCGTGCAACCCACGGTCCTGCAGCGCGGCCGCACTGGCGTACGCGCGGGCGGCCTCCGGAGAGGGCTTGGCCGGCTGCTGCGCTGGCGCGGATGCGGCCAGCATCAACCACGCCAGCCCGCAGGCGAGAACTCCTGCGGCCGTGGGGCGTTTGGCCGGGCGGGCTAGGGCCGGAGAGGGCGGGCGTGGGGGCAAGGATTCGCTGCTGGGGCGGTGCGGGGCGGGGACAACCGGCGTAGCCCCTATTATTCTCCCCTTCGCAGGGCTGGTCCAAGGGCGCAGGGGCCGAAAAAGGCGCGAACAGAGGCCGGCGGTGGCAACCTTTACCTGTCAGGGGCCTTCCGCCGGTCCGCGCGGCGCCACGACTCCGGCTCCGCGGCGGACACAACCTTTGCTTGACACAGACTTTACGGCGCGTTGCAATGAAAGTCTGGAGTGGCGTCAGGGGCTCTCATGCCACCCACCGGACAGTGGAGCGCAACGTGTATCTTCTTATCCGCGGCGATCAGCCGCATCGGAGCTTCGTGCCCGCGCCCAGCCTGTGCTGGCGCCGCGGCTTTACCCTGGTCGAGATGCTAGTGGCGATGTCGCTCACGCTGCTGATGATGGCGGCGGTGATCGGCGTGTTCGCCAACGTCTCGGAGAGCGTCGCGAAGCGCCGCGCCAGCATCGAGATGTCCTCGCAGCTCCGCTACGCCCGCAACCTCCTGCAGGCGGACCTGGCGAACCACACCTGCCCCGCCATCCCGTGGGTCAAGCCGGAGTCAAACCACGGCTACATCGAAATCGTCGAGGGCCCGCAGTGCGATTTTGATCCCAGCATCTACCTGCAGGACGTCAACAATGACAGCTTTGTAGATCCAGTTGGCCCTGCCTCCAATCAAGTTCAGCTCGATCTGGCGATCTCGCAGCTGCCGGGATCGACGCTCAACCGTTTGCCGGGCAGCAACGTGGCTATGGATTCGCAGTACGTTACCGACGGCGGCGGCCTGGGCGATTGGGACGACGTGCTGATGCTGACGGTCCGCAACGACGACAAACCATTCGTCGGCCGCGTGCCGGCCAGCGTGCCCAGCAACGGCGCCGGATTCGCCAACTGGGGATCAACCGAGATCGAATCTCCCCTGGCTGAGGTGGTCTGGTTCGCGGTGGAGAACCCGGTCGAGCCGTCCAATGCACGGACCTTCTACTTCGGTGAACCCGGCTTCCGCACCGTCTACCGCCGGGTGCTGCTGATCGCCCCCCAGCTGGACTACGGCATAGAGGTCAACAACCAGGACCTCGGGCCGGGGGTGGTGCGGGTGCTGCGGAACGTCAACCAGGATGCAGTCGACGAAGCCATCTCGGCGTTGCTGGCGTTCCAGGACGCGTACGACCTGTCCGTGCGTCTGGAATGGGACCCGATCGCCGGGTTCTGGCTGATCAAGGCCAACACCCTGGGCGACTTGACCAAACGCGAGAACCGCTTCGACCACCAGCACGTCGCCGCGGGCGACCCGCGAAACGGCGCCCGCAGTCGATTCCCCTACCGGTCCGTGGACGATGGCCGGGGAGTGTCGGGCATCGTCAACATCCGCCACGGGGCTGACCCGGCAATGCGTCAGGTGCAAGACAGCGACAATCCGATCGCGTTCGACGACACGAACATCAGCGGGCGGGCCGCGGCTCGCGGCCGCGGAACGGTAGATACGTACGAGCTGGGCGACGCCAACCAGCGGGGTCAGCGGATGGGCAACCGGCCGTTTGTATTCATCGATGAAGACAGTCAGCAACGCCCCACGACGCGCGCCATCGTTAACGAGGACGGCCAAGTGGTGATGTTCACCAATGGCATGGTCCCGCTGTCGGGCGACCGACGCGGCGAGGACGTGGTGCTGAGCAACATGCTGGCGTTCGACATCAAGGTGTACGACCCCGGGGCGCCGCTGCTGGCCGAGCAGCCTGTCAACGATACCGGCCGGTCGGTCACGTACCCCGGTGAAGTCGTGGCCCCGGGCGACCCCGGCTGGGGCCTGATCCTCCGCGAGCGACTCACTAACCCAGGCTCGGGCACGTCCTATCAGCCAATCGTCAGCCGCGGCGCGTATGTTGACCTTGGCTACTACGATCTTCACGGCGCCTTCGCCGCACGCAACACGGCCGTAGGCGGGCTGCCGGCAAGCACCGATCCGAGCCTCGCACCGCTGCTGGGAGATTCGCCGTATGCCGGCCTCACTCAGGTGAAGAGTGGCCTGGGTTGGCCTGTAGCCAACGCCAGCGGCTACGCGTTTCAGCCGTATCGCACCTACGACACCTGGTCTACCTCCTACGAGAACAACGGCAAGGACGACGACGGGGACGCAGGAACCCCGGTTGGCGGCGTCGACGAAGGGAGTGATGGCTTCGACAACGACGGGATTAACGGCGTCGACGACGCGGGCGAACGCGAAACCGCGCCGCCCTACGAAGCCGCGTTGCGGGGCATCCAGATCACGCTCCGCGGGTACGAACTGGACAGCCGCCAGATCCGCGAAGTGAACGTCAAGCAGACGTTCGTGCCCAAGTGAGCCCGCCGGAGTCCGACGCCGGCGCCCCGGGGGGTGCTGCGCACGTCATCCGACTCCGTGGCCCGTGGCAGGCGGTCGCCGCCAGCGGCCCGCCGCTGCGGGCGAAGCTGCCGTGCGGGTGGCGCGACGCGTTTGGCGAGGGGGTCGATCAGGTGCGGCTGAGCCGCCGCTTCAATCAGCCCACCTCGCTCGGTCCGGGCACGCGGGTGCTGGTGCGGCTGTCCACCGCGCACACCCTTGTGGGCGCCCAGCTCAACGGCGGGCCGCTGTCGTTGGACGGGTCTGCGGCCGAGCTGCCGCCGCTGCAGGAGGGGGGCAACGAGCTGACGGTCACGCTGCTGCGGGGCCAAGCGGAAGACCCGGTGCTCGAGGCTCAGCTCGAGATCATCAGCGGCTAGCCATCCGCGTGATTCTTCCACTCCCTGCTTCCGCAGCCCACCTCTCGGTGAGCCTGTCGACGGCGCCGCTTGTCAGTTCTGGCGGCGGCAACCACAATGTCCGTTCCGCGTAAAATGCCCGATTCTCCCCCGCTACGGATTGTTACCCATGCGCAAGTGCGTCCTCGCCTACTCCGGCGGCCTCGATACGTCTGTGATCCTCGGTTGGCTCCAGGACGAGGGCTACGAGGTGCACTGCGTGTACGTCGACGTCGGTCAGCCGTGCGAGGACCGCGAGGCGATCATGCAGAAGGCGCACGACAACGGCGCGGCTTCCGCCCGGTTGGTGGACGTGCAGGAGGAGCTGTGCCGCGACTTCGCCTTCCCCGTGCTGCAGTGGCAGGCCAAGTACGAGGGGATCTACCTGCTGGGCACGTCGATCGCGCGGCCGCTGATCAGCAAGGCCTGCCTGGAAGTCGCCCGCGAGGTGGGCGCCGAGGCGTTCGTGCACGGCGCCACGGGCAAGGGGAACGACCAGTGCCGCTTCCAGCTGGCAGCCGAGGCTTTGGAGCCAGACGTCAAGATGATCGCACCGTGGCGGATGGCCTCTTTCCGCGAGAAGTTCCCGGGCCGCACGGAGATGATCGACTTCTGCGACGCCAAGAAGATCCCGGTCAAGGCGTCCATCGCCAAGCCGTACAGCTCCGACGAGAACTGCCTGCACATCAGCTACGAGGCGGGCAAGCTGGAGGACACCGCGGTCAACGGCGTGGCGATCGTAGACTTCGGCATGGGCGTCTCGCCGCAGGACGCGCCGGACTCGGTTGAAGAGGTGACCGTCGGCTTCGAAGCGGGTGTGCCGGTCAGCATCAACGGACAGGCAAAGTCGCCGCTCGCGATGGTGCAGGAAATGAACGACATCGCCGGCCGCAACGGCGTGGGGCGGATCGACATCGTCGAGAACCGCTTTGTCGGCATGAAGAGCCGCGGCGTGTACGAGGCGCCCGGCATGACCGCCCTGTACGCCGCGCACCTGCAGCTGGAACAGCTCACCCTGGACCGCGACCTGGTGCACCTCCGCGACCGGCTGGCGCCGGAAGTCGCCGAGATGGTGTACTACGGCTTCTGGTACTGCCCGAAGATGGACGCGCTGTTGGCGTTCATCAAGGAGGCCCAGCAGCCGGTAACCGGCGAGGTGACGCTCGGCCTGTACAAGGGCAACATCCTGATCCACGGCCGCACCAGCCCCAACAGCCTGTACGACGAGGAGGTTGCGAGCATGGAGGGCGGCGGTAGCTACGACCAGACCGACGCCGAAGGCTTCATCCGCCTGCAGGGCCTGCCTAGCCGGGTTCTTGGCAAAGTGCGGCCCCGCGCTTACTAGAGCGTGGACTGAGCTCGACAAGTTCACCACTGAGTCACTGAGAACACCGAGAGAGCTCCCGGGAGGATTCCCCGTGGTCACAGGCTACCCGCACTCTGACCTAACTGAGCAGGTGATTGGGGCAGCAGTTGAAGTGCATCGGCATCTGGGACCGGGCCTGCTCGAATCCGCGTACGAGGAGTGCCTGTGTCGCGAACTTGCCGAACGTGGAATCCCCTTCGCACGTCAGGTGCCGCTGCCGATTGACTACAAGGGCCAGCGACTCGATGCGGGCTATCGAATCGATCTGCTGGTGGATGACAGGCTGATCCTTGAGCTAAAGTCCGTGGACGCAGTGACCGGCATTCACGAGGCCCAGTTGCTTACCTACCTGCGACTCTCGGGCAAATCGGTGGGGCTGATAATCAATTTCAACACTCAGCTGCTCAAACACGGGATCACACGCCGCGTGCTCTAGCGTATTCTCCTGCTACTCCGATCCCTCCGTGACTCTGTGGTGAATTCTCCTCCCCAACGCATCCTGGTCGTCCGCCTGCGGATGCTGGGCGACTCGCTCCTCGCTACGCCGCTGGTGCGGCAGCTCAAGAGGATCTACCCCGAGGCGGAGGTGGACCTGCTGTGCCAGCCGCAGAATGGGGCCATCTTCCTCTACAGCCCGCACGTCGCGCAGCGGCACCTGCTCCGCCGTAAGGCGTCGGCCGGCGAGATCTGGTCGGTCGTCAGGGCAATGCGTGAGCGTCGGTACGACCTGGCGATCGACCTGCACGGCATCCCCAAGACCGCCTGGCTGACGCTGGCGAGCGGCGCCAAGCGGCGGATCGGCTACCGCAAGTGGCTGGCGCGGGGGCCGCTCTGCTACACGGAGTCGACGCCCCGCGACCAGATGCCGTACGAGTACAACGCCCGCCGCAACCTGCGGCTGCTGGGCGACGGCCGCGTGGACTACGACGACGTCGACCTCGAGTTCCCGATCAGCAGCGAGGACGAGGCCTTCGCCGACCAGTTCAAGGCCGATCACATCCCCGGGCGGACGGTCGCGATGTACGTCATCTCCCAGGACCCCGACAAGATCTGGCCCCCCGAGCGGTTCGCCCAGATCGCCGACCGCCTGTCGGAGCGGGGCTACACGCCGCTGATGGTGTACGGGCCGGGGCAGGAGCAGGCGACCCGCGAGGTGACCGACCGGATGAAGTCGCCGGCCGTGGTCGACTACCCGATGCCGACCTTCCCGCAGCTAATGGGCGTGATGCGGCGGTGCGACCTGTTTGTCGGCAACGATGGCGGCCCCCACCACCTGGCCGCCACGGCCGGCCTGCCGATGGTATCGCTGTTCCAGATCAGCCCGGTAGAATGGACCCGCCCGCACCGCGAGCACCAAAGATTTGTCGCCCCGAGCGAAGTACAGACCCCGTGCGAGTCGTGCGGGACGTTTGTTGACCGTCCGTTCAAGGAGATCCCGACCGATGTGGTCTGGGAAGAAGTTGAGCGGGTGCTGGAGAATATCGGGTAGTTGGTTCCGCGGCTGGCGCCGTGGGCCGAACGACCTCCGCTAGCAACCTACCACCGACCAGCCGCCTATGTACGTGCGTGACAACCCCGTGCTGCAGTACGAACTGCTGAGCACCCTGCGTCTGCCGCGGGCGTTTGTGCTGCTGTTTGCGTACATCGCGCTCTTGGGCGGCGTAGTGCTGCTGGCTTGGCCGCAGGAGCAGAAGCTCGACTTCGCCCAGCCGGAGGAGGCCAAGCGGCTGGTCGAGCTGTTCTTTTTCGGGCAGTACATGCTGGCGTCGCTGATGGCGCCCAGCTTCGCCGCGGGCTCGATCACTGGCGAGAAGGAACGCGACAGCTACGAGATGCTGCTCGCCAGCCCGATCAAGCCGGGCGCCATCGTGCTGGGCAAGCTGTTCGCGTCGCTCACCTACCTGGGCATCCTGATATTCTGCTCGCTGCCGATCGTGATGCTCTGCCTGCCGCTGGGGGGCGTGTCGGCGCTGGAGGTGTTCGCGGCGTACATCGCCATGTTCTCCATGGTGGCGTTGTTCGGCATGATCAGCCTGTGGGCCAGCAGCTACTTCAAACGCACCAGCGCGTCGCTGGTGGTGTCGTACCTGATGATCCTGCCGCTGGCGATCGTAGGAGTGCTGGTGTGGAACGCGTTGGAGCAGCTCGGCCCGGCGCGGGTGGCGTTCGTCTCGACGGTCGTGCCGATCGCGTGCGCCGCGGTGGGCGCAGTGCTGTGGGCCGACATCGCGCGGCGGCTGCTGTACCCGGCCGACCTGGGCTCGGGCGGCAAGGAAGTGGTCGACCTGGAGAGCGAGGCCCGCGAGGCGGTGGGCCTGTACATCAAGCGCGACGAGTTTCCCGACAAGCTGTTCGCCCCGCCGAAGCGGACCACCTTTATCGAGGACGGCGCCAACCCGATCTACGACAAGGAGATGCGGAGCGAGATCTTCGCCCAGGGCACGCTGATGCTCCGGCTGGTGATCCAGATCTCGATGGGCCTGGCGCTGCCGATCATGGCGGTCTGCCTGTACATGTACATGAACCTGGCGCCGTGGTACATCGCGTACGTTCTGCTGTTCAACATGCTTGTGGGACCGGTGTTCTCGGCCGGCAGCGTCTGCAACGAGCGAGAACGCCAGACCCTCGACCTGCTGCTCACGACGCTCATCACCCCCTGGCAGATGCTGTGGGGCAAGCTGCTGAGCGGGCTGCGGGTGTCGGTAGTGTTGACCTCGTTCCTGCTGTGGCCGGTGCTACTAGCGTGCCTGATGCCGCTGGACTACTGGAACAACCTGCCGACCATGGCGGGCTACCTGCTGGTTACGGCGCTGGCGTGCCTGACCACCGCGTTCACGGCGCTCTTCTGCTCGACCATCTACCGCAAGACGTCCAGCAGTTTGATGACCACCTACGTGCTGATTTTGACGATGTTCGTGGCGCCGCTGGCTGCGCGGTTTTTTTCCGACACGTTCTTCCAGGACACGGCCGGCGCCCGGGTAGTGCACGCGGTCAGCAGCGTCAGCCCGTTCGCCGCGGTGTTCGCGCTGCCGCTCGACATCGAGCACTCCAACGACCGGTCGGACGCGGCGGTGCAGCAGGCCATCGGCGACATGGGCGTGTTCTACGGGTACGTCGGCTGGACGGTGCTGTACAACGCGGCGTTGCTGCTGCTGATCATGTGGCTGTTCCACGCCCGCTGGCGGGTGTCCGAGTAGCGGCGTGCGCGGGTAGGGCGCGGCGATTTACCGGGGTGGATTGCCCGCCGGGCGGGGCTGTGCGATAACGCTAGCAACGCCGACGCAAGGAGCCGAAGTTGTCTACGCCAGCCGATCAGAACGCCAGCCGGGGCCAAGCGCCCACTCAGGATGAGTTGAACCTGGAGCACTACGCCGCCCGGTTGGAGCGGCCCGTGCTGATGAAGGCGCCCGACTTCCAACGCGGCGACCGGCTGCGTCACGTGGTGTTCTCCGGCCAGTTCACCCCGGCCATGCTGTCCGAGCTGGCCGAGACCGCCGACATGATCCGGCTGCTCTCCAAGAGCCGCGGCGGGCAGGACTTTCTGCGGAACCTGCTGTCGCACCGCCGCGCAATGCTGTACTTCACCCAGCCCTCGACGCGGACGTTCTTGTCGTTCATGGCGGCCTGCCAGATCCTGGGGATTACCTGCAACGAGGTCCGCGACCCGAGCACCTCGTCCGAGACCAAGGGCGAGACCCGCTTCGATTCAATCCGGATGTTCTCCAGCTACTTCGACCTGATCATCATGCGGTCGCCGGTGGCCAAGTTGGCCGAGTCGTGCGCGTACCTGATGAACGACCTGGAGCGGAGTGGTCAGCGCAGCGTGCCCCTGATCAATGCCGGCAGCGGCGCCGACGAGCACCCCACCCAGGCGCTGTTGGACATCTACACGCTGCAGCGGACGTTCAACTTCGAGAACCCGCGTGACTCGCCCGGCGGCGACAAGCTGGAGCGTCTGCGGCAGATGCCCGGCTACGGCGACCTGACCAAGGGCCTCGAGAACAAGACTTACGCCTTCTGCGGCGACATCGGCCGCGGCCGCACGGTCCGCTCGCTGGCAATGCTGCTGGCCGCCTACGAAGGCGTGCGGCTGGTGTTCATTTCGCCGGACCACCCGAAGCTCCGCATCCGCGAGGACCTGAAGCAGCGGCTCGCCGACCGTGGCGTGCCGGTGTACGAGCTCGACTCGTTCGAGGCCCACCTGGACGGCAAGCCGGTGATCGAGCAGGTCGACGCGCTCTACATGACGCGGGTGCAGAAGGAGCACGACGACCCCGAGGACGCCGAGTCGATGGCCGCCATCGACACCCTCAAATACCGGCTGACCCCAGAACTGGTTGCACGGATGCGGCTGTACACCCCCATCCTGCACCCGTTCCCGCGCGACCAGCACTTCGGCGAGATCCCCCCCGAGGTCGACGACGACCCCCGCGCCATGTACTTCCGCCAGGCCCGCAACGGCATGTGGGTCCGCGCGGCGCTGCTGGCGCACGTGATGGACGTCGACCACGCCATCGCCCGCCACTTCTTTGAGACCTACCGCGAGCGGCACGTCTACAACGACTAGCCCCCAGGAGCGAGCACATGGCCCGCTCGCCCGCGCGTGTCCGGCTGCTGATCGACGGTTACAACCTGCTGCACGCCACCGACGTGCACGGCGCCGACGCCCTGGCAGGCACGCTGCAGGGCGCACGCGAGGCGTTGCTGTCATTCCTGGCCTCACGGCTGACAAAGCGCGAGCGGAAGCGTGCGGTGATTGTGTTCGACGCCGCCGGCGCGCCGCCCGGGCTGCCCGACCAGTACACGTACGAGGGCGTCCACGTGCTGTTCGCGCGCCGCTACGCGGACGCCGACGCCATGCTCGAGGCCCTGATCGAAGCGGACCGGGCGCCCAAGGAACTGCTTGTGGTGTCCGGGGACCGCCGCGTGCAGAGGGCAGCGCGGAGCCGCGGAGCCGCCTGGCGGGACAGCTCCGACTGGAACCGCGAGCTCCTCCGCCGCCCGGCCCACCCGGTCTCCGCGCCGCCTGTATCCACTCCGGAGAAGCCCGCAGACATCGGCGACGCCGACTACTGGGTCAACGAGTTCTCTCAGCCGCTGCCGCCCGACGAGGCCGCGCCGGAGCCCGCCCCGCCGGCGCGGTCCGGAGCGGGCGACCCGGCGTCCGAATCGCCCGCGTCACCGCCGCGTGGGGAGAAGCCGGACGAGAGTTCGGGAAATCCCTTCCCGCCAGGCTACGCAGAAGATTTGGCGGCGGAGCTCGAAAAACCGGCACGACGCCACCCCCCACGGGGGTAGGCCACCCGCCCAGCCGGCGCATCTGTCCCAGTACGCGCGCGCGTCCGGTCCCGTGTGCGGTCATCCCCCCGGCCGCCATTTCTGTGCTGCGCTGTGGATCTCCAGGTCCGCCGCGGCGCGCATCTGATGACCTACTTTTTGTCATCAAACACATTTTAGCGCAGGGATTTCGTGATCCCACGCGCTGACCTCTGCGACCCGCGCGGGAGAAGACGGTGGAAGACAACGAACTGCTGAACGACTTCGTCATCGAGTCCAAAGAGCACCTGGCCGACGTTGAGAACCAGTTCCTGGCCATCGAGGAGCAGGGCGCCAACATCGACGTGGACCTGATCAACGAGGTGTTCCGCGCCATCCACTCCATCAAGGGCGCGGCGGGTTTCCTGGGGCTGACCACGGTCAACGACCTGGCCCACAGCCTCGAAAACCTGCTGAACATGATGCGCAATCGCGAGCTGGCGCCCACGTCGGCCATCGTGGACGTCATGCTCAAGGCCGCGGACACGCTCACCTCGATGATCGACGACGTTCACAACTCGTCGACCTACGACATCAGCCACCACGTCGAGTCGCTCGAAGCGATCGCTGTCGGCGCCGAGGCCCCGACCGCCGCCGCCCCGGCCGCCCCACCCGAACCGGTCGCCGACGAGGCGGCCCCGTCGACGGAGCTGACGCTCGACGAGCAGATCGAAGCCGCCATCGCCGCCAAGCTGGCGGCGAAGAACGCGGCCAAGGCCGCCGAGGCGCCTCAACCCGCCGCATCTCCCGCCCCCCCCGAACCCCCGCAGGCGAAGCCCATGGCAGAGGAATCCAGCAAGCCGTCGCCGACGGCGGACGCCAACATCCGCGTGTCGGTGACCGTCCTCGACAGCCTCATGAACCTGGCGGGCGAGCTCGTGCTCAGCCGCAACCAGCTGATGCAGGCGGTCGCCTCGGAGGAGCGGTCGGGCCTCGAGGCCACCTCCGCACGCATCGACCAGGTGACCAGCGAGCTGCAAGAGGCGATCATGCAGACCCGCATGCAGCAGATCGGCTCGGTCTTCAGCCGGTTCCCGCGGGTTGTGCGCGACCTCAGCGCCAAGCTCGGCAAGCAGTGCGAGCTGGAGATCGAGGGCAAGGAGGTCGAGGTCGACAAGACGATTGTCGAGGCGATCGGCGACCCGCTCACCCACCTGATCCGCAACTCGGTCGACCACGGCCTGGAGTCGCCGGACGCGCGGGTCAAGAACGGCAAGCCGGCCAGCGGCAAGATCGAGCTCCGCGCCTGCTACCAGGCCGGCAAGGTCCGCATCGAGATCAACGACGATGGCGGCGGCATCAACCCGGCCGTGCTCAAAGAGAAGGCGGTCTCCAAGGGGGTCATCACCCAGGAGAAGGCCGACCAGATGGGAGACCGCGAGGCGGTCCGGCTGATCTTCGCACCGGGCTTCTCCACCGCCAAAGAGGTAACCGACGTCAGCGGCCGCGGCGTCGGGATGGACGTCGTGCGGACGAACATCGCCAAGCTGGGCGGCACGGTCGACGTCGAGTCGGTGCTCGGCAAAGGCACCAGCATCATCGTCACCCTGCCGCTGACGCTGGCCATCATCCCTTCGCTCATCATCCAGGCGGGCGGGGACCGCTTCGCGATCCCCCAGGTCAACATCGCCGAGCTGGTCCGCGTCCGCGAGAGCGAACGCGAAACCAAGCTGGGCCGCGTCAAGAACGCCGAGGTGCTCCGCCTGCGGGGCAGCCTGCTGCCGCTGGTGCGTCTGAACGAGGCCCTCAACTGCGGCGGACCAGAGGAAGACGAGCACAACAAGACCGGCGCCACCAACATCATCGTCGTCGACACCGGGCAGACCCGCTTCGGGCTGGTGGTCGACGCGCTGCACGACTCGGAGGAGATCGTGGTCAAGCCGCTCGGCCGGCACCATAAGAACTGCCGCACGCTGGCCGGCGCCACGATCCTCGGCGACGGGCACGTCGCGCTGATTCTGGACATCGCCGGCATCGCCGCTCACCAGGACCTGCGCACCGACGAGGAGCTGCAGGCGGCCGCCGACAAGCACGCTGAGCAGTCGAACGAGGAGACCGACGAGCAGGCCGTGATGCTGTTCGAGAACGGCCCGGGCGAGCAGTTCGCCGCCCCGATGGCCCTGATCGCCCGCATCGAGCGGATCCGCACCGACCAGATCGACACGGTCGCCGGGCAGGAGGTGCTGCAGTACAAGAGCACCACGCTGCCGCTGCTGCGGCTGGAGAACTGCATCCGTGCGACGCCGCCCGGGCCGATGGACCGGGCTTACGTCGTGGTGTTCGAGGTGCGGGGGCGAGAGGTCGGCCTGATCGCCCCGGTCCTGCACGACATCACCAACGTCACGACCAACATCGACACCGCGACCTTCAGCGAGCAGGGCGTGGTTGGCTCGCTCGTGCGGAACGACAAGACCGTGCGTCTGATCGACTTCTACGAGATCACCCAGCTCTCTCACCCCGAGTGGTTCCTGGGCGACGAGCCCGCCGGCTACGCCGACGACGCGCTGCCGCCGCTGGTGCTGCTGGCAGAGGACTCGACGTTCTTCCGCACCCAGGTGCAGAAGATGTTCGAGGACAAGGGCTACCGGGTCGAGGCCTGCGAGGACGGACAGGTCGCGTGGGACAAGCTGGCCAGCGGCGAGTACGCGCCGGACGTCGTGGTGACGGACATCGAGATGCCCAACATGGACGGCTTCCAGCTCTGCCAGAAGATCCGCGACTCGGCCCAGTTCCGCGACCTGCCGGTCATCGCGCTGACCTCGCTGGCCGGGACGTCGGACATCCAGCGGGGCATCGAGGTCGGCATCGACGACTACCAGATCAAGATGGACCGCGAGAAGCTGCTCAACTCCCTACGCAACTTTGTCGACCACGGCGTCGACCGCAACAAGAATCAGTCCCAGCTCGTGGAGGCCTAGACCGTGACCACCGCCATCCTAGAAAACACCACCGCCCGCGTCGGCGAGCGGCAGTTCGCCACGTTCTACCTCGGCGAGATGCTGTTCGGCGTCGACATCGCCGCGGTCCAGGAGATCAACCGCCAGGTCAACATCACCGCGGTGCCGAACGCGCCGGCCCACGTCCGCGGAGTGATAAACCTGCGTGGCGAGGTCGCCACCGTGATCGACCTCCGCACCGTGCTGGGCATGCCCCCGGCCGAGGAGTCGCGCGACGCCCGCAACCTGATCGTCGCGTCCCAGGGCGAGGCGATCGGCCTGTGGGTCGACCGCATCTCCGACATCCTGACCCTTAAGGCGGACGAGATCTCCCCGGCGCCGGCCAACGTCGACGGCATCGACGGCCGGTTCTTCCAGGGGGTCCACACCCTGGAGACCGACATCGTTGTGCTGCTGGACGTCGAGCAGGTCTTGGCTGACCGCGACTAGCAGGGCCGCCACCCCACAGGCCCCGCTCCCGCTCTGCGACCCGTTTCCCCATCCTCCCCTTCAGAGCTAACCCGACAATGAAGATTCGCACTAAGCTGACCCTCGGCTTCCTGGCGTGCGGCCTCGTGCCTCTGTCGATCGCCGCTGTGACGAGCTACCTGGCGGCTTCCAGCGCCATGCACGCCGTGCAGACGCACGCGGTCGCCGACATGCGCGCCAAGGCGACCGCGGTCGTTGAGGTCCAGCGGGCCTTGAAGACCCGTCAGGTCGAAGCCTACTTCCGTCAGATCCGGGACCAGGCCCTAACCTTCGCCGAAAACCGCATGATCGTCGGCGCGATGCGCGAATTCCCCACGCGGCTCGGCTCGTACCGCGAGCAGGCGGGCCTGACCGAAGAGGACCTGCCGCGGCTGCGTGACGAGCTGGCGTCGTACTACCAGGGCGACTTCAGCGACGAGTACCGCGCGCAGAACAGCGGCGCCGACCCAGACGCCGGCAGACTCCTCGCCGCGCTGGACGACGATTCACTCGCCCTGCAGCACGCCTACATCAAGGCCAACCAAAACCCGCTGGGCTCCAAGCACCTGCTGGACGCCGCCGACACAGACACCGACTACGGGCAGCTCCACAAGATGGTGCACCCGGTGGTCCGCGACTACCTCGACAAGTTTGGCTACTACGACATCTTCCTCGTCGACGCCGAGACCGGGGACATCGTGTACTCCGTGTTCAAGGAGCTGGACTACACCACCTCGCTGATCGACGGCCCGTACGCCCAGACCAACTTCGGCGAGTGCTTCCGCCAGGCGCGCAGCCTGAGCAAGGGCGAGTACGCGTTCGTCGACTTCGAGCAGTACACGCCCAGCTACGAGGCGCCGGCCAGCTTCATCGGAGCGCCGGTCTATGACGGCGACGAGCTGCTCGGCGTGGCCATGTTCCAGATGCCGGTCGACCGGATCTGCGACCTGATGGCCTCGCGGGACGGGATGGGTGAGACCGGCGAGGCGATCCTCGTCGGCCCCGACTTCAAGATGCGCAGCAACTCGCACCTGCAGCCGGATACCCACAGCCTGGCGGCCTCGTTCCGCACCCCCGCTGCCGGCAGCGTCAAGAGCGACGCCGTGAAGGCCGCCCTCGCCGGCGAAACCGGCGCCGCCGTAGTGACCGACTACCGCGGTGAGGAGACGCTCATCGCGTACGGCCCCGTCGACGTGCTGGGGGTCCGTTGGACCCAGTCTTCAAAGATCGACACGTCCGAGGCGTTCACCGCGGCGCGTGAGATGCAGCAGACGGCCGCCGCGGCCACCGCCCGGATGCTCGCTACCTCCCTGGCGATCCTCGCCGTGTCCGCGGTCGTGGTGCTGGGCGTCGCGTACCTGTTCGTGCGGCTGCTGGTCACGCCGATCAACAAGATGGTCGACGCCGCCCGTGTGATCGCCGAGGGGGAAGCCGACCTCACCAAACGCCTCGATCTGAAGAGCTCCGACGAGCTGGGAGAGCTGGGGCACTGGTTCGACGTGTTCATCGGCCGGGTCCAGAAGATCATCGCCCTGGTCGCCGGCAACAGCCTCACGCTTAGCGGCGCCGCCGAGGAGCTTGGCGTCACGAGCGATTCGCTCGCCTCCGGCGCCGAGAGCACCACGATGCAGAGCGCCACCGTCGCTTCGGCTGCCGAGCAGATGGCGGCCAACATGAAGCAGGTCGCCGCCGCCAGCGAAACCATGTCAACCAACATCCGCTCGGTCGCCGCGTCGACGGATCAGATGACCTCGACCATCACCGAGATCGCCCAGAACGCCGAGCAGTCTGCCAAGGTGGCCGACGAGGCCGCCCGCCTGGCCGAGGTCAGCAACCAGAAGGTCGGGGGGCTCGGCGAGGCCGCCGACCAGATCGGCAAGGTGATCGAGGTGATCCAGGACATCGCCGAGCAGACCAACCTGCTGGCCCTGAACGCGACGATCGAGGCCGCTCGCGCCGGAGAGGCCGGCAAGGGGTTCGCCGTGGTCGCCACCGAGGTCAAAGAACTCGCCAAGCAGACCGCGCTGGCGACCGAGGAGATCCGCGGCCGTATCGAGGGAATCCAGTCCTCAAGCGTCGAAGCGGTTGGCGCCATCCACGAGATCACCGGCGTGATCAACCGCGTCAACGAGGTCGCCCGCACCATCGCCTCCGCGGTTGAGGAGCAGAGCATCACTACCAAGGACATCGCCGCCACCGTGGCAGACACCGCTACCGCCGCCGACGCCGTCTCGCAGGGGGTTGGCGAATCGGCCGCGGCCAGCGAGGAGATCACCCGCAGCATCGTCGGCGTTGACACAGGCGCCAAGCAGACTTCCGACGCGGCTTCTGAGACCCGGCAAGCGGGCGGGTCGGTGGCGCAGCTCGCCACCGAGTTGCAGTCGCTGGTCAGCCAGTTCAAGACCTGATCCCAACGACGCCGCCTCGCCCCCTTCCCGCGGGGCGCGGCGGCCCCTTGATTCGACCGCCGAAACGGCTTGATCGACAACACGAGCACCACGATGAGCAACCGCCCGCCACTCAAGGTCCTGGTCGTGGACGACTCGGCCTTGTACCGCAAGATCGTCCGCGACGTGCTCTCCGGCATCGAGGGCGTTGAGGTCGTCGGCGCCGCGAACAACGGCGTCATGGCGCTGGAACGGATCAACCAACTCCGCCCCGACGTGGTTACGCTGGACGTCGAGATGCCCCAGCTCGACGGCCACGGCGTGCTGAAACGGCTGGCCGGACAGCAGAACGCCCCCAAGGCGATCATGGTCAGCGCGTTCACCGCCCAGGGCGCCCAGTCGACCAACGCGGCGCTCCGCGAGGGGGCGTTCGATTTCATCCTGAAGCCCGCCACCAAGTCACTCGAGATGAGCGTGCAACAACTCCGCCGGGACCTGATCCCCAAGATTGAGGCCTGCCGCGGCGTCGCCGCTCGCCCGACAAGCGCCGTGCCGACCCGCGCGCCGCTGCGTGCGGCGCCAACCGGCCCGGCCCCGATGCCCGTCCGCCGCCGCATCGACGTGCCGTCGAAGGTGGTCGCGATCGGCGTCTCGACCGGCGGCCCTCAGGCGTTGGTGAGCCTGCTCCCCAAGCTGCCGGCCAGCTTCCCCTGCCCAATCCTGCTGGTGCAGCACATGCCGCCGATGTTCACGGCCAGCCTGGCCGAGGACCTCAACCGGCGGTGCGCCCTGAACGTCAGCGAGGGCAAAGACGGGCAGGTCGTCCAGCGTGGCGACGTCATCATCGCCCCGGGCGGCAAGCAGATGCGTGTTGTGAAACGCGACAAGGAGCACGTCATCCAGATCACCGACGATGCGCCCGAACGCAACTGCAAGCCGTCGGTGGACTACCTCTTCCGCTCGGTCGCCGAGGCCTACGGCTCGGCCGCGCTGGGAGTCGTGCTGACCGGCATGGGGGACGACGGCGCCCTGGGCGCCGGCCTGCTCAAGGCCAAGGGCGCCCCGATCATCACCCAGGACGAGGCGACCTGCGTCGTCTACGGCATGCCCCGGGCGGTCTTCGAGGCCGGGCTGTCGGACGAGGTGGCCCCGCTCCCCATGATGCCGACCGTCATCGGCGCGTACACCAGAGGGGGGGCGCGGGTATGAAACTCGACGCCGAGGGCATCGACGCCATCTGCGGCCTGGTCAACGACCTCTGCGGGATCTACCTGGATTCCAGCAAGGACTACCTGATCGAGGGGCGGCTGGCGGACCTGGTCAAGAAGCACGGGTGCCAGTCGTACGCCGAGCTGGCGCGCAAGGCGCGGGCCGGGGCGTCCAACCCCGTGGCGGACGACGTCGTCAATGCGATCACCACCAACGAGACGCTCTGGTTCCGCGACGCAACGCCGTTCAACGCGCTGCGTTTCAAGATCCTGCCAGAGCTGATCGACGCCAAGGCGAACACCGCCACGCCGCGGAAGATCCGCGTCTGGTCCGCCGCCTGCAGCACCGGGCAGGAGGCCTACAGCATCGCGATGACATTCGCGGACATTGTGCCGGGCATCGCCAACTGGGACCTGGAGATCGTCGGCACCGACATCTCGTCCGACGCGGTTCGCCGCGCCCGCGAGGCCCGGTACTCTCAACTCGAGATCAGCCGTGGACTGGATCAGATCCACCAGAGCGGCTACTTCAGCCAGTCGAACCGAGAGTACCACGTAAACGAGGTGCTCCGCTCCAAGTGCCGGTTTGAGGTCCGCAACCTGTTGCAGCCGTTCACTTCGCTCGGCAGGTTCGACATCGTGTTCTGCCGCAACGTGGCGATCTACTTCAAGAACGCCGACCGCCAGAGCCTGTTCCGCCGCATCGCGGAACAGATGAACCCCGGCGGCTGGTTGTTCGTCGGGTCGAGCGAGGCGCTGAACGAGATGGGCCCCGAGTGGACGCCCCAGCGGCACTGCGGCGCCGTCTGCTACCAGCCCAAGGCGCTGGCGACCGTCTGAGGTCGCGTTCGTCTACTCCGCAACATACTTCAGCGTGAGGTCTCCCGTCGATCGCAGCTCCAGCAGGTAGCGGGCGCCGGGACGGGCCACGATCGCTGGTGAGTTGGACTGCGCGTTTCGGATGCCCAGCTCGGCCAGCCGATCCGGGTCGTGCGCCAGGGCCCAGAAATCGGCCCAGAGCTGCTCCTCGAACTCCGACATCCGCTCGCCGCGGGCGTAGGCGGTCGGCCGCGTGTTGGGTGAGTCGAGTGGGAACCCTTCCTCGGGCTTCTGAGCGCTGCCGAACAACCGGCGGAACAGGCAGATGGCCGTGCCCTTCTCGAGGTGCGCCTGCTCTACGTACTCGTCGTCGAATTTGACGACCAAGTACTCCAAATAAACCTGCTCGCCCGGGACGTCGAATCGCTGCGGCTTGCCAATCTGCTTTCCCTCGGGGTCGGTCTCGACGAACTCCACGGTCGTGACCACCGGGTCCCCCTCCTCGGGCCCGGGCGTCTGCGAGAGCACCCGCAGCTCGGCGATCCGCTGATCAACCTTTAACAAGTAGCGGGCCGTTTCGAGCTGATCAATCTTCAGCGTCTTCTCGGCTAGTTCCTGCTGCTGCTCCTCTACCCTGCTCTGGGTGGCCTGCAGGTCGCCCAGCGCCTGCTGCAGCTTCGCCTCCTGCTCTTGGAGGCGTTTGTTCGGCTCGTTGTAGACGTCGTACGCTTGGTAGCCGACCAGCCCGGCGCCGCCAACCACCACCGCGGCGATCAGGGTGCGAACCGTGGAGTTGAATGTCTTGATGCCCTCGTTCAAGCTGCCCATGGCGGGTCCCTCAGGGTAGATGGTGCGGCGGCGGGGTCCCCCTAGAGATAACCGATCGCGCCGCTCGGTGGTAGCTTGGCGCCGCGCTAGGCCGCTTGCCGGTCTTCGTCGACCGCGCAGCCGCGGGAAGGGCGGTAGCCGGCGCCGGTGCGGATCGGCCGCTCACCAGGACGGTTCGCGCCGGATTCGGCCCACTGCTCCGCGTCGTGGGTAGCGTTGTTCAGCCGTTGTTCGATCTGCACCCGCCAGCTCTCAATTCCTTCGCGGTCCAATTCGGCAGGCACCCGGATCGCTCCGCTGACCACGGCACGCGCCCGGCTAAACGGGCGGGGGACGGCGAAGCGGTCCCAGCTGCGCAGCCGCCACGGGCGGTCGTAGCCGATCCCCAGGCAGACGATTGGCATCCGCAGCTTCGACGCCAGGTAGACCGGCCCCTGGGCCAGCCGACGCCGAGGGCCACGGGGGCCGTCGGGGGTGATGGTGAGGTGATGGTCCTTGCTGTGGGCGGCGAGCTGACGCAATGCGCCGGTAGCGCCGCGGTAGGTGCTGCCGCGCACGCACTCGAAGGAGAAACGGTCGGCGATCCGCGCGAGGATGTCCGCGTCGCGGTGCTGGCTCAGCAGCATCGTCAGGTGACAGCCGCCGCGCTTCACCAGCGGCAGCAGGATGTTCTCGTGCCAGAAGACGTAGATGCGCGGCTCGCCGGGCGCCAACAGCGGGTCGACCGAGGGGTCCTCGTACAGCACCCGGTACCGCAGCGTGCTCATCCACGAACGGATCGATAGCGAAAAGGGCCAGCTGGCGACGCGCGTGATGAGGGGACCGTTGAGCTTCATCAGAGCTACGCCGCGATCGAACCAGCGAGACCAGTGCTAGCAGCGAGCCTCTGCGCGTGCCCGCCGATAGATGCGATTCTGTATCAAGATCGCGGCCCTTGGGAAAGGCCAATCACAGATCGGCCGGCGTGCCCCAATGCTACGCATGCTTGCCACGGCGGTTGGTGATCTCGATCGCCTTGAGAAGTCCGCGGGCCTTGTTGAGCGTTTCCTGGTACTCCGCGGAGGGGACGCTGTCGGCCACGATGCCGGCGCCCGCCTGCACGTAGGCGGTGTCGCCCTTGATGACGATGGTCCGCAGGGCGATGCACGTGTCCAGGTTGCCGGCGAAGTCGAAGTAGCCCACGGCGCCGGCGTATGGCCCGCGGCGGTGGGGCTCCAGCTCGTCGATGACCTCCATCGCCCGCACCTTCGGCGCCCCCGAGACCGTGCCGGCTGGCAGGCAGGCGGCCAGGGCGTCGAACGCGTCGGCGCCCTCCTTCAGCTGCCCGTTCACGTTCGAAGTGATGTGCATCACGTGGCTGTAGCGTTCGATGACCATCACGTCGGAGATCTCGACGCTGCCGTACCGCGCGACCCGCCCGACGTCGTTGCGTCCCAGGTCGACCAGCATGACGTGCTCGGCCCGCTCCTTGGGGTCGGCCAGCAGCTCCTCGCCCAGGCGACGGTCCTCCTCGTCGTCCGCGCCCCGCGGGCGGGTGCCGGCCAGGGGGCGCACGGTTACCCTGCCGTCAACGACCCGCACCATGATCTCCGGCGAGCTGCCCACCAGCGTGCAGGACGGCGAGCGTAACAGGAACATGAACGGGCTGGGGTTCACCACCCTCAGCGTGCGGTACACCTCCAGCGGCGACTGCTCGAGCGGCGTCTGTAGCCGCTGGCTGATCACCACCTGGAAGATGTCGCCCGCGCGAATGTACTCGACGCACTTCTCCACCGCCGCCTGGAACCCGTCCTGGGTGAAGTTGGACTCGTAGGGCAGGTCGACTCCGCCGGTGGTGTCGATGTCTTCAGGGGTGAGAGTGCTAGCGGGAACCGATAGGCGATCCACCAACCGATCGACCCGCGCGGCGGCCTCCTGCTGCGCCGCGGCCAGCTGCGCGTCGTTCGACGCGCCCGACACGTCTGCTAAGGCGATCACGTAGACGGTCTTGCTGACATTGTCGAACACCACCATGTGGTCGAAGAACGCGAACGACAGGTCGGGAAGCTCTCGGTCGTCTTCCGGCGCGTCGGGCAGGTGCTCCACGTACCGGACGGTGTCGTACCCCGCGTAGCCAACCGCGCCGCCCACAAACGGGGGCAGGCCCGGCAGCTTGGCGACACGGACCGCCTGCACATGCTCGCGAAGCAATTCCAGCGGGTTGTCGGACTGCTGCTCGGCGGTCGTGGGAGGCTTGGGGGTCTCGTCCGCAGGCCGGTGGAAGTCCGTGATCACCACCCGGTCGCGGTGGGCCTCGATCATCCGAAACGGGTCGCCCGCGACAAAGCTGTACCGGCCGACCTTCTCACCGCCGATTACGCTCTCAAACAGGCAGGCGGAGGCGCCCTCGTCGAGCCGATCGAACGCAGAAACGGGCGTCAGCGAGTCGCTCACCAGCCGCCGGAACACGGGGACGTAGTCGGCGGTAGAGGCCAGCTGCTTGAAATCGGCGGGGCAGGGGTGGTGCACGTGCAGCGTCAGGGTTGAGGGGTGAAGTCGCCTGGTCGAAGCCCCTACTTTAGCAGCCAGCAAGCGAGCGGGACAACGGCCCTGCGGCTCGCCCTTATTGCTTGCGCCGCTAGGGGTTGCGAAGATCTCAGCCGGCGTAAGTTGCCTTGACACTGGGGGGGCCCTCTATAGAATCGCCTGTGCCGTGAGGGTTCGCGCGGATCATCCATTCCAGGGCAGATTCCCCCCTCCCACCCGCCGCGAACCAAACGCCGAGCGCCGACCTATGAAATGCCAACGCTGCGAGAAACCGGCTACGTTCCACATCACCGACCTGGTGGACGGCGAGCCCAAGGAGCTGCACCTGTGTGAGCAGTGCGCCCACACGTTCTTGTCGCCCGAGGAAGAGGAGTCCAACGAGGTCATCCCCGCTATGGCAGGCCTGATTGCCCAGGCGGCGGTGGGGGAAACCGCCGAGGACCTCGCGCGGCTCGACGAGCGAGTCTGCCCGTTCTGCGGGATCAGTTTCCTGGAGTTCCGCAAGCAGGGCCGGCTGGGCTGCCCCCACGACTACGCCCACTTCACCCGTGAGCTCGAGCCGCTGCTGGTGAACATCCACGGAGAGACGCATCACGTCGGCAAATCGCCCCGGCACAGCGTTCAGGACGCCGAGCAGCAGACCCAGCTCATCCGGCTGCGACGCGAGATGAAGCAGGCCGTGGCGGAAGAGAACTACGAGCGCGCGTCCGAGCTCCGCGACGAGATCAAGTCGATCGAGGGCGCCCGCGCCTCGTAGCGGACGCCGCCCTCCTCCCTCCTGGTTCCATCCACCCGCCCCCAAACGCTAGCGACCTATGGGCCTCGACCTCAACGAACTTGCGCAGAGCTGCGGCGAATGGCTGCGGGGCACGGGCCCCGAGCCGGACATCGTCGTAAGCAGCCGCGTGCGGTTGGCCCGCAACCTGGCCGAGTTCCCCTTCATCGCCAAGGCGACCGAAGTTGACCGGGCGGAGATCGAGCGGATCCTCCGCGAGCGCATCGAGGCTCTGCAGGCCGAGGACCGGCTGCCCCGCAACCTCACGTTCCTGGACGTGGGCGAGCTGGCCGAGCTGGATCGGCGGTTCCTGGTCGAGCGGCAGCTGATCAGCCGCGAACTGGCCGACAGCGAGGGTGCCCGCGCCGTGGCGGTCGACCCGCAGGAGCAATTCAGCGTGATGGTCAACGAGGAGGACCACCTGCGGATTCAGGTGATGCGCAGCGGGCTCGACCTGCAGGCTACCTGGGAGGCCGCCAACCGGCTGGACGACCTGATCGAGGAGCAGGTCACCTACGCCTACAGCGACAAGCTCGGTTACCTAACCGCCTGCCCCACGAATGTCGGCACCGGCGCGCGGGTGAGCGTCATGGTCCACCTGCCGGCGCTGGTGATCACGCGGCAGATCGACAAGGTGTTCCGCAGCCTGCAGAAGATCAGTCTGGCGGTGCGTGGCCTGTACGGCGAGGGCTCGCAGGCGATGGGCGACTTCTACCAGATCAGCAATCAGGTGACCCTCGGGCTGAGCGAAGAAGAGCTGACCAAGAAGGTGGCCGACGTGGTCCCGGTGCTGCTGGACTACGAACGCCAGGCCCGCGACTTCCTGATCCGTGAGAGCCAAGAGACCCTGCACGACCGCGTCAGCCGCGCGTACGGGATCCTCCGCACCGCGCAGACCATCACCAGCGAAGAGACGCTGCACCTGCTCTCCAGCGTCCGCCTAGGCATCAACCTGGGCCTGATCAAGGACGTCGAGACGCCCACCATCAACAAGCTCTTCATCCACACCCAGCCCGCCCATCTGCAGAAGCTTGCCGGCATGGAGCTGGACTCGTCGGACCGCGCGATCGAACGCGCCTCCTACCTCCGCAAGCACCTGGCGAACGGCGGCGAAGGCCCCGCCGCCAACTAGCCTTCCCCGATCCGAGCACCGGTTCCTCGCGGTAGTTCGCTTGGCGCGCGACCCTCGGCTACAATGGCCGCCGGCGGCGCCGTCTGGGCCGCGCCCACACGATGATCACAGGGGAATTCTGCATGCTTCGCTCATACCTTGCTCGACTGGCTGCCCGCACCGGCGTATGCCTCCTTGCTGCTGCCGCGGCGGCGGCCCTGTTGCCGGCGCCCGCCCTGGCGGACGTCAAGCTTCCCAACATCTTCAGCGACCACATGGTGCTGCAGCGGAACCAGGCGAACAAGGTGTGGGGCCAGGCGGAGCCGGGCGAGAGCGTGCGCGTGACGATCGCGGATCAGTCGCACGAGGCGACCGCCGACGAAGAGGGACTGTGGTCGGTTGAGCTCGACTCGTTGGACGCCGGCGGCCCCCACACGCTGCTGGCCAAGGGCAAAAACGAGGTCGCCGTGAACGACGTGCTGGTCGGCGAGGTGTGGGTCTGCTCCGGCCAATCCAACATGCAGTGGAGTATCAACAACAGTTACGACGCCGACCTCGAGAAACTGGTCGCAAACAACCCCAAGCTGCGGATGATCAACTTCCCACAGGTGGGCGTGCAGGAGCCGATCTTCTCGCACGACGACCGCCGTTGGATGCTCAGCTCGCAGGACAACATCGGGAACTTCTCGGCGGTGGGCTACTACTTCGGCAAGCAGTTGCAGGAGACCCTCGGCGTGCCCGTCGGCATGATCAACAACGCATGGGGCGGCTCGGCGTGCGAGGCCTGGATCAACCGAGACGAGATCAAGCAGGCCGGGTTCGACAAGCTGATGGAGCGTTGGGAACAGATGGAGTCAGAGTACGATGAACTCGCGACGGTAGACGAGCCGACCGACGAGCAGCGGCGGCGCCTGCGGGACCTGCGGCGCAACATGCGTGGCAACGCCCGGCCGGCTAACATTTACAACGGCGTCCTCAAGAGCCACCTCGGCTACGGGATCCGCGGCGCCATCTGGTACCAGGGCGAGACCAACGCAGGACGCTCGTATCAGTACCGCGAGCTCTTCCCACTGATGATCTCCAACTGGCGTGAGGAGTGGGGCCAGGGCGACTTCCCGTTCTATTGGGTGCAGCTGGCCGACTTCATGGGCGAATCCGACCAGCCCGAAGAGAGCGGCTGGGCCGAGCTCCGCGAGGCCCAGACGATGACCCAAGACAAGCTGCCCAACACGGGCGAGGCGGTGATCATCGACATCGGCGAGGGCCGCGACATCCACCCCCGTAACAAGCGGGATGTCGGCAACCGTCTGGCCCGGTTGGCGCTCGCCAACGACTACGGCTACGAGATTGCCCATCGGAGCCCGCGGTTCAGCTCGATGGAGGTCGCCGACGGCAAGGCCGTTCTGAGCTTCGACCACGTTGACGGCGGCCTGCGGCCGTTCGACACCAACGACCCGGTCGGCTTCGCCATCGCCGGGACCGACAAGAAGTTTGTCTGGGCCCAGGCGAAGGTTGTCGACGGCGACCGGATCGAGGTCTGGAGCGACGAGGTCAGTGAGCCGGCGGCGGTTCGCTACGGCTGGGGCAACAACCCGGTGGTCAACGTCTACGACGGCGCCCACCTGCCGCTCACTCCGTTCCGCACCGACGACTGGCCGGGCGTGACCATCAACAACCATTAGGGCCCCTCGGCTCTCAGAATCCAAGCGGACCCCAACGCCTACGCCCCGACCGGGGCAGGGACCAGTCCTGGATGGGCGACATTGGCCTCAGCATCCTCGCCGCGCTGCCGCTGATTGTTGTCGGCGTGCTGCTGGTAGGGTTCCGCACGCCCGCCAAGTTCGCGATGCCGGTCGGGTACGTGTGCGTGGTCGCGCTGGCTGCTGGTGTGTGGGACGTTTCAGCCGCGCAGGTCACCGCCGCTTCGGTTAAGGGGCTCACAATCACGGCCGAAATCCTGCTGATCGTCTTCGGCGCGGTGCTTCTGCTCCGCACGCTGGAGTGCACCGGCGCGATGCAGGCGATCCGCAGCAGCGTGTCGAATGCCTCGCCCGATCAACGCGTGCAGGTGATTGTGGTCGCGTGGCTGTTCGGATCCTTTGTGGAAGGCTCGTCGGGCTTCGGCACTCCCGCCGCGCTAGCGGCGCCGCTGCTGGTCGGGCTTGGGTTCCCGCCGCTGGCGGCGGTCTTCGCGGGGCTGGCGATCCAGTGTACGCCGGTGTCGTTCGGGGCGGCGGGGACGCCGATCCTGGTGGGGGTCTCCACCGGACTGTCGGGCAGCCCGGAGGTTCAGCAGTACGCGGCATCGCTGGGGTACGCATCGGAAGCCGACTGGCGCGGGTTCCTGCAGGCGATCGGTCTACGCGTGGCGGTGCTACACGCGGCGATCGGCACGCTGGTCCCGCTCCTAATGACAGCGCTGATGACGCGATTCTTCGGCCCTAACCGCTCGTTCCGCGACGGGCTATCGGTTTGGCCGTTCGCCCTCTTCGCCGCACTAGCGATGACCGTGCCGTACCTGGCGGCGGCCTGGCTGCTTGGGCCTGAATTCCCCGCGTTGGCAGGGGGCTTGGTTGGGCTGGTCGTCGTCGCGTTGGCATTGAAGCTTGGCTTCTTCAGGAGCTACGCCGATTCGCCGTGGCGTTTCGAACCAACCACGCCGCACTCGCATACTGATGCCGTTGAGCAGGACGCCCCGACGGTGCCCATCAGCGCCGTGTGGGCATGGGCGCCCTACGCGTTGGCGGCGGCCCTGCTGCTTCTGACGCGAACCGCACCGGCCGTCAAACAAGCGTTGACGTCGTTCGTCATCCCGGTAGCCAGCCCGCTAGGCGCGTCGTTCTCGCGCAGCGTCGCGCCGCTTTATTCCCCAGGCACGATTTTCGTGGTGGTGTCGCTGCTGGCGTTCGCCGCCTTCCACCGCCGGGGCGGCCGTCCTTGGCGGACCTACGGCGGCGAGTGGCGTGCGGCGGCGGCTACGGTCGCTCGGGCCTCGGTCGCGTTGCTGTTTGCGGTGCCGCTGGTGCAGGTGTTCATCCTCAGCGGCGGGGGGACTGCCGGGCACGAGTCGATGCCGCTGTCGCTGGCGGCGGGCGTCGAGTCGGTGGTCGGATCGGCCTGGCCGACGGTTGCGCCGACGGTCGGTGGCCTGGGCGCCGCGGTCGCCGGCAGCAACACCATCAGCAACATGATGTTCTCGCTGTTCCAGTTTGACGTCGCGGTGCGGATCGGCGCCGACCCGCTGTGGGTAGTCGCGTTGCAGGCGGTCGGCGGAGCGGCCGGCAATACCATCTGCGTGCACAACATCGTCGCCGCGTCGGCGGTGGTCGGCGTCAGCGGTCAGGAGGGCGTGCTCATCCGCAAGACTTGGTGGGTCTTCTTCTACTATGTCCTGGCCGCAGGCGCCGCCGGAATCGTGCTCGCCGGGCGCTAGCGGCGGTGCGCCAGTCCATTGCGTGGCGGGCCCGGAGGCGCCGTGTTACGATGAGAAAGACTCCCCCCAACGGCCCACCTGGCCGGGCCTATCCCCCTCCACTCAATATGCGGCGCCATCCCGAGCAGGCGCCCCACGGCCAGGACGTGCATCCGATGATCGCCGCCAGCCCACCCCTGATAATCCGTCGGCTCGCGGCGTTGTGCGTTCTGCTCGCCGCATCGCCGTCGGTCGGCGAGGCGGTCGCGTTGTCGGTGCTGCAGGGCTGGGGAGAAGCGGTCGCAACAGAGATCGACAGCTCGCTCCGCGTCCCGGGCACGAACCTATACGCTGAGACCGCGTCGCTAGGAGGCGGCCAGTCGGGTGGGATCAACGGCCGTTCGTTCGTGTGGCCCGCCAGCACGCAGTTCCGCGTGCTGAACTCGCTACTCCAGTCCGAGCCCAACGCCAGCACGACCGTGCTGCGTCAGTTCTCCAACGAGTTGCGTCGATCCTACTGGGACGACGGGTACCGCTCTGGGGCCGGCGCCGGCGACCGCTTCTACGACGACAACGCCCACATCGCCGTCGCCCTGGTCGAAGCCTACAACCTGACCGACGATCCGGTCTACCTCGCGCGGGCAATCGACACCTACAAGTTCGTCCTCGAGGGCGAGGATACGGCGGCGGGCGGCGGGATCTACTTCAAGCAGTTCGACTTCTCGTCGAAAGACGCCATCTCAACGCTGCAGGGCGCCCGCAGCGCCGCGATGCTCTTCCGGGCAACCGGCGAGGCGGCCTACCTTGCCGACGCGACCCGACTGCTCGAATGGGCCAACTCCCATATCCAGCTCTCCAACGGGCTATTCAATCAAGGCTACCTGATCGCAGAGGGAACGCCCTCGGGCGTGGAGATCGTCAACTCGGCTGGCGTGGGGATTTCAGCAAACCTCGAGTTGTACGCCGCTACGTCCGAAGCGGGCTACCTTTCCGAGGCGCAGCGCATCGCCACGGCGAGCCTCGGCCGGTACTTCGACTCCGCCACCGGACGCATCAACGATGAGGGTTACTGGGCCTACGAACTGGTCGACGCGTTGAATGACCTCTACCTAACCGACAAGGACCCACGGTGGCGCACCGCGGTGCACGGAGCGCTGGCGTGGCTCAACGCCAACAAGCAGGACCCGAACACCCACTACGACCTGTTCTGGGGCCGCAACGGGCCGATCGTCGACACGCTTTCCGAGTGGAACCTCAACGAGCAGGCATCAGTCGCCCGGGCGTACCTCGACACGGCGCTCACCATGCTTACCGGCGACGCCAACCTGGACGGGCTGCTCACGGCCGCCGATGTCCGGACGTTCGTCAGCGTCTGGCAGTCGGACACCTCCGGACACGACACCCTGGGCCGCCTGCGGAGGGGTGATTTCAACCTCGATGGGCTGACCGACGTCCAGGACTCCTACGCCTTCCAGGAGGCGATGGACGAGGCCGGGGTTGAGATCACCCCGGCGCAACTTGCGGCCATCGGCTTGCTGCTGCCTGGCGACTACAACGACGACGGACTCGTCGACGCAGCCGACTACAGCGTGTGGCGCGACAGCCTAGGTGGGCCCGCCGGCTCGCTGCCGAACGACCTGGACGGCGGCGTCATCGGCCAGAATCAGTACTCGACGTGGCGGGAGAACTACGGCGCCGCCGGCGCCTCGTCGGCCGCCGCGACGCGGACGCCTGAGCCCACCGCGGTAGCCTGCCTGCTTACCGCCGCCGGCCTCACCACACGCCGGCGTCCTCGAGCTGCTTAGTCGCGGCCGCGGCCCAGCCGCGGTTCGCCGCCGGGCTGGCCGGGCTGGGGTGCAGGATGGTGGTGACCCTCGCCCTGTCACCGGCGACCCGCTGCAGGCACTTCTCCGCGTAGCGGCCCACGCCCACCGCCCACTCGGGCTGCACCGCTTCGATCACCGCGGCGAGGTGGGCGTCACACAACTCAGCGATCGGCGCGCGTTCCTCGGCGGGCAGGTGGTCGGGCGTGCGGTTGCGGCCCGACTCCTCCATGAACGCCAGTGGGCAGTAGTTGGCGACCAGGTGCTCCTTGAAGAACAGTGTGGGCGTCTTGAAGCGGTCCCGCATCAGCCCCCAGAGCCGCTCGCCAGAGACCTCGCTCCGCGGGCACTCCAGTCCCTGGATCGGCCGCTTGGGGTGCAGCTGCTTGGGCTGCTTGATCGGCGCGTCGATCTTCATCCAGTCCCGCACGGACGCCACCTGGCCAAACGGCACGCCGGTCTGAGCCATGCCCCATGGGCCGGGGTTCATGCCGAGCATCAGCACCCGCACCCCGCCGGCGGGGATCTGGCGGAGGTAGGCCTCGTGGGCGGCCCAGGCGTAGGTCAGCGGGTTGTAGACGCACGCCACCGGTTCGGCGAAGCGGAGCTTGTCGATCTGCTTGGCGAGTTTCTTGGCAGCGGCAACGGCGGAGTCAGCGGCGGACATGCACGGAAGGACTAAAGGGGATCGAATGGTGGGCCCGCAGCTTAGCAGGCCCCCCTCGCAGCGGCGACCCGCCCCACGCTACTCGGCAGAACCGGCGTCAGCCTGTCGCCGCTTCTGCGTGGCCGGGCCGATACGTTCGGCCAGGAAGTCGACGGCCGCCGAATTCACGTCAGCCGACATGGCTCGAAACCCGTGCCCTGCGCCGGCGACACGCTGAAGCTCGTGGGGCACGCCAGCCTCTGCCAGTTTCTGGGCCAACCGCACACTCTGCTCAATCGGCACGACGTTGTCGTCTTCGCCGTGCGCAATGAAAATCGGTGGGTCGTGGGCATCGACATGCTCGATCGGGTTCATCAGCTTCGCCAGGGCAATCTCGCTCGCAAACTCTGTCAGGCGACTATCGGCAGCCTCGCGGAGCACACCTACCCCCCGACCGGGTCCGGTGAACCCTAGCAGTTTCGACTCTGGCGAGTCGGGCGCGTCGTGATCGATAGCGCTCCCGGGGGGATCCGCCACGTCGGTCTGCATCCGCAACAGGTCCGTTGGGCCAAAGTAGTCGACCGCGGCCTGGACGCCGCTCGGCTGGTCGACGTTGCCGCCGACGTCACCTTCCGACTCCGCGACCCCGCCGGAGGTCGCCAGCAGCGCGGCCAGGTGCCCGCCGGCCGACGCCCCCCACACGGCGAACCGCTCGGGATCGAGCTGACGCCTGGCTGCGTTGGCCCGCAGGAAACGCACTGCGCCTTTGATGTCGTGGATCTGCGCGGGCGCAATGGCTTGACTAGAAAGGCGGTACTGCACCGACGCCACCGCGAACCCGCGTCTCAGGAGCTGCCGCAGCCCCGGGGGCGGAGCGTTGTAGCTGCCGGCCAGCCACGCCCCGCCGTGGACCCAGATTACTAGCGGGCGCGGTCTGGCAGACCGGTCCAGCGGCATCCACAAGTCCAGGTGCAGCTCGATCGGTTCGCCGCTGTCGGACACGGTCTTTGCGTAGACCAGGTCGTTGACTGTCGGCGCTGGCGGCTGCGCCGTAGCGGGTTCGGTCGCCAACAGGCACAACGCCACGACGACGCCCAACGACCGTCGCGCTGCGTGACCGAGTGGATTGCAGGTCATCCTAGAGCTCAGGTTGAGTTAGAGTTTCAAGTCAGGCAACGGCATTGGGACGAGTTACGGAAACCCCGTCTGAGCCCGCTTGGCGCCGAGCGGTGTGGGTATTCGCCGCTGCACGCCCGGCTGTCCCAGCCCACCACCATCTCCACAACCCTAACGGGCATAAGGGATTACAGGATTTCCCTCAATTTCTTCTGCCAGATGGAATAGTCCAGCCCGCAACTCCGAATCGTAGTGCGGAACGAGCGTGGCGTGCTAAGATGCAGGCCACGGAATACTCCAGCATCTGCACGGAACAGGCAGATAGGAGAGGCAACGGGTGTCGCTATCAAGGGCCGATTTTCACGTCCTGATCGAGGAGCATGCCTCCGCATTGTACCGGCTGGCCTACCGCCTGGTGGGTTCGCCGCACGACGCGGAGGACATCGTGCAGGAAACCATGCGTAGCGCATGGACCAGCCGAGAGCGATTCGAGCAGGGTCGAGGCGAACGGGCCTGGCTAGCGGCAATTTTGCGGCGGCGTGTCGTCGACCGCTGGCGGCGTTCCGGGAGAGTCCCGGTCGCGGCTGGCGAGCGTGTGATGGACGTCGCTTGCGAGGCCGAGGATCCGTTGGCTCACGAGTATACCGACGAGATGCAGTACGCACTCTCCAAGCTGTCCCCCGAACTCCGAGAGTCGCTGCTCTTGGTTGTCGTGGGAGAGCTTACCCACCAGCAGACCGCTGACGAATTGGGCGTGCCGTTAGGAACGGTGCTCTCACGCGTCAGTCGGGCCCGCCGGCGACTCCGCCAATACCTCCTCAGCGTCTCCAAGCGATAGCCATGCGACAAGCCGCTGTGTCGTAAGCTTTGTTGAGAGAGTGCTGCCGACCCCCGCGTCGCGTGCTGCCTGGCGTGCCCAGCAGAACGCTGCGGACTGATGCCCGCGCCGAATCATGCCCGCCGCCTCGGCGGTGTGGGCCGGCCGGGGAGGGAGGGGACGCCCCCCGGGCGTGTAACTTGTATTCGATCGGCGCTGGTTTCCATGGCGGCGCCGGTTGGGAAAGTGAACCAGTTTAATGTCAGACCACCTTCCTTCGCTGGACGCCTCGGACAGCGGCTTCCTCAATGCGTTCGTCGGCCCGCACCGGCTCGACCCCTCCCAGCGGGGCGTCGCCTCGCGCGTGGGCGGCGAGGCTCCTGCCCCACCTGCCGCCGAATCGGTCGACCTCGACGCGTTGCTGCAGAACGTGCGCATTCCCGATGGCCTGCACAATCGTTTGAACCAGATTGCTGCAGAAGAGTGAACGGACGGCTTTCTGCCAACTAATGGAGCTAACCGTCTGGTTTCGCTTATAGTCAAGGGAATGCGTGCGTCACGCGACGACTCTGCTCGCCACAGCCGCTTGCCCCCTTGTCCCCCCTATGCTCTCCAGGCGATTCTCCCTATCCCTCTCGTTGGCGCTGACGCTGTGGTTCCAGCCGTGCGAGTCCAGCGCCGCCGACGACACGGCAGCATTCCTCGACGCGATGCGTCAGGCGGGCAACTACGAACTGACGCTCGAGTACCTGGACCTCGTCTCCGCTTCGGACCGCACCTCGCCCGAAACCCGCTCGCGGATCCCGTACGAGCGGGCGGTGACTCAGCTCGAACAGGCGCAGACCATTAGCTCTTCCTCCGCCCGCCAGGCGGCGGTCGCCTCTGCCCGCCGCGAACTGCAGGAGTTCATCAACGGCGGCGCCGAGCCGCGCCTGGCCGCCGAGGCCAGCGTCAAGCTGGCCGGCGCCCTGGTGAACGGGGCAGGCCGCAGCCTGCTGGCTATGGAACGCCAGCCCCAACGGGCGAACAACGCCGACCTGAAACAGGCCCGCCGCGACATCGAGGACGCGCGGGGCTACCTGTCCCAGGCGGAAGACTCCTACCAACAGGCCCTCGAGCCCCTCAGATCCGTCCAGCCGGGCAGCGACGCGTCGCAGCTGCGGCTGCAGCTCCGCTTCGAACTCGCGCAGGCGCGGTTCGACAGCGCAAGAGCATTGGCGGAGCTGGCCAACACGTTCCCGTCGGACTCGCGTGAGCGGAAGCAGACGCTAGAGAACGCCGCGAAGGAGTTCGCCTCGCTCTACGAGAAGTACGACACCCAGCAGTCGGCCGGCATCGGCTTCCACGCCCACCTGTACGAGGGCCGCTGCTACCAAGAGCTGGGCGACCACCGACTAGCCGACGGCTGCTTCGAGGTGGTGGCTTCACTGCCGACCGAAGACCCCAGTCTCCGCCGCCTGGTGCGGATGGCGCAGGCAAGCCTGGTCGCTGGGCTGACCGCCCAGGGTAAGGCGGACGAGGCGCTCGAGCGGGGCGCCGACTGGGTAGACGACGTGCCCCGTCAGGAGCAGTCGCGGCCCGACGTGCTAGCTCTCAAGCACCAGCTCGGCGAGGCCGCGCTCTCCGCCGCCGACTCGACCGACGACCAGGGCGACTCACGCGAGCTGCGCAAGCAGGCCCGCCAGTATTTCACCGCAGCCTCGCGTGGGTTCAACGAACACCAGGCCGACGCCCGCCTCCGCCTGGCCGCGCTGTCCGAAGAACTCGGCGACCAGCAGGTGCAGGCCGCCACGTTCGACGAGGCGTTCCAGATTGGCGTCGACGCGCTCAACGCGGTGTTCGCCGCCCAGCTTGCGGCCAACGGCGGCCAGGACGCAGCCCCCACGGCCGCGGACAGCCAACGGGCGCTCGACGCGTTTCGGCAGGCGCTGCGACTCGCCGATTCCGAGACCCCGCTCGCCCGCCTCAATGACGCCCGCAACAAACTCAGCTACCTTTACTGGGAGTCCGGCGACTACCTCAGCAGCGCCGCCCTGGCGGAGTTCCTCGCCACCAAGCACCCGGACGACCCCAATGCCGAGAGCGCCGCCAAGCTGGCGATGGCCTCCTTTGAGAAGCTGCGGACGGAAGCCGAGCAGACCGGCGAGCCGACCCAATTCGCCACCGACCACCTGGTCCGCTTGAGTGAGTTTGTCACCCGCCGCTGGGCGGGCGAGCCGCTGGCGGACTCGGCGTTTAAGGTGCTGCTAGCAACCGCAATCCGCGACAACCGCTTGGAAGACGCCCGCAGCGTCCTCGCCGGCGTCGACCCGGAACGCCGCGCGCCGCTCGAACTGCGGCTCGCGCTGGCCAACTGGGAACAAATCGCCCGCGGCGGGAACGCCGAGGCCACGCCGGCCCAACGCGACCAGGCGATCGCGGCCCTGGAGTCCGCCTTCCGGGCGGTCAGGGAGCAGGGCCAGGTCGACGCGACCGGCGCGACCGGCGCCCTGTTCCTCGCCCAGGCCAAGCTCGGCCAGGGCGACGCACAGTCCGCCGCGAAGCTGCTAGAGGATTCCAAGCTCGGACCACTGACACTCGCCAACCAAGACGCGCCGGCGATCGCCGACAACCCAGGCTTCAAGGCCGAGGCGTACCGCACGGCGTTGCAGGCGTACCTGTCGGTCACGCCCCCCCGCACCGCCGAAGCGATGCAGATGATGGAGACCCTCGAGTCCGCCGTCGCCGACAAGTCGGCCCTCACACGCATCTACTTCGCCCTCGGCGTGCAGCTGCAGCGGCAGATCGAACAGCTCAACCAGGCCGGCAAGTCCGCCGACGCGCAGCGGGTGAGCTCCGCGTTCGCGGAGTTCATCTCCCGCATCGGCGACGCCGGCGACGGCGCCGACTGGACCATGCAGCAGTGGATGGCCCAGACCTTCCTGAAGCTCGCCGAGGGCCTCGGCGATGGCGACGCCGAGCAACGCACCGCCTTCTACCAGCGCGCCCGCGACGGCTTTCAAACCCTCGCGGACCGCGCCGCGAGCGATCCGGCCTCGATGCCGAGCCCCACGTCGGGGCTGGCGGTGCGGATGCAGCTCGGGGCGGCCCTGCGGGGCCTGGGCGAGTACGACCGGGCGGTCGATGTGTTCACCGACCTCTTGGCCGAACGCGAGATGATGCTCGACGTCCAGAAGCTGGCCGCGTACACGCTCCAGGAGTGGGGCGAGTCGGGCGACCCCGAGCGGCTGCAGCAATCGATCGGCGGCGCCCGCAAGTCGCCCCAGACCGGCAAGAACCTGATCTGGGGCTGGAGCAAACTGGCCAGCGTCAGCGGCAAGGTCGCCCGCAGCAAGCCGGAGTACCGGGATCTGTTCTTCGAATCCTGGCTGAACGTCGCCACCAGCCGGTACCTGGCCGGCATGCAGTCCAGCGGCGACCGGAAGACCAAACAGCTCGCCAGCGCCCGCAAGACAATCCTCCTGTTGTCGCGGCAGTATTCCGACCTGGGCGGCCCCGCGATGCGTAGCCGCTTCGACACGCTGCTCAAGAAGATCCAACGGGCCCAGGGCGAAGAGCCGGCGGGCCTGGCTGAATTCACCACCGCTTCGCTCATTGAGTCCTCCCGCCGCATGGCCGGCGTCAAACACTTATCAGCAGCATGAAGAACCACCCACTCCAGTACCTCGCGGCCGTAGCGGTCGCGCTGTTGATCACGCAACCCGCGGCCGCTCAGACCGATCGGGTGAAGACCACCTCCGGGGTCAAGACCGGCACGGTCACCCAGGTCGGCCCGCTCGGCGTGACGGTCGAGCGGAGCGGCCGCGAGACGCCGATCTCGGTCGCCGCGATCCGCACCATCCAGTTCGGCGACGAGCCGTCCGAGCTCACCAAGGCCCGCGTCAACGCGCTCAGCGGCGCGTACGCCAAGGCGCTGGAGAGCCTAGCGCAGGTCGACGCTGCGTCACTCAAACGGGACGAGGTCAAGCAGGAGGTCGAGTTCTACACGGCCTACTGCCGGGCGAAGCAGGCGCTCGTGGGCGAGGGATCCGTGTCCAGCGCCGGCTCCGAGCTGAACAACTTTGTGAAGAACAACCGGCAGAGCTTCCACTTCCTCGAGGCCAACGAGCTGCTGGGGGACATGCTGGTCGCGCTCGGCAGAAGCGACGACGCGGTCAAGCGGTACGAGGTGCTCGCCCGGAGCCGCCTGCCCGCGTTCAAGATCCGCTCGGCCGTGCTGGTCGGCAAGACGCTGCAGGCCGCCGGTCAGCACGATGAAGCCATCCAGCGGTTCTCCCAGGCCGAAGCCATGGCCGGCGACTCCGACGACGACAAGCCTCAGCTGCTGGCCGCGCAGCTTGGCCGAGCGGTCAGCCTGGGCGCCACCGGCAAGGTGGACGAGGGCGTGGAGCTGGTCCGCTCCGTCATCGCCGAGGCCGACCCCGAGGAGCAGCAGCTGCACGCCGACGCCTACAACGCCCTGGGCGGCTGCTACCTGCTGGCCGACCGCACCAAGGAGGCGCTCTTCGCCTACCTGCACGTCGACCTGCTGTACGACTCTGACCCCGCCGCCCACGCCGAGGCGCTCTACCACCTCGGCCAGCTGTGGGAAGCGATCGGCCAGTCCTCCAAGGCGCTCGACGCGCGCAAGACGCTCAAGGCCGAGTACGCGTCGAGCAAGTGGGCAAACCGCTAGCGCCGGCCCGCACGCCGTGCGACTCACCCCACCCTCCTAACTGCTACGTCTTGGCGCCGCGGGCCCGCCGCCGGGCATCGGGCGCCCGCCGCGGGCTTTGCGGGCCTGTCGCGGCGTGACTAGACTGAAACCTCTACCGGAACAGATGCCTTGGCGCCCCAGCCACAGGAGAACCAGATGCGGTCACCACTCGCCCCGTTCGGCCCCCGCGGCCTGACGGGCTCCCTCTCGTTCGCGTTGCTCATCGGCGTGCTCGCCACGCCCGGCGTGGCGCTTGCCCAGGACGGGGACGCCGGCAACGCCGCCGCGCAGATCGAGCAGATGAACTACCTGACCTGGGTGGCCACCTCGCTCGGCTGGGGCTACAGCATCGTGTTCCTGGCGCTCTCGTTTACGCTGGTCGCGTTGTTCGTCATGAACCTGCTGCAGGCCAGCCGCGGCAACGTGGTGCCGGCCGAGCTCACCGAGAGCTTCGAGGAGCACCTCAACGCCAAGCAGTACACCGAGGCCTACGAGCTGGCCAACGCCGACGAGTCGTTCCTCGGCAAGGTGCTCTCCGCCGGCCTGGGCAAGCTGTCCGGCGGCCAGAGCTACGCCCACGCCATCGAGGCCATGCAGGAGGTCGGCGAAGAGGAGAACATGAAGCTCGAGCACCGCCTGAGCTACATGGCGCTGATCGGCACCATCAGCCCGATGATCGGCCTGATGGGCACCGTGCAGGGCATGATCAGCGCGTTCCAGACCATCGCCACCACCGCCAGCGGCGCCCCCAACCCGAGCGACCTGGCCGGCGACATCTCGACCGCGCTGTTCACCACCCTGGCCGGACTGATGATCGCCATCCCGGCGATCGCCGCGTACAACATCCTCCGCAACCGCATCGCCCGCCTGGTGCTGGAAGTCGGCATCGTCAGCGAGGGCCTGATGAGCCGCTTCCAAAACGTCGGCGGAGGCAAGAAGGTAGAGTAGGCGCTGGCTGGAGGGCGCTGGGCGCTGGTGTTGAGGGGCAATCATTGGCCGGCTATCAGGATTTACGGGTTTGGAAGGAGGGAGTGAGACTCTCGCTAGAGGTCTATCGGTCGACTGCCACATTCCCGGACGACGAACGGTTCGGGCTCACCTCTCAGATTCGCAGAGCCGCCGTGTCAGTACCCTCCAACATTGCGGAGGGCGATGCCCGAAACATTCCGAGCGAGATGATACGATTCTCTGGAATCGCGTTGGGGTCACTCGCGGAGATCGAAACACAACTGTACATCGCTAGAGAATTGAATACCTCGACTTGACGTCGTACGAGTCGCTCGTCGCCATCACGACACCGCTCGGCAAGTTGCTACACGCCCTCATCCGCTCCAAGAGAACGACTTAACGGCGCAGCCGTATCCAACAACCAGCGCCCTCCAACCAGCGCCCAACATGCGATTCAAACAACGCAAGCAGCTCGACGCATCCGAGGGCGACCTGACGCCCATGATCGACATGACGTTCCAGCTGATCGCGTTCTTCATGGTGCTGATCAACTTTACCGAGGTCGAGCAGGACCAGCGGATCACGCTGCCCGCGAGCGAGCTGGCCCAGCCGCCCGACGTGCCGTACGACGAGCCGCTGACCGTGCAGATCACCAAAGACGAGACCATCCTCTTCGCCCGCGACGAGCTGGAGCCCGACGCGCTGCTGCCCGCGCTGCGGCGCGAGGCTTCGATCATCCGCGCGTACGACAAGCAGCTTTCGGACGTGACCATCATCATCCGAGCCGACGAGACCGTCCGCACCGGCGTGGTGCAGGACGCGATCAGCGCCTGCCAGGAAGCCGAATTCGAGACCTTCGCCCTCCGCGGCAAGACCAGCAGCGAAGACACCCTGATCCTGCGGGAGTAACGAGTCTCGTGACTGGTCGCTAGCGGCCGGAACCCAGCCCACTACGCACCACCCACTACGCACCACCCACGACGCACCACCCACCACGCACCACCCACCACGCACCACCCACCACGCACCACCCACCACGCACCACGCACTGCCCTCCAACCGATGAAGATCCGTCACGCGGACCACCGCGACAAGATCGAGCTGCAGATGACGCCGATGATCGACATCGTGTTCCTGCTGCTCGTGTTCTTCATCATGACGTTCAAGATTGTGCTGCCCGAGGGCGACTTCAACATCCGCATGCCGCTGCCCAGCGAGGACACGCAGCCGCAGCCGCTCGAGACCCCCACTCTCCGGCTGCGTCTCGCTTCCAACGACGACGGCAGCCTGCAGTCGGTCAGCCTGGGCGAGAAGTCGTTCGGCAACGGCCCCGACGCGTTCGCCCAGCTCCACCAGTACCTGCGGTCGCTCATCCAGGACGACGGCGGCCCCGGCGCCGGCGACGAGCCGGAGGTCGAGATCGACGCCGACTACAACCTCCGCTACGACTACACCATCCACGCCATCACCGCGATCTCCGGCTACCACGAGAACAACGACACCCACACCCTGGTCGAGAAGATCCGCTTCACGCCTCCCAAGAAGCCGTAGGGCGTCGCATCTATCAGGCGGCCAACCGCGCCGAGCCGTCCTTCGACACCTTCGCGTGCCCACGGACTTTTGTCCCATTTGGCGCTACGCAATCTTAGGGACAAAAGCCAGCCCCTGCCGCAGCACGCTCTCTTCGCAAGCCCTAAGCTGACAACAGGTTCCGGGTTGCGTTCAGTTCTAACTCGGCCGACTTTTGTCCACCGGCACACGCTAGTAGGGACAAAAGTCGTCGACCCCGCGGGCGACGAGCGGCAGAAGACAGTCCGCCGCAATTAGACATTGGACCGCGCAGGGTGGCCGGTTTCTACCAAGAAGAGAGGGAACGGGCAGAATCGTACCTGCGTTCAGCAACTCTCCTTGTCGCCAGAACACTCGCGCCCGCAAGGAGGACAATCGATGCCGATAGCGGCTCGGGAACGCCGACTGCGCGCACCATGGCGTTGCCGTCGGTCATTGGAAACGAGAACATCGGAGAGATAGCCGAGGTGTCAATGTCCGGCGAGAGTTGTGTGAAGGTAACCCCTTGAAAGTCGCCCTGATCGGTCGCGATAGGCGAAGGGCCACCGGGCAAATCCCGCACGATGACCGCCGCGAAGAACGTCCCCTGGACTCTGGTCGGCGCCAGCGGGTAGTTGACAAAGGTGTTGCTGTCAGGCGAGGAAATAACGCCGGCGCCCGAGGAGAGAAGGACTAAATCGTTCAACAGACCATCGTTGTTCGGGTCGTCGTAGAGCAGGACCTCGACAGGCGTGTCGGCCGGGGCGTGGCCAGGGTTCAGCGGCGTCCCCCACGCGACCTGGATCGCGGTGATGACCTCCCCGCCGGGCTGGGCAGAGAAGAGATTCCCCAGCAGTCCATCAAACCCAGCAGGTCCGCCACGCACCATTTCGGCGCCGCCGTCATCGGCCCGGTAGAGCACGCCTGCCGACAAGCTGGATGAGGCGCCAACAGCAAGCAGGAAGAAGCAAACCGACCGAGACATCGCCGACCTCCCGCGAAGAGTGAAGAGCAGGGAGTGTTGTTCTCAAGTCCTCCAGCACCCCGACCGCATCCGCATTGTAACCTGCCGTGGGCATGACGACACGACCGCGGACTTGCGGTAAACTCAGCGCGTGACTTCCAGCCCTACGAGCCATGCGCAGTTGACGCGATGCCCGAAACCGACCCCAAAGTCGACGAGTTCTTCGCGTCGCTCGAGCAGTGGCGCGACGAGCTCGCCGCCCTGCGGCGGATCGCCCTGCGGTGCGGCCTGACCGAGGCCTACAAGTGGCGGCAGCCCTGCTACACTTACCAGGACAGCAACGTCGCGATCCTGGGCGCCTTCAAGTCCAGCTGCACGCTGAGCTTCTTTAAGGGCGCGCTCCTGAAAGACCCTCAGGGCATCCTCACCAAGCCGGGCGAGAACACCCGGGCGGCCCGCGTCGCCCGCTTCACCAGCGTCAGCCAGATTGAGACCCTGACGCCCCTACTCGAGTCCTACCTGCGCGACGCGATTCGGCTCGAGCAGGAGGGCGCCCGGGTGGACCGGAGCGAGGGCGTCGATCCCGAAGCGCCGGCCGAGCTTGACGCCAGGCCGCGTGAGGACCCAGCCCTCAAGGCGGCGTTCGAGGCGCTCACGCCGGGCCGCCAGCGGGCGTACCTGATGCACTTCGCGGCCGCCAAGCAATCCAGCACACGAACGGCGCGGATCGACAAGTGCGCGCCGCGGATCCTCGACGGCAAGGGCCTCAACGACTGCACGTGTGGGCACACCCAGAAGCCGCCCGGGTGCGACGGGTCTCACAAGCACTACCGTTAGGGCTGCTACCCGCGGCGCGTTGCGGCGTGCTAGGATGTCGCCCAACCGAAACGCCGCTCCTCGAATCAGGAACCCTCTCGTGACGACCCACGTGCCACGGACTTGCCTGCGTGCTCCCCTGCTCCTGCTTGGCCTGCTAGCTGCCGGGTCCCCCGCGCACCTGACGGCGCAAACCAGCGCCCGCGAGGGCCTGCTGAACGGGGCGCCGGATCCGACGGGGGTGGCGGTCAAGAACGACGCGGGCGAGACGGTCTACTACGTCGCGGCGACGGGGCAGGGCGTCCAACTGCTCCGGAGCACTGACCTAGCGCGCTGGGAGCCGGCCGGCCGCGTGTTCCACGCCCCCGTGCCCGAGTGGGCCGCCCGCGCGGTGCCCGGCACACAGGGCATCTGGGCGCCGGACCTCAGCTACCACGACGGGCTGTTCTACTTGTACTACAGCGTGTCGACCTTCGGCAGCCAGCACTCGGTGATCGGGCTGGCGGTGAACAAGTCGCTCGAGCCCGGCCACCCCGACAACAAGTGGGAAGACCGCGGCCAGGTGATCTCGTCTGACGCGGCCGAGACCGACTTCAACGCCATCGACCCGGCGCTGCTGGTGGACCAGCAGGGCAAGTGGTGGCTGTTCTGGGGGTCGCACTGGGCCGGGCTGAAGGCGGTCGAGGTGGACCCGTCGACCGGCAAGCCCAAGGACGGCGCCGAGGTGCTGGCCGTGGCCGCCCGGCCCGACACCCGCTCGCACGCCATCGAGGCGCCGTTCGTCATCTTCCACGACGGCTACTACTACCAGTTCGTGTCGTGGGACTCGTGCTGCGACGGCGCCAAGAGCACCTACAAGGTGATGGTCGGACGCAGCAAGCAGCCGACCGGCCCGTACGCCGACGCCGACGGCAAGCCGATGCTCGAAGGGGGCGGCACGCTGGTCCTGGAGAACAGCGAGCGGTGGCGCGGCCCGGGCCACAACGGCGTGATCACCACCGACCAGGGCCAGTGGATGGTGCACCACACGTACGATGTAGAGAACCTGGACGCCCAGCGGATCCTGCAGGTGCGGCCGCTGACCTGGACCAAGGAGGGCTGGCCGCGTGTTGGCGAGCCGGTGGCTGCGCCGTAGAGCAGTATCGCCGGCAGGCCCGTGACCCCCGTTGGAGGCGAAGCGTGACTCCGCCGGCGCAGCCGCCTACAATCAGGGCGGGCACGGCGTGCCCCACCAATCATCCGCAGGTGAGGGCTCCAACATGGCGAAGAAGATCAGCGCTTCGGTTGGCAAGGGCGGCAAGAACAAGCCGATCGACACGAGCGGCCAGGCCACGCTCAGCGACTCGCTCGACATTGACTCCGGCAACCCTCCGCCGAGCGCCGCACTGGCCTTCTCTGCGCCCGCGTCGGGCGCCGACGAGCAGCTCGTGGTGGCGTTTCCGATTGGCGACGAGTTCATCTACGACCCCATCGAGCTTGGCCCTGCGACCTCTCTCGACTTCGTGGTGGACGTGTTCGCCGAGTCGCTCGCCGGGGCGTCACGCGTGGACGTGACGATGGCCGTGCTGCAGGACGGGTTCTTTATCGCCGCGCCGACCTCGTCCACGCCTTCGATGGACGGATCGGAAGTCGGCTGGGCCCGCCTCAGCCACGCCGGCCTGGAGGCCAACGACTTTCTGGCGGCCGATGGCGGCGGCGCAACGCCCGACTTCTCGCGGCCGTTCCAGTTCTCCTACGCGTTCCACGCCGACTACTCCGCCACGACGCTGGGCGTCGACCTGCGGATCGACAACATGGAGGCCACGGTCAACACGATCCCCGAGCCCGGATCGGCGGCGCTCGTGGTGGCCATGGGCGCGGCCGTTCTGTGGGACCGCTGGTGGAACGACGACAACGGGCCAAGGTGAGAACAGATGCCGCTGCCAGACAAGGCCGCCAACGAGCTGCGGATGCGAGAGCTCGTAGCGTTCACACGAACCTCGCTCTCAACTCCGCACCCCTCGCCGTTCGGCTCGTCGGTCTACGACCTGCAGAGCGGCGAGCTCGTGTCCCAGTCGTACGACACGGTCATCGCCGAGACCGACCCGACCAACCACGCCGAGGTGAACGCGATCCGCCTCGCGACGCGCAGGCTGGGGCGGCTGTCGCTCGCCGGACACGTGCTCTACAGCACGTGCGAGCCCTGCCCGATGTGCATGTCGGCCTGCCTGTGGGCAGAGCTGGAGCTGGTCGTGTTCGGTGCGTCAACCATGGAGGACGCCAACGCCTACTGGCCCCAGTCGTCGGACGTCACGCCGCAGGAGCTCGCCCAGCGGGGGCTGCGAGAACCCGGGTGCGCGGTCCTGCCGCACGTCGAACGGGCCGCGTGCCAGGCGCTGTTTCACGACTGTGACGCGGAGCTGGCGAGCCGAGAGCTGCGGCTGCCGCCACACCGGTAGCCAAGCCGGCCTCACCCCTACGGGCCGTCGGGGTACAGGTGCATGTGGTAGTGCACGCCGCCGTAGCCGCCGTAGGGGCCGCCCCAGGGGTTGAACCAACCGCCGGCGCCCCAGGTGGGCGGGGCGTTCAGGTCGTCCAGCTTGGACTGCTGCATCTCGGCCGCCCGCTGCTGCTCGACCTGCAGCTGCTTCTCGCCTTCGATCGCCGCGGCGGTCTCGCCCTGGCTGACGCTCGACAGCGCCTGCTTGGCCGCCTGCTGGTAGGCCATCGCGTGCTGCAGCGACGCCTGGTGGGCCTGCTGCCACGCCTGCTGTTGCTGCTGCTGCATCTGCTGCTCGTGCTCAAACTTCAGCAGCCACAGCTTCATCTGAGTGGCGCTGAGGCCCTCAAGCTCACGCTTGTACTCGGCGCCCTCCTCGGGCGTGATCTTGGCGGAGACCCTAATGTAGTCGTTAAGCCACTTGCGGGCCTGGATCATCTGCGGGCTGTTCCAGACCTTGGCGGCCGCGGGGTCCATCTTCTTCGGCGCGGCCGTGGTGGCGGCGGACGCAGAGTCCTGAGCCGCGCCCTCCCAGATCAGGCAGAGCACCGCGAGCAGCGTGACGGAAACGATCGAGAGTAGTTTGGTGGCGCTCATGTCTAGGCTTCCCGAGTGTGTGGGGGGCTCTGTGTGCGGATGGCTGTGCTGGTTGACGCCGCCCGGACCGGCGGCGAGACGCGGTTACGCGCCGCTCTAGTATACTCCCGCCCGCGGGGCGTGCCCAAATCAACACGTTGATTGGTCGGGTTGTGCCGGCGGCAACGGACAGAAGAAGGGGTCGGGTTGCAGCGGGCGGGGCCGACCTTCTTGGGGGGGTGGCGAAGCGACTCGCCGCTAGCCCGCCTGCCCCACGAGGACGAGCGACGACGGGACGCTCGCTCCCGGCGCCATCGGCTCCCGCAAGCGAACCACCCGCAGGCGGTTGTCGGAGAACAGCGCGACCCACGACGCCAGCGTGCGGAAGTACCAAGGCGGCGGGTCCTGGAAGGCGTCGCCCAGCCCGTCCCGAAAGCCGGTTCGCCAGCCGTCCTGGTAGGGGAGTTCACCGCCCACCGCCAACGGGTGGACCGTCTGAACAACACAGCACCCGCCCGGGTTCAGCAGGCTCGGGACCGTGGCGAACAGTCGGGACACCAACTCGTCGCCGAAGAGGGAGAAGTTGAACACCACCGCGTCGAACTTCTCGGTGAGGGCGCCGGCGGCGATCTCTTCGTAGGAGCAAACGGAGAACCGGGCGCCGCCCGCTTCGTTGGCCTGCTGAACGAGACCCGGCACGGCGTCCACGCCGAGCACGTCGACCCCGTGGACCGCCAGCGACCTCGCGAGCCACCCTTCGCCGCAGCCAACGTCCAGCACGGACGCCGGGGCCAGGTCGGTCACCGTGCTGACGATCGCGTGGTTGGTGGCCGCCACGCGGCTCTCGATCTTGTCGTGGCGGACCGCGTCGGCCCACGCCTGGGCGTTGGCCAACCACGACCGGATCATGTGCTGGTCGTTCTCGCGGTCGGTCATGGCGTGGCTCAGTTAAGTTGCATGTAATGGGTTGCGTTCGAAGGGCCGCCCCGCCACGAAAAACGGCCGGGCGACGGACCGCACGGGGCGGCCGCCGCCCGGCCGGAAGGCGGGCAAGCAGGTTCAGCGGGGCCGAACTACTTGATGAACAGCATCTCCTGGTAGGTGGGCAGCGGCCACAGGTCGTCGGCCACGAGTCCCTCCAGCATGTCCGAGGCGGCGCGAACCTTCAGCATAGCGGGCAGCACCTTGTCGCACGCCAGGCGGACGTCCTCGCAGCCCTCCTTGGTGGCCTCGGCCAGCTCGTTGATGGCGTCCTGCAGGTCCTTGACCAGGCCGGTGATCCGGTCGAGGGTCTTGGTGTCGAACTCGTAGCCCAGGGACTTCAGGTTCGTGCAGGTCGTGGCCAGCTCGTTCTGGTACCGGATCGCGGCCGGGAAGATCATCTTGCGGGCGATCTGCTTGGTCAGGTTCGACTCGACGTTGACCGTCATGCAGTACTGCTCGCAGTACGTCTCGTAGCGGCTCTCGAGCTCACGCTCGCTGAGCACCTCGTAGGTGCTGAAGAGCTTCTTGACGTTGTCCGAGAGCAGCTCGGGCAGGGCGTCGGCGGTGGTCTTCAGGTTCTTCAGGCCACGCTTCTCGGCCTCGGCGTGCCACTCTTCCGAGTAGCCGTTGCCGTTGAAGATAATGTCGCCGCACTCGGACATGACGTCCGACAGCAGCTTCTGGACGGCGCCGTGCAGCTTCTCGTCGTCGCCGCCGGTGGCCGCCTCGAGCTGCGAAGCGCAGTAGTCGAGCGACTCGGCGATGATGGTGTTCATCGCCACCAGCGGGCCGGCGATGGAGAAGTTGGAGCCGACCGCACGGAACTCAAACCGGTTGCCGGTAAAGGCGAACGGGCTGGTGCGGTTGCGGTCGCCGGCGTCCTTGTCGAGCGGCGGCAGCGTGTCGACGCCGACCTCCAGGCTCCCCTTGGGAAGCGAGCTCTTGGCGCCGCCGCCCTTGATCTGCTCGAACACGTCCTGCAGCTGGTCGCCGAGGAAGATCGAGAGGATCGCCGGCGGGGCCTCGTTGGCGCCCAAGCGGTGGTCGTTGCCGGCCGAGGCGACAACCGCCCGCAGCAGGCCCTGGTGCTTGTACACGCCGCGGATCACGGCCGCGCAGAACACCAAGAACTGGGCGTTCTCGTGCGGGGTGTCACCCGGGTCAAGCAGGTTGCCGTGCTCGCTGGAGCCGAGCGACCAGTTGACGTGCTTGCCGCTGCCGTTGACGCCCGCGAATGGCTTCTCGTGCGTCAGGCACTCCATGTCGTACTTCTTCGCGACCTTCTTCAGCACCAGCATGATAAGCTGCTGGTGGTCGGTCGCGACGTTGGCGGTCTCGAAGATCGGGGCGATCTCGTACTGACCGGGGGCCACCTCGTTGTGACGGGTCTTCACGGGGACGCCCAGCTTGAACAGCTCGCGCTCCACCTCAAACATGAAGGCCAGCACCCGCTCGGGGATGGCGCCGAAGTAGTGGTCGTCAAACTCCTGGCCCTTGGGGGGGGCGGCGCCGAACAGCGTGCGGCCCGCGTTCACCAGGTCGGGGCGGGCGTAGAAGAAGCCCTTGTCGACCAGGAAGTACTCCTGCTCAGGCCCGGCCGTCGAGGCGACAAACGCCTTGGCGTCGTGGCCGAACAGCTTCAGGATGCGGTGCGCCTGGGCGTCCAGCGCCTGCATGCTGCGGAGCACGGGCGTCTTCTTGTCGAGCGCCTCGCCGGTCCACGACACAAAGCAGGTCGGGATGGCCAGCGTGGTGCCGTTGGGGTTCTCCAGGATGTACGCCGGGCTGGTGACGTCCCAGATGGTGTAGCCGCGGGCCTCGTGCGTCTGGCGGATGCCGCCCGACGGGAAGCTGGAGCCGTCCGGCTCGCCCTGGATCAGCTCCTTGCCGCTGAACTGGGCGAGGGTGCTGCCGTCGCCGGTGGGCGCCATGAAGCTGTCGTGCTTCTCGGCGGTTCCGCCGGTCAGCGGGTAGAAGACGTGGGTGTAGTGCGTGGCGCCCTTCTCAATGGCCCAGTCCTTCATGGCCATCGCCACGACGTCGGCCACGGTCGGGTCGAGCTTCTCGCCGGCCTCCATGGTCTTCATCAGGGACTTGAAGATCGCCTTGGGCAGACGCTTCTTCATCTGCGCCTTGCCAAACACGTTGGAGCCGAACACACCCTCGGGCGAGCTGTTCGCGAAGTCCAGCGGGGGAGCCGACGGCTGATAGTTGATGGCCGCCGTGATCGCCGACTGCCGCGTAGAACTGCCAGAGTGTCCGCCAATCGACTTGGCGGTGCTGGTGGAGGTCGAGTTCGTGCTCACTTGGGGTCTCCTGGTGTGGTGTGAGGAGTACGGGAGGGCGGCGTGGCGCCGCCTGTGAACGGGTTCGGGGGATCTCGAGCGGGGGAGGCGGGCGGGGAGTCTTCGCCTGCTGGCCGGCTGCGCTTGAGCCATAGGCATAAGCGATGCCGGCGTGCAATTCCAGGGGCTGCCGCCGCAACCCGGCCGCATCGGCCGGCGTCGGGAAGGCTTGCCGCCGCGGATCGGCAGTGGCAAGCAGGCAACCAGCCGCAACCGCGCGGCGGGGCCGTGCGGCTCGGACGGTGGTCTGGAAGACGCTGCGGCGCACGCCGTTGCTACGGCATGGGCCGCCGGGGTTCGATCAGAGAGGTCTCCTTCGAAACTTGGGTCCGCCTGGGCGATTCGCCCCACAACAAGATCGGAAACGGCAGAAGATCGGGAGGGCCCCGAGCTCCGGCACGCTAAATGCAAATTAGGCGCCACAACTGCTATCAGACAACGGCGGTCGCCCGCCCAGCAAAGCTCAAGATGTTTCGTGACAAGGGTTTTTGACGCAGCGGGCGTCCTCGTCTGGCCGCCGCGTCCCGGTACGCTTGCCGACTGATCAGCTCAGCACTTAGGCGCCAGAGCCCAAGGTCTAGGCAGACCGCACCAACGGGAGCACCCAGCAAGGGCGAAGCGTGGAACAGCAACCACAAAACCCTCCGCCCGCACGACGAAGGCCGCTCGCCCTGTCCGGTCCCATCCGCAAGATTGTCACGGGCCTGGCGCTGTTCCTCACGGTCTGCCTGATCGCCGTGATCGGCTACCTGGCCTCGGGCTGGGAGCTGGACGACTCGATCTACATGGTGGTGATCACCATCTTCGGCGTCGGCTACGGCGAGATCCAGCCGGTCGACTCCCCCGCCGAGCGGGCCCTGACCATCCTGGTGATCATCGCGGGCTACGGGGCGGTCATCTACACCGTGGGTGGGTTTATGCAGATGCTCATCGACGGCGAACTGAACAAAGCTCTAGGAGCAAGACGAATGACCCGCGACATCCAGAAGCTCAGCGGCCACACCATCCTGTGCGGCGCGGGTCGGGTGGGCACCATCCTCGCCCAGGAGCTCCAGGCCGGCGGGAAGCCGTTTGTCGTGATCGACGCGGACCCCCAGCGTCTTCAGGAGGCCCAGGACCGCGGGTTCCTGGTGGTCAGCGGCGACGCCACCGAGGAGTTCGTGCTGGAGCAGGCGGGCATCGAACGGGCCTCCGTGCTGGCGACCGTGCTGTCGCAGGACGCCAACAACGTGTTCGTCACGATCACCGCCCGCGAGATGAACCCCGGCCTGACCATCATCGCCCGCGGCGAGAACCCCCGCACGGAGAAGAAGCTGCTGGGAAGCGGCGCCGACAAGGTGGTGCTGCCCACGGCGATCGGCGCCAAGAAGCTGGCGCAGATGATCATCCGCCCAACCGCCGAGAACCTGCTGGAGCAGCTCACCAGCCGCAGCGACATGAGCGAGGAGCTGGGCAGGATCGGCCTCCGCTTCGAGGAGCTGGAGGTCACCCCCGAGAGCGCCATCGCCGGCAAGGCGCTGGCCGACATCGAGCTCCGCGGCAACCACGGGTTCCTGATTGTCGGCATCCGCACGGCCGACGGCGCCACCACGCTCCACCCGCCAACCGACACCCAACTCGCGGCGGGCGACGTCGTCATCATCCTGGGCCACGGCGACGACATCCCCGAGCTCGCCGCGCGCTTCACCGCCAAGCGGGACAAGATGACGTACCGCGGCGTGACGATCGACGCCAACTAGTCGGTACGTCAACGTCTAGCGGCGAGCTGTCAAATCCCCGTGGCGGGCCACACGCGCGGTTGATGATCTACTCGACGGGGGCGTTCTACACCCACCCGCTCACGGGATGGTTGCGGCGCCGGCCCTACCCGGTAGGATGCGGCGCAGCGTCCTGCCGTTTCGATCTGCCGTTCACAACCGCATGACGAGGGAAGGGAAACGCATGCTCCGCGCATCCAGCCTGCTGGCGAGCTCCACGTTGGCCGTGTTGCTGCTGACCGCCGGGACAAGCCCGGCCGGCGAGTTCAGCCCGCAAGTGCTCAAGCTGCCGTACCCGCCGGACGCGTACGACCTGGAATTCACCGCCTGGTCCGAGGACATCACCTACAACAGCCAGTCGCCGCTGAAGTCGCTCGGCGCGTTCTACCTCGAGGAGATGCGAGAACGAGGCTGGGAGCTGGACAAGGACGAGGTCGAGATCGACGACGACTCCATCGAGCTGGTGTTCACCCATGGCGAACACGAGGTCGACCTCCGCATCAGCCAGTGGTCCAAAGAGGTGAAGGTCCGTATCGACGGCGACGAGCTCGACTTTGCCGGCGTCGACGACCCCGCCAGCATCGCGGCCGCCGGCCTGCCCGTGCCGCCGGCAGTGCGGTTCTTCCACACCCAGCTCGAAACGCCCGCCGACGCTCGGAAACCCGACTTCGACGCGGACGACGTCACGGTGATCTCGCCGCAGGGCCTGCAGGAGGCGTACGACTTCTACTGTGATCAGGTCCGCAAGCTCGGCTTCCGCGAGTCCCGCCGTCCGATTATCACCGACACGCGCCGCTACACCGAGTTCAAGCAGGGCGGCGCCGAGGTGAGCGTCAACGTGTTCACCCACGACGCCGGGTCGCGGGCGGTGCTCGGCTACGAGGACTCCCGGCCGACGCCCAGGAAGCCGCCGCTGGCGGCCGTGGCGTCGCTGCCGATCGGCAACCCGGTCGAGGCCATGGAAGCGGAGGTCGCCGCGGAAACGGCGATGAACAAGACCCCCGTCAGCGTGGCCGACAACCGTGGCCAGGCCGTGGTGACCTACGGCGGCAAGAAATACACCTTCAACAACGTCGCCTGTTTCCAGACCAAGGACCGCGGCGGCTACGCCACGGAAGTGGTGTTCGCGTCCAAGCCGATCCCGCTGGGACAGCTCCAGCAGCTGCTCGCTGCCGAGGACGACCCATCGCTGTGGGACCTGTACGACGACTTCCAGAGCCCGGACTACCTGATCCTGCAGCTCGGCAAGTTCGAGAGCGTGTCGTTCTCCGTGCCGGGAGTCGGGATCGGCGGCAAACAACCGGCCGACTACACCAACCAGATGAAGGTCGAGGACGGCCGCGTGCGGGGCAAGTGGACTATGGCGGCCGAGACGGTGCTCAGCCGCAAGATGTCATTCACCGCGGAGATCGACGCGGCGCTGCTCACCCCCACCACGCGGATCACGTCGATGCCGACCGAGTCCGCGGCAGCTCCCGCCGCGCCGCCGATCCCGGGATTCAAAGACGCCGACATCCCGATGCCCGACGGCGTCGAGGACCTCAGCCGCACGGGCTCCAACTTCCGCAAGGAGTACACCGCCACCGTGGCGAAGCCGTGGCCGGAAGTGAGCAAGTTCTTCCAGCGCGAGCTACCCAAAGAGGGCTGGACCCTGGTGACCATCAACGATGGCCGCCTCACCTTCCGCACGCCCCAGCGCGAGCTGACGGCCGTGGTGAAGCCCGCCGGCTCGGGAACGTCAATCCTCGTGGTTACGCGGGAGAAATCGCTAGCCGAGAAGGAAGGCATCTTGCCCGAGCGTGGCAAGGCCCGGCTGGTGCTCGGCAACGCCCACACGCGGCCGGTGGTGTTCACTATCGGCAAGCAGGACTACCAGCTCAAGGCGGGGCAGGGGGGCCGCGACCCCCAGGACGCGCTGAACTACACGGTCGGCCCGGGCACGTACACCGTGGTGATCAAGATCCCCGGCGAGGCGCCGCAGACCGAGAAGCTAAAGCTCGAAGAGGGTAGCACGTGGGGGATCATCGCGCTGCCGACCGGTGGGTATCTGCCGATGCAGCTTTACTGATTCCCACCGGTAAAGGGGCACACGGAATCAAAGGCTCTCCGAAGCAGGAACTGGTCCGGCTCGTCATTCCGAGATCCCTCTCACGGTTTGGAAACCGTGTGTACTTTGGAGGCTCAGTGCCGAGAGATTCGCAGGCAAGTGGCCCTGAGTTTCCCACCGCCGACCATCAATTCCGATCCACCCTCGCCTAGAGGGATTAACAACCGCAAACTCTACCGATTAATGCTACCAATTAGATGCGAGTTTAGCTTCTCAGCAAGCGTTGCTGCGACCGTCCAGTTATCTGGTGCGTTTGCCAGAATCGCCCGTCCGTGCAACCAATGCACCGCTCGGCTGACAGCAGCTCCACTCGTAACTGAGAATCCCGGCTGTTCGAATCGAACAACCGCGTAAGTGAATGGATTCTTACCTTCTCGGTAGCCGACATGCTGAATGCCGTCCGTGGCTTCGACAGCCGCGATCCACTCATTGAGGCGGATCGGATCTAGAATGGACTCTCCAAATTGCCGGGTACGACAAATGTACAGCTGGCTATCATCCGGCGGCCAGTCAATTCGGCACTCCTGGACTGCCGTTGGAAGATAGTCCGAGAGTTCTACTCCCATGTCCGCTACACCAAGCGGATCATGATCCCAGAGGTACACAGTCTCATCCGGGTCTTTGCCTTTAACGAAGTAGTAATTGCCACACCCGTCACCATTCAAGAAGAAACGGTTCCTGTGCGTTGCCGTGTCCTCTAGCTCCGCAAGCTCCAAGTTGAGCACAAGCAGCGTCGTTGGATCAAAGCCTTGCGCAGAAAGTGAGTCTTCAGAGTTAGATCTCACATACGTAGAGTAGCCGATTGGGACCGACGCTGTGATCTTGGATTCGAGGTCGGCAAGGGTAGCCATTGATCTAAACTACGCCCCTCGAGTTGGCCACTGCCTGTTTCGAAGACAACGCCGGATGCCCAAGACCTTAGATTTCCATTCCCGGGCCCTGAGAACCATCAGAGACTTTGTCGCTCAGAATTCCAGCGTCGCAAACAAATCATCTAGCGTCTCGCCCCGCCGGATCATCTGCAGCGAGCCGTCTTCCTTCAGCAGGTACTCCGGGCTGCGGAGCTTGCCGTTGTAGTTGAAGCCCATCGAGTGGCCGTGGGCGCCGGCGTCGTGGATGGCGAGGTAGTCGCCCATCTCGACCTTGGGCAGCGGCCGCTGCACGGCGAACTTGTCGTTGTTCTCGCACAGCGAGCCGACCACGTCGAACTCGCCCACCGGCGGCTGGTCCGACTTGCCCAGCACCGTGATGTGGTGGTACGAGCCGTACATGCCGGGCCGCATCAGGTTGGCCATCGACGCGTCCACGCCCAGGTAGTCGCGGTAGGTGTGCTTGGTGTGGATGGCCTTGGTCACGAGCACGCCGAACGGGCCGGTCATGCAGCGGCCGTTCTCCATCATCACCTTCAGCCCCTCCAGGCCCGAGCCGCCGATCACCTCGTCGTACGCCGCGTGCACCTTCGCGCCGAAGCTGGCGAGGTCGACCGGCGTGTCCTCGGGCTTGTAGGCCACGCCGATGCCGCCGCCCAGGTTGACCATCTCGATCCGGACGTCGGTCTTCTCTTGGATCTCGAGGGCGAGCTCGAACAGCATCCGCGCGTTGGCGACCAGTGCGTCCTCGCTCAGCTCGTTCGACACGATCATCGCGTGCAGGCCGAACCGCTTGACGCCGTTGTCCCGCAGCTTGGCGTAGCCCTCGATGAGCTGATCGCGCGAGAAGCCGAACTTGGCCTCGGTCGGCTTGCCAATGATGGCCGAGCCCGCGCTCAGCGGGCCGGGGTTGTAGCGGCAGCTGATCAGCTCCGGCAGCCCCACCTCGTCCCGCAGGAACTCCACGTGGGTGAGGTCGTCCAGGTTGATGATGGCGCCCAGCTCCTTCGCCTTCTGGTACTCGTGGGCGGGCGTGTTGTTCGAGGTGAACATGATGTCCTCCGGCCCGGCGCCGACGCGCTCGGAGAGGACCAGCTCGGCCAGGCTGCTGCAGTCCATGCCGCAGCCCTCTTCGAACAGGATCTTGAGGATGTGCGGGTTGGGCGTCGCCTTGACGGCGAAGTACTCGCGGAATCCGGGCGCCCAGCTGAAGGCCTGGATCAACGCGCGGGCATTGCGGCGGATGCCGGCCTCGTCGTAGATGTGGAACGGCGTGGGGGTCTCGGCGGCCAGCTTCTGGAGGGTCGCTTCGGGGATCGGCAGCGTCTTCTGGGGCATCGGAGGGCGGCAGGCAGGTGGGAGGGGCGCGTGACGGCCGCGCGTCCGCGCGGCGGGAGCCCACCAGAATCCCAGACTTGCGGCCGGAAGTCGAGGGGCTAATCGGCGCGCCGGCCCTCGTATCTGCGCACGTCGGCGTCTGTCCCGCGGCCGCGGACGCTACTTCTCGTCGGTCTTCGAGGGGCGGCTCGCCACAGCGGCGCCGTCCTGCAGCCGTTCGGTCATGTGCATGCGGTAATGCATGCTGCTGGCCGGCCCGGCGAAGCCGAGCACCCGCTTATCGACGTCGTACTCCTGGCTGAGCACTCGGCCCCGCTTGATGTCGAACCGCACCGTGCCCTCGATGTAGCGTTGGGCCAGCTGGCCCTCCATTTCAGGCGTCACCGGTGAGAGGGTCTGAAAAGCGGACTCGATCACCGCGACGCCGTTCTTGACGCTTGCCAGGCGGAAGTGGCGGCGGGTGGTGACCGCCTTGGTGCCGCCCTCCGACAGGTTGACCTTGATCTCGACCGGCTCGTCCCACGAGTCGCCCACGGCGACCGGCTTCTCGGGCAGCAGCACCGCGAGCGGCGCGTAGGGGTCGGCCGCCGGCTGGTGGTGCTTGACCTCGTGGTTCACCACCTTGCCCCACGGGGTCAGGCGGATGTGGCTCAGAGGCACGCCGACCGCCTTGGCGGCGTCCTCAAATCCGGCGGGGGGCGCCTTGTCCTTGGTGCTGTCGTAGCTCACCTCGGCCCGCTCGGGCAGGCGGTTGGTCATCTGCAGCTCCTCGACCACGTGCTGCAGTTCGATCTCGCCGTTGGGGAGCACGTCGATCACCTTCCACGCCTTGACCGACTGGCTGCGGGTCTGGGCCTTCTGGGTCGAGCCCTCCATGGTCGACCGGATAAGCGCATCGTGCTCGATGTCGTACCTCAGCACGTCGCCGATCTCGAATTTGTAGTGCAGCGTGTGCTTCTGCGCGTCGGAGTCCGCGGCGGGGCAGGGCAGGGCGGCGAGCAGCGCAAGCGTGGTCGAGAACGCGAATCGGGCGGCGGGTCCGGATAACGACATCCTGAGATTCCTTCCTGAGGATGAGGGGGCGGCTGTGCGAGGGCCGTCAGGATAATCAATCGCCGCCCGCCGGCTTAGAGCAGTTTGCCAGCATTCCGCAGGGCAGCTAGCAGGATGCCGCTAGCAGGGGCCGTCGTCTTGCGGGTCGCGGGGTCGGCGGCCCCAGCCGAGCTTGTGCCGCAGCGTCTGGTAGTAGCTCTGGCCGCTGACCTCAACCAGCTGGAACACCGAGCGGCTACGCTTCACCCGCACGCGGTCGCCGGGCGTGAGCGGCGCGACCACCTGGCCGTCCACCAGCAGGGAAGTGCCCTCGTTGGGCGCGGGCACGACTACCTCGTACACGTGGTCGGCCGAGTCGACCACCGGACGGTTGGTCAGCGTGTGCGGGCTGATCGGTGCGATCACAAACGCCTGCAGGTCCTTGCGGAGGATCGGACCGCCGGCCGCCAGGTTGTGGGCGGTTGAGCCGACCGGCGTGCTGATGATCAGTCCGTCGCAGTTGTAGGTGGCGACCAGGTCGCCGTCGACGTAGAGCTGGGCTTCGAGCATCGAGAACGGCGGCCCGGCCAGCACCGCGACCTCGTTCAGGCCGAGCCGGGAGGTGGCCCCGCCGTCGGCGTTCACCAGTTCGCACTCGAACATCAGGTGGTCGATCAGCGTGTGGCCGCCGGCGGCCAGCTCGGGCAGCGCGCGGTCCAGGTGCTCGGGCTGCAGCGCGGCGAGGAAACCGAGGTTGCCCAGGTTCACCCCCACCACCGGCAGCTGCTGGTCCGCCATCAGGCGGGCGGTGCGGAGGATGGTGCCGTCGCCCCCCAGGGTGACCGCGAACTGGGCGCCCTCCGGGTGGAACACTTCGTCCAGGTCGTCCTGAACGGAGGTGACCGCGAAGTACCGCTTGAGGTCGGGCAGCAGGGCCTCTGCGCGTTCACGCAGGTGGGGCCGCCCGCCGTCGAATACCACGACCGCCGTTGGGAGCTCAGCCGGGGTTGGGTTGCTGTGGGCCAATGCGACGCTCGGTCGGTGCTTTATTTATGAGGGGTTGCGGCCGAAACAGGCCAGGCACATGTCGTCGCTCTGGGCGTAGCCGTCGACGAACGACCGCACGTCCTCCAGGATGTGCTGGCCCAGCTCGCTGACGTTGGCGGCATCGGCCGCGGCGACCTTCGCCAGCCGCTCCAGCCCGTACAGGTCACGGTCGGCGTTCATCGCCTCGCTGAAGCCGTCGGTGAACACGGTCAGCACGTCGCCGGGCGAGAGCGTGCGGGTAAGCGACTCGTACTCGTAGTCCTCGTAGACGCCGATCGGCAGGCCGGAGATCTCCTCGGAGATCTCCTCGACCATCCCGCCGGTGCTGCGGAGCAGCGGCGCCATGTGGCCGGCGTTGACCATGGTCATCTCGTGCGTTGTCGGATCGACCACTGCGAAGATCATGGTGACGAACTTGTCGTCCCAGCCCTGTTGGGCGAACAGCTTGTTGACCCGCATCACCACCTTGGCCAGGTCCGGCTCGCTGGCGAGGGTGAATCGGACATCGCTCGACAGGCGGGCCATGAGGATCGCCGCCGAGACGCCCTTGCCCGCCACGTCGCCGACGATCACGGCGAACCTGCCGTCGGGCAGTTGGATGTAGTCGTAGTAGTCGCCGCCGACCTGGCGGGCCGACTCGTAGTAGGAGAAGAAGTCGTACCCCTCGGCGACCGGCGCCCGCGAGGGCAGCAGCGCCCTCTGCATGCGGGCGGCCAGCTCCAGGTCGCGCTGCAGCGCTCGCTGGGCGACCACCTGCTCGTGCATCACGGCGTTGTCCATCGCCACCGCGGCCTGCGACGCCACGCCGGCCAGCACCTCGAGGTCCTCGTCGGTGAAGCGGCTGCGTTGGTTGGTGGTGTCGACCTGGATCACGCCCAGCGAGTTGCCGTCCGAGTCGATCATCGGAGCGCAGAGCATCGAGCGGATCTCGAACTCGGCGATGCTCTGGGCCATGCCGAACCGCTCGTCCGACGCGGCGTCGGCCGACAGGATCGCCTGCTGCGACTTCATCGCCTGCTCAACGATCGTGCGGCTCAGGCGGGGCGCCTCCTCGTTGTCGGCCTTGCGGCGGCACCGCCACGACACCGGCACCAGCGGCGCGTCGGGGCCGGGACGCATCACCACAAACGCGCGGTCGGCCTGCACGAAGATCTTGAACAGGCTCTCCAGCAGCTTCGGCAGGATCTCCTCCACCGACAGCGCCTTGCCGAGGTTGTTGGAGATCTCTAGCAGCGCGGAGAGCTTGACCTCAGGCTTGGCGGACATCGACCAGCTCTTCGAGCCCGGGCCGAGGTCGAGGGTGGCCATCACGTTGGCGGGGCCGTCGTCCTCGGTGTCGTTGACCAGCTGGGCCAACGACGACTCGTCGCCCAGGTAGGCGGTGTCGCCCCCCAGCAGGCTGTTGGGCGGGCTGGCGTGGAAGGAGAACTCCTGGTCGCAGACCGTGACGCGGTCGCCCTCGCGGAGCGGCGTCGGCGCCACTACCGCCTGGCCGTTGAGCTGTGTGCCGTTGCGGCTGCCGAGGTCCTTCAGCAGGAACTGGCCACGCTCGCGCAGCACGGACGCGTGCCGGCGGCTGACCGCCGCTACGTCGATCGCGATCTCGCAGTCGGAGCTGCGGCCAATGACCGACTCGTCGCTCAGCAGGTCGAACGTCTTGCCGGGCGAGACGCCGGTCACAATCTTCAGGAACGCCATAGCTCGGGCATCGGGGTAGGGTGCGGCGTTGGAGTCACCTCGCGGGACCTGAATCTTAGGCCAGCAGACGCGGCGCCGCAATCGAGGGCGGTCAGGCCGGCTTGCGGCTCAGGTCCCACACGTGCTCGAACCCGCCGCCCCCGCCGCGGATCGCCTCGATCACGCGCGACAGCAGCATCAGCGTTGGCTGGTCGTGCGGCCGGGCCGAGAGCGCCTGCGTCAGCGACGCGGCCGCGCGGTGCAGGTCCCCCTGCTGGCAGAGCGATAGCGACTCCGCGTACGCCCGCGTCGAGTCCCGCCACGGGCCGTCCGGCTCGGCGGGCAGCTCGTGCAGCAGGATCTCCTGCGAGATGTTGTTGAGCCGCGTCTGACCGAGCGGCCGGCACTCGAACACGCCCGAAACAAGCCGCGCCGTGGCCTCGGTGACCAGCAGGTCGACGCCCATCCGGCGGGTCGCCTGCTGGACCCGCGCGCCGATGTTCACGACGTTCCCCAGCGCCCCATACTTGAACTTCTGGCGGGACCCGATGTTGCCCACCCGGGCCGCGCCGCTGTTGATGCCGATGCCGACCTGGGTCGGGCACTTGATGGAGGGCTCCCACTTCGCGCTCAGCTCGGGCAGCCGGCGGAGGATGTTGACCGCCGCCTGGCAGGCCCGCTGCGCGTGGTCCGGCTGCTCGGCGGGCGCGCCCCACATGGCCATCATGCCGTCGCCCTGGAAGTCGACCAGCACGCCCTGCTCCTCCAGCACGCAATCGGCAAGCAGGCTCATCACCTCGTGCAGCCACTCCAGCGTGGTGGGCCCGCCGGCCCGCTCGGTAGTGGCGGAGAAGGAGCACAGGTCCGAGAACAGCACGCTGATCTCGATGTCTTTAGCCTCGAGCAGGCCGGGCTGGGCGGCGAGCGTGCGGGCCAGCTCGGGGGTGAAGAACTGCTCCAGCTGCACCTGGGCGGCGACCGCCACCTTCTCCTGCTGCAGCCGGGCCAGCCCGGCCGCCACGCTCGAGGCGAGCAGCTCGACGAGCATCGCGTCGAGTTCGGAGATCGCGTAGCCTTCTGGCAGTCCGCCGCGGCGTTTCTCGCCGTACAGGGCGGCGACCACCTCGCCCTGCGCATTGAGGATCGGCGCAGCGACGATGGCGGCCACCTCGGCCCGGGTGACGCCGGTCTCGGATAGCTGTGCGCCCGGCTGCGAGCGGAAGGTCATGCCCCCCTCGCGGACGCGGTCCAGCATCCGCCGGCTGGGACGCCAGGCGTGCGTCGAGTCGGCTTTAACGTGGCCCGCCGCAACCCGCCAGTCGCCGCCGGTCCACTCGACGATGCTGGTCGCGTCCAGGTCGGCGATCGACGCCGCGGCTGTCACGGCCTGGTTGAGGAAGTCGGGCTGCGACGCCGCGCTCTGGAACACGCCCATCACACCCCGCAGCCAGGCCACCAGGTCCTGGGCGTCGGTCCCGCCGGTGGCGTTCTCGATCAGGTCGCGGAGCTTCTCCGGCTCGGCGGAGTCGGAGCCGGGCGCCTGGGTTTTGGCGCCGAGGCCCTCGAACTGCTGGTCCTCTCGCTCGCGTTCCACCCTGACCACCCGATCGCCCAGGGTGAGCAGCAGCGGCGGCTCCACCTCCTGAGACTCGCCCGGGGCCAGGGTCAGCCCACCGGGCGCAACGATCGAAGCCGAGCGGCTGATGTTCGTGCATGCGAGGGCGCCGTCGGCGGCCGGCTCGAGCCGCACATGCTGCCGCGAGACCTCCGTCTGGGCCAGCGGCGCCACAACGACTCTCGTCACCTCGCCCTGGTGCGAGCGGTGGTAGGGCCGGGCCTCGCCGGAACGCTGCCGGCCGAGCTCGACCGGGCCATCGAAATCCATCTCGAATACGAGCTGGTGCGCCTCGAACACGCGGAGCGTGAACCGGGCGGAGAGGATCGGATCGCCGGCGAGATTGAAGCTCATCTTCGTGAAATAACGCACTGACCGCGGTGGTCCGGACAACGCCTACACGCCGCACAGGCGAGGCGACCGGCGCCCCTTAACACGGCGCCACCCGGGTAACTGTAACAACCGGACGCGGCGTGAGCAAAGCTGGGGCCTATCCGGCACAATCGGGTCGACTAGGCGCGGGCGTTCAATCGATTAGGAGCCTGACGAGCCGAACGTCCGGCCCAACCCATCCGCCAAACCCTGCCTGCACCATGGCCAAACCACTGCTCACGCTAGCGTTAGCGGCCCTGGCGTCCGCTGCTCAGGCCGCGCCGGTTGACCAGCCCGACTGGCAGCTCGAACGGATCGAACTCGCCTACCCGTCGTCTATCGAGGAGGAAGCGGAGTGGGTTGCGGCCGAGGTCGACCCATACATTCTTCCCGCGCAAACCACCACGCCGACAAGCCCGTCGACGAGCCGCTTCACCCGGTCGCAGACCGGGCGGTCACGGTTCTCGACGACCGGCTTCCGGCGCGGCGCCGCGCAGACCGGTGCGTACGCGGCGCTGGCCAGCGTGCCGTTCATGATTGGCGACACCGGCGCCGGGACCTGCCTGTCGTTCGCGACCATCGGCTACTACGAGGCGGACATCTCGCACCCGACGCTCACGTGCAGCCGGCTAAACATCGCCGAGAACAACCGCGCCATCACCAGTGATCGCGTCTACTTCAGTTACCGGCACTTCCACAACGCTTCTCCGGGTCGCGTGTTCCAGTTCTCTCAGAACCTCAACATCGACCGCTACACGCTGGGGCTGGAGAAGACCTTCGGAGACGGCTGGTGCAGCATCGAGCTCCGCGTGCCGCTCGAGGACCGCATCACCTCCAACATGGCGACACGCGTGAACGACGTTAATCCGCCGGACACGTTCTTCGACGACGACTTCCAGGTGCTCGGCGGACGCGAGCTGGAGCTCGCCAACATCTCGGCGATCTTTAAAATGGTGCTCGCCGAGCACGAGGGGTTCGTTCTGTCGGCCGGCTGCGGCATGACCGCCCCCACGGCCCAGGATGTGCGTCACAACGTCGATATCCAGAACATCGTGTTCACCTACCTAGACCTCCCCGACCCGTTCGCGACGCTCAGCTACTTCGATCTCGACACGCACTTCACCAATGAGACCTGGTACCTCTCGCCTTTCTTGGCGTGGTCCAACCGTTCTCGCAACAGCCCGTTCTTCTATCAAGGATTCTTGCAGGTCGAGGTCCCCACGAACCCTATGCGGGTTCGGTACACGGATAACGGCTCGTTCTCGATCGTGAGCTACGACTTTGTAAACCCCGAGTTCGGCGTCATCTGGACCGTTGACGGTCTCATCGGCGGCTCGGTGATACGCGACGTGCACGCGCAGCCGCTGATGCGGCTGAACCTGGGTGGCGGCTGCTTCCTGATTGACGAGTCTGACAATCACAGCTTGTTCGAACAGCTGATCGCGATGGCCGAGATCCACTACACCACGCCGCTGCAGGACGCCAAACTAGCCCGCATCCCGCTAGACGTGCTCGGCGTCGACACCACCGGGGAGTTCACCGGCGCGTTCGACGCGTTCGACCCGTTCATCGGCAACCGCAACAGCCGGGTCGACATCCTCAACGGTGTGCTGGGCGTGTCAGCCAGGATCAACGGTACGCAGATCACCAACGGCTTCACGATGCCGCTACGGACCGGCGACAACCGCGCCTTCGACTTCGAGTACAACCTGCAGGTGCAGCGGCCTTTCTAGCCGCGGGGCCGCGTCCTCTCGGCGCCGACCGAACTGGTCGCCGGACAACCGACGACCAGAGACCCGCCCTAGGCGTCACAGTTTCGCGCGGTTGGGGCTGGCTAACCGTAACAGGTTCTCACCGTGCCGGCATCCTCCGGGCCGAGGCGGCGCAATCGACTCCATTAGTGCACCCGCCGCATTCGATTAACCAGGAGGTAAACCGAACTCCCTCCGCACACGGCCCCCGCCATGGTCCACCGCCCCGCTAGACTCTCCCTGCTATCGCTGCTCGCGGCCGCATGCTTCGGGACGGCGTCGCTCCAAGCCCGCGAGCAAGCGGATCTGGAAAGCGGCCTCGCACAGCCGGGCAGCATCGCCGCCGAGGCCGACTGGGGGGATGTGGCGTGGGCCTCCGACCAAGCCGACCCAGGCGTGCTGCCCGCTCAGGCGACCGCCCCGGCTCCGGCGTCGTCCGCTCCCGCCACGGCGCCGTCCGCCAGCCGCTTCACTCGCTCGCCGAGCGACGGCCCGCGGTTCTCCAACACGGTGCTCCGCCGCAACGCGGTCCGTGCGAGCGCGTTCGCCGGGCTGGCGAGCGTGCCCTACATGATCGGCGACACCACCGCCGGCACCTGCCTGTCGTTCGGCACCACGGGCTACATCGAGGGCGACCTGTCGCATCCGACGCTCACGTGCAGCCGACTCAACATTGCGGAGAACAACCGCGCGGTCACCACCGACCGGGTCTACTACAGCTACCGGCACTTCGAGAACGCCACGCCCGGCAAGGTGTTCGGGCTGATGCAGAACCTGAACGTCGACCGCCACACGCTGGGCGTCGAGCGACGCCTGGGCGAGGGCTACTGCAGCGTCGAGCTGCGTATACCATTCGACCAGCGGCTGACCTCCGACCCGACCACCACCATCATCGACTCGGACTTCGACGGGTTCATCGACCCCGACACGTTCCAGCTGCTGGGCGGGCGCGAGTTTGAGCTGGCGAACATCTCGGCGATCTTCAAGGTGATGCTGGCCGAGCACGAGGGGTTTGTGCTCTCGGCCGGCTGCGGCATGACCGCCCCGACCGCGCAGGACGTGCTGTACACGGTGGACGTCGAAGATATTGTCCTGGTCTACCCGAACGCGCCCGTGCCGTACGCGTCGCTCAGCAACTTCTTCACGGAAACCCACTTCACCAACGAGACCTGGTACTTCTCGCCGTTCCTGGCGTACGCATCGAAAAAGAAGAACAGCCGGTTCTTCCACCAAGGGTTTGCCCAGGTGGAGGTCGCGGCCAACCCGTCCAAGGTGCGTTTCACCGACTTCGGCTCGTTCAGCATCGTCGACGACGACATCACCGGCGGCTCGCCCGACTTCGTGGCCCTATGGACCGTCAACGGCTCGATCGGCGGCTCGGCGCTGCTCAACCTGCAGGCGCAGCCGCTGATGCGGCTCAACCTGGGCGGCGGCTACTTCCTGATCAACGAGCAGGACAACCACGGCTTCTTTGACCAGCTGGTCGCCCAGGCCGAGATCCACTACACCACCACGCTGCAGGACGCCAAGCTCGACCGGATCCCGCTCGACTTCATCGCGGTGGGCCCCAACACGGTCATCAACGCCGACGCGTTCGACCCGGTGATCGGCAACCTCAACAGCCGAGTCGACATCCTCAACGCGGTGCTTGGCGTGTCGGCGCGGGTGAACAACACCACGATCACCAACGGGTTCACGGCCCCGCTCCGCTCGGGCGACAACCGCGGCTTCGACTTCGAGTACAACCTGCAGGTGCAGCATCAGTTCTAGCCGCCGCCGGAGTGCTCGAAATCGGCCTGCCGAGGGGCTATTCTAGGGAGAGACCCTAACCCGTTCTGCGACCCCTAGCCCCGCCGTATGGAAGCGTCCGACGAGCTCGACCTGCTGTTTGGCGCGGCCGCGGTGGAGCTCGGCCTGCTCACGCCCGACCACCTGGCCGACGCGGCGGCCATGGGCAATGGGGCCGCGCTGCGCGAGCGGCTGGAGGGACTCGGCCTGCTGACGGGCGAAGACGCCGCCAGGACCCAGCAGGAGGTCGAGCGGCGGCTCGCGGCGCACGGCGGCGACTCGTCGCGGGCGGTCGCGTCGCTGCCGCCGGACATGCAGTGCCTGCTCGACGGCCATCTCACGGTCGCCCCGCCCGCCACGAGCCAGGACGGCGGGCCCGGCGCCGACCCGTTTGTGACCTGCGTCTCAGGGTCGCGTGAGGCCTCCGCCGACCAGCCCCGCCGGTTCACCATCCTGCGGCCCCACCAGCAGGGCGGGCTGGGACTGGTTTCGATCGCCCGGGACTCCGACTTCAACCGCGAGGTGGCGCTCAAAGAGATCCTGCCCGCCAGCGCCGACGACCAGCACAACCGGCGGCGGTTTGTCCGCGAGGCGGAGATCACCGGTGCGCTGGAGCACCCGGGCGTGGTGCCGGTGTACTCGCTGGGGCAGTACGAGGACGGCCGCCCCTACTACGCGATGCGGTTCATCCACGGCGCCGACCTGCAGCAGGCGATCGACGCCTACCGCCTGCTACCGCCGGACAAGAAGCCGCTCCGCTTCCGCCAACTGTTGGGCTGCTTTGTCGACGTCTGCCACACGATCCATTACGCGCACAGCCGCGGCGTGCTTCACCGGGACCTGAAGCCGAGCAACATCATGCTGGGCGACTACGGCGAGACGCTGGTCGTCGACTGGGGCCTGGCCAAGGCGTCCGGCGAGAGCCACTCGCTGGACGACACCGGCAGCGCGCCCGCGGTGGAGCTGTCGGGCAACTCGGCCGCCGAGATGACCGCCGCCGGGCGGGTAATCGGCACGCCGATCTACATGAGCCCCGAGCAGGCCGCCGGCCGGCACGACCGCATCGGCCCCGCAACGGACGTCTACTGCCTGGGCGCGACGCTCTACCAGCTACTGACCGGCGCCCCGCCGTTCGACCCCAACAACCCGAACGTGCTGGCCGCGGTCCGGTCCGGCATATTCGAGCCGCCCCGCAAGCGTGCGTCCGATGCGCCCAAGGCGTTGTCCGCCATCTGCCGAAAGGCCATGGCGCTCGAGCCGGGAGACCGCTACCCGACGTGCGGCGAACTGGGCCTGGACGTCGAGCGGTGGCTGGCGGACCAGCCGGTGTCGGCCTACGAAGAGCCCCTATCCGCCCGCGCGTGGCGGTGGGTCCGCGGGCACCGCACGCTGGTGCTCAGCGGCATGACCGCCGCCGTGGTGGCGCTGGTCGCGTTGACGCTCGGCGTTCTGCTGCTGAGCTCCGCCAACCAGAAGATCACCGCCGCCAAGGACCAGGCCGACCTCAACCTGCAGGAGGCGGTCGCCCAGCGCCAGCGCGCCGAGGAGAACGCCGAGCTCGCCCGGCAGGCGGTCCGCGACTACTACGTCCGCGTTAGCGAAGAGTCGCTCCTCGACCAGCCCGGCATGCACCCCCTGCGGAACGACCTGCTGCGACAGGCGCTGGACTACTACCAGGGGTTTCTCGCCGAGAGCGGCGACGACCAGCAGCTCCAGGCCGAGGCCGCCGCGGCGCACTACTATGTCGGCAAGATCACCGAGGTGATCGACGGCCCCGAGCAGGCGCTGGAGCACTACGACCAGGCGGCCCAGATCCAGCAGGCTCAGCTCGAGTCCGCCGCCGCGACCGACCAACAGGCGATCGACTACGCCCTGACACTCAACGCCACTGGCCGCGCGTATCAAAAACTTCAGCGGCCCGACGACGCGTTTGATCTCTATGAGCAGGCGATCTCAATCCGGCAGCAACTCGCGGAGGAGCAACCCGACTCGGCGGAACGCGCCCGCGAGCTCGCCAGCACCGTGATGAACGTCGGACTGCTGTTCGCCGGCTACGGCGACCGCGAGGAGGCGCTCGCCCGCCTGCAGCACGCGCAGTCGATCCGGGCGGCTCACGCCGACGGCGAGGCCGGAGCCGGCCCGCTCCTGCTGCGTGACCTGGGCATCGGCTCATTAAACACGGCCCTGGTGCTGCTGGAGCTACAGCGGCCGGAAGAAGCCGCCGCGCAGCTACGCGATGCGATCGAGCAGTTTGAGCGCGCGGCGGCGGCAGAGCCGAACAACGTGGCCGACCTATCGCGGCTCGCCACGTGCAGGCGGGTGCTAGCCGATATCCACGCCGCCCGCGACGACGTCCCAGCCGCCATCGAGCAGTACCGCGCCGCGACCGAGCTGATGACCAGCCTGGTGATCCGCAACCCCGAGGCCCCCGCCTACCAGCTGGACCTGGCAGGCGCACGGATGAACCTGGGCATGCTGCTGCGGTCCATCAATCTGCCCGACGAGGCGCTCGCGGAGCTGGAGTCCGCGGTCGAGCTGCTCGACGTTCCGCCCGAGGAGTCGCCCACGCCCCGCCAGCGCCGCGACCTGGGCGCCGCGCAGCGTGAGGCGGGCCGCCTGCAGGTCGAGCTGGGCGAGCGCGACAAGGGCCTCGCGACGCTCCGCGCGTCGCAAGAGACGCTCAAGTCTCTTGTCCGCGAGCACCCGGGCCAGCAGGAGTTCAGCAGCGAGCTGTCGAAAACCAACGAGGCGCTCAACGAGGCAGAGGAGTCCGAGGAGAACGCCCCGTCGGAGAAGGCGGCCTAACGCAACGCCGCCACTCTTCTAAGCCGGTTACTTCTCGCCCGACACCGCCTCGGCGATGTTGTGCGTGTGGTCGAGAATGCGTGAGTACGCGTTCAGCGAAGCCATCACCGCCACACTCACCAGCGGAGGCACGCCGCCCTGAGAAAGGTCGTCCAGGTGCTGGCGTCGCACCTGCTTGATGTGGGTGCGGATCCGTTTGGCGGCCGGGGCCACCTCCACCAGCACGTTGCGGTTGTCGTGCTCGAGCGCGACGTTGATCTTGGCCAGGTGCTCAACCACCTCGCCGTTGAGGCTGTTGAGCGCCGCCTGCTGCTCGGGGGTGAACCGGTGGCCGTCGCGGCGGAGCTTGTAGTCGAACTTGTCGAGGTCGGCGATGTAGTCGCTGACCGACTCGTACTCGTCCGCCATCCGCAGCTGACGGCGGGCCTCGTCGGCTACGGTGTGGGGCACGTTGCCAGACAACAGGTTCGTGATGTAGACGGCGATCTCGTCCTGGATCGAGTCGAGGACCTGCTCCCGCCGCTTCAGGCGGTTGGCGAGCTGCTTGTCCGGCTCGTCCTGCTCGCGCAGCGTGGCGAGCCACTGCAGCATCTTCTCGCACCCGTCTCCCATCCGCTCCAACTCGGTGCGGGACTGCTCGATCGCCAGCGCGGGCGTGTCGAGCATGCGTACGTCGAGGTCGGTGAGGTGCGGCTTCTCTTTGAAATTCTTCGACGGCACAACCCGCTCCAGCAGGCGGACGAGCATCGGCACGAAAGGCAAGAACAGCAACACGTTCGCGATGTTGAAGATGCTGTGCGTGGCGGCGATCGCGGCGGTGGTGTTGGGGAAGGTCGCATTGCCATCAACAATCACCTCTTTCGCAACATCCAGGTCCACCACCCACTGCACTAGCCCGATGTACCACTGGAAGACGAGCGTCACCCAAAACACGCCCGCCAGGTTGAACAGCACGTGGAAGTAAGCGGCGCGCCGGGCGTTGGTGGTGGCGCCAAGCGACGCCAAGAGCGCCGTAATCGTGGTGCCGATGTTCTCCCCCAACACCAACGCGGCGGCTGTCTCGTAGGAGATCACCCCCTGGAACGCCAGCGAGATCGTGATGCCGAGCGTCGCCGAAGAGGACTGCACCAGGGTAGTCAGCAGGCACCCCATCAGCGCGCAGGTCATCACGCCGATGTAGTCGTCGGCCCGGAAACGGTGGAACCAGCTCTCGAAGTCCGGGTTCTCCTTGATAATCCCGCAGGCGTCCTTCATCAGCTCCAGGCCGAAGAACACCATGCCGATGCCCATGATCGCCATCGCCCAGTAGCGCCAGCGGTCGCCACGCGAGAATAAGTACACAAACGCGGCCGCTCCCAAAAGTGGCAGGCCGTATTTGCCGATCTTGAGCACCAAGATCCAGCCGGTGATGGTGGTGCCGATGTTGGCCCCCATGATCACGCCAACCGCCTGGCTGAGGGCCATCACGCCGCTGTTGACGAAGCCCACCACCATTACCGTGGTGATCGAGCTCGACTGCACGACGCACGTAACCACAACACCCACCAGGATCGCCAGCAGCCTGTTACTGGTAACCGCACTTATCATCCGCCGCAGGCTGCTGCCCGCCACGGCCTGCATGCCCTCGGACATGTGCTTCATGCCCAGCAGAAAGATGCCCAGGCCGCCAACCAGCTCGAACACGAGCTGGGTCAGTGAAGAAAGGTTCAAGGAGTCTCGCCCGCCGAAACGCGATTGTTAAGATTTCTTTAAGACGCTAGCCTGGGCAAGACTATAGGAGCCGGCCGCACGGCATGCAACCGCCGGGCCAAAGAGGGTTTAGAGTGAAGCCTATCGCACCAAGTGACTGGGTCGTCTACCGCAAGCGGAAGCACAGCTCCGCGCCCGGACCGCGGGCGACGAACGTTTCCGCGGCGCCCCGCGGCGAAACCTACTCCTACGCGGTGGATAAGTACTGGGTCGTCAAGGAGATCCTCGACGACCAGCGGGCCGTGCTGATCACCCGCACGGGCAAGGAGCATACAGTTTCGCTGGCCGACCCCAACCTCCGCCGCGCCAGCTGGTGGGAGCGGCTGACCAAGAAGGGGCGGTTCCGCGAGACACAGGCGCTGCTCCGAGATTCATAACGGCGTCCCGCGGGCAGGCTTCATTCTTCCGCACATCTGCTTCGCTCCAAGCGGGGGGTCGGTTCCCCCGGTCGATGGCGCCGGGCTAGACTCGGGTCCTCACCGGAACACGCTTGCGCAGCGCGTCTGCCCCGCGCCCCCAATCCTCCCCGCACGCCTTCCCCTGGGAAAGCTGCGCCCCGCCAACGGAGCCCCGCCGTGTCGTCTCTCATTCGAACGCTGTGCCTGATCAGCCTGCTCGCCGCTCCGGCGACCGCCGCGACCACCTCGGGCAGCCGGCCGGCTGGCCAGCCGGCCGGCCCTGCTGAACAAATCGAGGCAGCGGGGCTCACCTGGCACACCGACTACTACGACGCCTACCGCGAAGCGGTCGACGGCGGGCGGATGCTGCTGGTGAACCTCACGTCGCCTGGAACCGCGAACCGGCAGCAGAGCGTCGACGACTCCCTCGCGGCCGACGAAGGCCTGCGCGATCAGCTGACGCAGATGACGCTGCTCCGGGCGCCCGCCGACACGAAGATCGACGTTGCCGGAAAGCCCCAGAGCCTAGCGCGGCTCGACGGCTTCGGCGAATTGGGCGGCGGCGCCGGATTCGTGATCATCGACCTCAAGCACGCCGACGCGCCGTACTTCCGCCACGCGGTCACGGTGCTGCCGTACGCTGGCGGGAAGTACTACCAGTGGAGCGTCCGCGGCCTGCGCACGGCGCTCGACCTCCCGCCCGGCACGCTCACCCAGCGGTCGCTGGTGTGGGCGGTGAGGATGCACCCCGAGGCGCCGCAGAGCACCGGCGGACAGTTCCACCCGGCGCTCGCGGCGGGCGCCAAGGAGCACGCGTCCTACCAGGCGCGTGTCCGTCAGCAGGGGCACCAGAACTTCGAGCGGCGGTTCCACCGCCTGTCCGCGGCCGCTGGCAGCAGCGTGACGGAGGTCTGCGCCGAGAGTTGGCCGCGGCAGTCGCTGATGGATTCGGTCGTCGACTGCGTCGCGTCGTGGCGGCACTCGTCGGGCCACTGGCGCGGCGTGAGCCGGCCGCACCGCGCATACGGCTACGACATCAAGCGTGGCGCGAACGGCATCTGGTACGCCACCGGTTTGTTCAGCGACTGAGTCGCCCGTGCCGGCCCGACAGCGGGCTCACTTGCCCGCACAGGGCGTATCGCCGATAGTGGGGCCGGCGTGGCCGCACGCCGCGTGCGCAACCTTTCTCTCCACTACCGAGGCTCTTCTCCATGATTACTGTCGGCATGAACTATCACGTGATCCCCGGCAAGCAGGCCGAGTTCGAGGAGAAGTTTGCCGGCGTGATCGATGCGCTCAAGGCCGCCGAGGGGCACGACAGCTCGTCGCTGTGGAAGGATGTCGCAGACGACGCCTCGTACCTGATCACCAGCGAGTGGTCCAGCGAGCAGGCGTTCGTCGACTTCATCCACAGCCAGTCGTTCAAGGACGTCACGTCCTGGGGCAGGGAGCAGATCCTGTCGGGCCGCCCGCAGCACAAGATCTATAAGCACTAGCAGCCGGCCCTCCAGCTCAACGCTGGTACTTCTTGATCACCAGGTACTTCATCTCGGTGTCGCCGATGTTGCGCAGGCCGTGGTGCGAGTTGGGCGGGCAGTAGAAGCTGGTCAGCGGGCCGCCGGTCTTGGTCTGGCCGTTCAGGTGGAACTCGGCCTCGCCCTCGAGGATGAAGAAGAACTCGTCTTCGGCGTGCGTGTGGGGCGCATGGGTCGCCTGGTGGGGCTTCACAACGCTCAGCTTCAGTGTCCGCCCGTCGAGGAAGTCCTTGTCGGCGAACCAGTACTGGTAGCCGGCGTCGGTCTTGATGGCGCCCTCCATGTTGAAGGTGTTCACGCAGTTGTCGATCGTGAACTTCTTGTCGGGCGCCCGGTCCGCCGGCTCGGCGCCGTCCTCGGCGAACCCCCGATACGCCAGAGCGGCCGCTGCGACACACATGAGAAGCAGCTTGGTCTTCATCTTTGCCTCGTTGTTGATTGCGGGGTCGCGGCGGTGAGCACCGGCGGCGGTTCCCCCAGATTGCGGGATAACAAACGGCGGGCAGGCGACTGATTGTGCCTCGGCGTGCAGCGTGTGTCACGCGCGAGCCGTCGGTTTGCAAGCAGAGGACGCACGAACTGACGCGTCGCACACCGGTCAGTCTCGCCACCGCTCAACGAGGCCGCCGCGGGTTGCGGCCAAGGGTCCTCGACTTGCAGCATGCCGCCCCGATTGAGGTTTGCGGTCGCGGTAGAATGAGGCGACCGCGGCTGGGCAACCCTGGCCAGCCCGCGAACTTTTCACCGCCGGATCCGGCGCCGAGCGTCTTGCAGCAGTCCTGGGAAGGGGGAGCAAGTGTTCGTTACTTTTCTAGTCGCGCGTGCACCGCGGCGTCTTGCCCGCGCGTTCACGCTGGTCGAGTTGCTGGTGGTGATCGCCATCATCGGTGTGCTGATTGCGTTGCTGCTGCCGGCGGTGCAGTCGGCGCGCGAGTCGGCTCGGCGGATGCACTGCGCCAACAACCTGAAACAGATCGGGCTCTCGATTCACAACTACGCGTCCACCCACAAGGCGTTCCCCGCAAGCGACCACATCCAGTTCCCGGACAACTGCAACAGCGGCTCCTGCCGGGGCGCCCCGATGTGGATGACCCTGCTCCCCTACCTGGAAGACAGCGCCATCGAAGGCAGCTACGACAAGTCAACCGTCATGGGCACCAACACCCTGGTCGGCAACGACGACCCGCTCACTAAGATCGTCATCGACCTCTACAAGTGCCCCTCGGTATCGATGTGGGAAGACCTGCCGGAGCGGCGCGACTACTACGGCGTCCGGGGGCAAGATGTTAACCGGCAGCCCAGGCACGCCGACGGCCTGTTCGTCATGGCGCAGGTCACCAAGCCCGGCAAGATCACCGACGGCTTGTCCCACTCACTCGCCGCCGGCGAGGCGATCCACGGCGACCGCTACGGCAAGCCCGACATCTTCTACAACACCGCTTCGGGCGGAGCAACGCCCTGGATCTGGGGCGGCAACTGCAACCGGGGCACCGCCAAGAACCCCTGCTCCGGCGGGCAGCGGACGCGGCGTTCCGCCCGGTCCACCAAGTTCCCCATCAACTCGGTTCTCGACCCCATCGGCGGCCAGTACGACCAGGTGCCTTTCGGGAGCGAGCACCCCGGCGGCGCCCAGTTCGTGTGGGCGGACGGGCACGTGAGCTTCATCGAAGAGTCGATTGGCACCGACCTCTATCAGGCCTACGGGTCGATCGCGCAAGCCGATCAGACGCTGTAGCACGGCCCCTTGCTTGGAGCGGATTGGCGAATGACCCGGTGCACGAACCGGCTGCCTGTGTTGCTGGCCGGGATCTTTCTGGCGGCGGGCTGCGGCGGCGACTCGGGCCGCGACCAACGCGTGCCCATCTCCGGGAAGGTCACCTACGCGGGCGAGCCCGTGACCGAAGGGCGGATCATGTTCTACCCCGAGGACGGCCGCCGCATGGCGATGGGCGCCATCGACGCCGCGGGCCACTACGAGCTTACCACCTACGACCGCGGCGACGGCGCGTTCCTGGGCACGCACAAGGTAGTGATCGACGCGGTCCGCGAGAACTCAGCCGGCCCCGCCTCGCCCGCTGAAGAACTGCAGGCCGAGGACCCCGGGTTCGTGAGGCTGGTCCCATCGGTGTACGCCGACCGTAGGTCGACCCCGCTCACCGCCGAAGTCGCAGAGGCAGACGACGCGATGGACTTCGAGCTGCCACGCCGCCAGGACTAGCGGAGCGGCGGCAAACTCACGGGGCAGGGCGGGGGGGCGCCTCAGAGCCGCGGCGCGGCGAGCCCGCCGTCGATGTACAGCACGTTCCCGGTGGCGTAGCTGAGGCCGCCGGAGGCCAGGGTGGCGACCGCGCGCCCGATGTCTTCCGGCACGCCCCAGCGCGGCTCGATCGTGAGCCCCTCAGCAATCAGCTTGTCGTACTTGTCTGCCACACCCGCGGTCATGTCGGTCTTGATCACGCCGGGGCGGACCTCGTAGACCGGGATGCCGTGCTCGCCGAGCCGTGCAGCCCACAACTGGGTCGACATGCCGACGCCCGCCTTGCTGATACAGTAGTCGCCACGGTTGGTCGACGCGACCACCGCGCTAATCGACGACACGTTGATGATCGACGGCCGCCGGTCGGCGTCGGCCCCGCGTTGCTCGATCATCCACCGCGCGACCGCCTGCGTCAGGAAGTACGGGCCGCGGAGGTTGATCCGGATCAGCCGGTCGAACGACTCGGGCGTGGCGTCCAGCAGGTCGGCCCGCACGTCGGGCGCGACGCCGGCGTTGTTGACCAGCACGTCCAGCCGGCCAAAACGCTCGCGGATGGCGTCGATCATGCGGGCGTGGTCGTCCAGGTCGCTGATGTCGGCCTGGCAGTAGAGCGTCTCGGCAGGCTTCAGGCCGTCGAGCGCGTCGGCGATGTCCGCCTCAGGGCGGCGGCCGTTGATCACCAGGCTCATCCCCTCCGCGGCGAGCGCCTGGGCGATGCCGTAGCCGATGCCGCGGCTGCCGCCGGTCACCAGCGCGACGGGCTTGTCGTGAGTCGGCATGGGCTACTCCGTCGGGCCGAAGAAGGTGTAGTACGGCTCGTTCTTGGCCAGGCGTTGGACCAGCAGCGCGGCCTCGCGGAGGTGGTAGTCGCCCCACATGCAGGCCTCGCCGTTGGGCACGCCCTGGCCCGGCGCCTGGTAGTCCCAGCCGTTCGGGCGGTGGTAGATGGAGTGCAGCAGCAGGCCCTCGTGGTTGCTGCCGGTGCTCAGGTAGGGCCCGTCGAGCAGCGTCCGCAGCGAGGTAAGGCCCGCCTGGCGGTAGCGCTGGGCGTCGGCCGTCTCGCCGCGGGCGTCGAGCAGATTGGCCAGCCGGATCAGCCCCTGCACGCCGATCGCCGCTGCCGAGCTGTCGACCGGTTCGTGGTCGTTGTACGGGTCGGCCGGCCGGTCGAGGTAGTCGCCCATCGCGGCCAGGCCCGGCGCTCCCGTATCCCAGTAGGGCACGCCGCACACGGGCGTGTGCTGGATGAAGAAATCGCAGGTAGCACGGGCGGCCTTGAGGAACACGCCCTCAACCTCGGCGCGACCGCCCAGCGGCTCCAGCTCGGAGTCGGGCCGGGTGGCGAGCCACTCCAGCTGCTCCGGGTAGCCCACCATGGCCCACGACAGCCCGCGGGTCCACGTGGAAAACGGCGAGTACCCCTGCTGCGTGGAGGGGCAGCGGTAGTCGCCGTTGTTGACGTTAAACAGCGACTCGTGCGCCGTGCGGCCCAGCAGGTCGTACGTGTCGCGGTCCTCGCCGTACCAGATGTTGTACTGGGCGGTGGCGCGGGCGTGCTTGACGATCCGCTCGAGCAGGCAGATCGGCTCGTCGCGCTCGCCCATCAGCTTGTGGCCCAGCTGGTGGGCCACCGCCAGCGCGCGGCACGAGCGGATGGTGTCGACAAACAGCGACTGCGGCCCGTTGAAAGAATAGATGTAGCCGTCGCCGCTCTTGGTGGTGGACCAGCGGAGCGCCTGGACCGAGCCGCTCGCCTTGATCGCCATCTCGTAGAAGCGGCGTTCCCACTCGGAAGCGTCGTGGCGGCCCTCGTTCGCCAGGCGGAGCAGGGCGCCGTAGGTGCTGATGTTGTTGAAGCCGTGGTCGTGCACGCCGGCGTGGGTGACGTGCGGCGCCATGCAGTCGGCGGTCCGCTGGCGGCCGAGCTCCAGGTACCGCGCGTCGCCGGTGGCGTCGTACTGCAGGATCAGCGACCCATACTGGAAGCCCTGCGTCCAGTCGGTCCAGCCCTGCGCCTGGTACTCGCCCTTGATCGTGAACACGGGCGACGGCGCGCCCACCTGCCAGCGGCCCTCGATGCGGTCCAGCCGGTCGGCCGAGGCGGCCCACATCTTGTCGATCGCGGGCAGCAGGTCCTGCGGGGTAAGTCCGTCGTCAACGCTAATCATCCGGTCGCCTGTCGGGATGGGGCTTGTCGGGGTGAGTGAACACGGGGCAAACCGCCTAGGATGGCCCACTAGCACTGCAACCGCAAGCGTCCGCGGACGCAAACGCGGTGCATGCATTCGCGGCTGCGCCAAGTCGGGCCTGCAAGCTGAGCTTGCTCAGATTCTCGCAACGCGGGTACATTGCCGCCGCCCTAGGGTCTCCCGGACCTCGGCTAGTGGTGCGCCTGGAGTTTTCCCAGCGTGCCGCTCATTCCCCTTCAGATCCCACCAGCCCACGAGCCGATAAGGCTGCCAATAGGCCCCCGGGCCCCACTCATCTACCCATCTCGCGGATGCCGTGACTGGCGGCCTGCTCCGACCGCGGGCATAGTGATTATGCATGTCAGCGTCATCCTCAGCACGTACAACCAGCCGCTCTGGCTGACGAAGTCGCTGGTCGGGTTCGCCAACCAGAGCCGCCTTCCCGATGAGATCGTCATCGCCGACGACGGCTCCGGGGAAGAGACCCGCCGCGTCATCGAGCGGTTCCGGGCGAACTCGCCGCTGAACCTCCGCCACGTCCGCCACGCGGATCGAGGCTTCCGCAAGACGCGGATCCTCAACCTGGCGATCGACGCGGCGGAGGGCGACTACCTCATCTTCTCTGACGGCGACTGCATCCCCCGGCCGGACTACGTCGAAGCGCACGCCCGACTTGCCACGGCCGGCGCGTTCCTCTCGGGGGGCCTGGTGCGGCTATCGTTGGCCGGCAGCGAACTCATCGACGAGCCGCTGATCCGCAGCGGCCGTTGCTTCCGGCCCGACTGGGTCGCCCGCGTGGGCGGGGTGCCGCTACGCCGCATCCTGAAGGTGTCAGCCCCGCGCGCCTTGGCCGATACGCTCAACCGGATGACGCGCGTGCTGCCCCACTGGAGCGGTTCGAACGCGTCGTGCTGGCGCCGCGACGCCGTTGAGGTGGGCGGCTTCGACGAACGCATGCAGTACTGGCGCGAGGACTTCGAGTTCGGCCAACGCCTGAAGAACCTGGGCGTCAGGCCGCTGCAGATCCGCTACTCGGCAGTGACGCTGCACCTGGACCACGACCGGGGCTACGTCGACCCCGAGATCATGCGCATCAACGAGGCGATCCTCGAAGACACCCGGGCCTCGCGCAAGGTCCGCACCGAGTACGGCCTGGGCCACGCCGCGTAGCCGGCCGCGCCGATCGCCCTTGCGGGCGCCACCACCGACCGATAGAGTCGCCGCCCGCTGTGCGGCACAGTCAGCAACGAAAAGGAGTCGCCGTGCGTCTCTCCTCTGTCATCAAGAACCACGCCACGCCCAGGGCGATCCTGCGGCGGTGGGCGGTCGCGCAGGCGGGCAAGCGGGTGCAGGCCGGGCCGTTCCGCGGCATGCACTACATCGACCAGGCGTTCGGCAGCGCCTACGTGCCCAAGGTGCTGGGGACCTACGAGCGCGAGCTCTACCCCGTGCTGGAGGAGGTGCTTTCCGCCGACTACGACACGCTGATCGACGTCGGCGTGGCCGAGGGGTACTTTGCCGTCGGGATGGCCGGACGCAGCCAGGCCCGTGTGGTGGGCTACGAGTGCGACGCGGCCGCCACCGCGATGGCGAAGGAGCTCGCCCGGCTCAACAACGTCGAGAACCAGATCGAGATGCGCGGCGAGTGCACCCCCGCCGAGCTGGAGGGGCTGATCGCGTCGTCAGCCAAGCCGTTCCTGCTGTGCGACGTCGACGGCTACGAGACCGAGCTGCTCGACCCGCGGCGTGTCGGCTCGCTGACCCGCTGCGCGATGCTGGTGGAGCTTCACGAGTTCGCACGCCCCGGCGTGACGGCCGAGTTTCTCCGCCGCTTCGGCGCCACGCACGATATCGAGATCCTGTGGCAGTCGCCCCGCACCGCCGCGGACTTCCCGTTCGAGGGCGTGCTGACGCGGCTGCTGCCATCGCGGTACCGCCGGCACATGGTCGACGAGCTGCGCCCGTCTGAACAATCGTGGCTGTGGATGACGCCCAAGGCGCCCCAAGCCGCCGCCGCCTAGCCGCGCCGCACCGACCGTCCCACGCCCCGAGAAGCCTGTTGGCCATCCCCATCGTAGTCGCCGCCGACGAGAACTTCGCCGTCGGCGCCGGCGTGGTTATGCAGTCGACGCTCGAGAACACCTCTGCGCGGGTGCACTTCTACCTGTTCCACGACGCGCTCTCCGTTGAGAGCCGGGACCGTTTCCAGCGGATCACGGACGCCGCCGGCAACGCCGAGCTGACGCTGGTCGACGCCGGCCAGGCGCTCGCCCGGCTGCCCAAGCCGCTGCGGGCCGGCGCCTACACCCGGATGACCTACGCCCGGCTGCTAGCGCCCCAGTACGTTGAAGCCGACCGCGCTGTTTACCTGGACGCCGACACGCTGGTGCGCGACGACGTTCAGAAGCTCTTCGACCACGACCTCGGCGGCCACGCCCTGGCCGCGACGCCCGACTACGGCGCCGTGTGGCTGTCGCTGCACAACCGCGTCGAACGCGACTACTTCCGCCGCATCACCGAGGGGCGCGGCGTCGGGTCCTACTTCAACGCCGGCGTGCTGCTGCTCGACCTGGAAGCGCTGCGTCGCGAGGGCCAGATGGACCGCGCCGTAGAGCTGATCGCCAAGGGCCGGGAGCTCCGCTTCGCCGATCAGTGCGCGCTCAACCTCGCGGTGGCGGGCGGTTTCAGCCCGCTCGAGGAACGCTGGAACGTCAACGTCGCGCACCGCGAGCTGCCCGACGACCCGCTGACCGACGCCCCACTGCGGGCCCGGGTCGCGGCGGCGTTCGCCGAACCGGCCGTGGTCCACTACGTGGGCCCCAAACCGTGGTCGCTGTTCCCCACGCACTTCAAGCGGGAGTACGCCGAGGTGCTGCGTCGCACGCCGTGGCGCGACTACCGGCAGCCGCTGGGCAGCCTGAGCTGGAAGACCCAACAAGCCCTCCTCAAGGCCTGGCGCAAGCAGGCCGTGAGCCTCCGAATCGAGAAGAACGAGCTGCGGCTCCGGCTGTTCGGCCGGCCGATCGTTCAGTGGACGCGTCCCACAACCGACGCCGCATGACAGGAGTCAGCGCGATGAAGACCAGCGTCATCCTCAGCACGTACAACCAGCCCGAGTGGCTCACCAAGACCCTCTGGGGCTACGCCAACCAGCAGCGGCGGCCCGACGAGATCATCATCGCCGACGACGGATCGACCGACGCCACCGAGCTGGCCATCGACCACGCCCGCGGCGAGACCGGGCTCAACATCCACCACGTCTGGCACGAGGACGTCGGCTTCCGCAAGACGATCATCCTGAATCGCGCGATCGAAGCGGCGACGGGCGACTACCTGATCTTCTCCGACGGCGACTGCATCCCCCGGCGGGACTTTATCGCCGTGCACGCCGCGCACGCGGCGGCCGGCTCGTTCCTGTCGAGCGGCGCTGTGCGGCTGTCACTCGAGGGGAGCAAAGCGATCACGCAGGCCGATGTCGCGATGGGCCGCTGCTTCACCCGCGACTGGGCCGCCCGGCACGGCGGTGTGAGGTCGGTGCAGCGTCTCAAGCTGCTCGGCCCCGGCTTGCTGCCGACGCTGCTGGACCGCCTGACAACCACCCTGCCAAGCTGGAACGGCAACAACGCGTCGTGCTGGAAGTCCGACGCCGTGGAGGTGGGCGGCTTCGACGAGCGCATGCAGTACGGCGGCGAGGACCGCGAGTTCGGTGAGCGGCTGGTGAACCTGGGCCTGACGCCGATCCAGCTGCGGTACCGCGCGGTCGCGGTGCACCTGGACCACTCGCGGGGCTACGTCGAACCCGACATGGCCGAACGGAACCGGGTGATCCGCGCCACCACGGTCGCTATGCGACGCACCCGCACGGCCCACGGGCTCAAGGCCGCGGCCTAACCCCGCGCGGGTTGTCCCCGTCCCGCTTTGCACTAAGCTGCGGGCATGGTCGACCTGTGGCTCAAGACGCTCGCGCTGGTGGTGGGACTGGCCGCCGCGCTGTTCGGCGGCGCCGGCCGCCTCGCTTGGCCAGCCGGTTGGGCTTTGTTGGGCGTGTACGCCGCGTTCATCGCGCTTACGCTGGCCATCGTCGATTCCGACCTGCTGAAGGAACGCGCCGCCCCCGGTGACGGCTACGACCGCGGCGACGCCCTGCTGGCCACCGCGGGCTTCCTGCTGCTGTACCCGGTCGCGATGGCGGTCGCGGGAATGGATGCGGTCCGCTTCGGGTGGGGCCCGCCGGTCCCGGGCTGGCTGAGCGTCTTGGGCGGCGCCGCGTTCGTGTTGGGGTACTGTCTCGCGCTGTGGGCGATGCGCGCTAATCGGTTCTTCTCGACCTTTGTCCGCATCCAGTCCGACCGCGGGCACACCCTGGTTACGACCGGGCCCTATGCCGCTGTCCGACACCCCGGTTACGCAGGCATGCTGCTGGCCCATTTCGGGATGCCGCTGTTGCTGGGTTCTTGGTGGGCCTTCGTCCCGGTGCTGCTGGGAACCGCGGTATTCGTTGTCCGGGTCCTCCGGGAAGAACGCCTGCTGACGACCAATTTGGAAGGGTACAACCGCTACTGCCGGCGCCACGTGTGGCGTCTGCTGCCGGGCGTGTGGTAGCAGACCGCGAGATCGTGGACGCCTTCGGCGACGGTGGTTAGCATGCAGATACCCCCTATTTTACGGAACTAGCAGGCACACCAAGAGCAGGGCGGCCCTCCGCATCGCGGCTGACGGAGCGCTCGGGCGGAGGTTAGCACGCGTGATTTGTACCCTGGCTCTCTCCAACCAGCGGCGTGGCTTCTTGACCGCATTGGCGGTGGTTCTGGCCCTCGGCGCCCCCAAGGCCGACGCCACGGTCGTGCGGATGAACTTCACGATCGGCGGTGAGGCCTACGGCTCGGCCGACTTCCGCATGTTCGATTCCGCCATGCCGGTCTCGGTGGCGAACTTCCTGAACTACTTCGATCGCTACCCGGGGACCTTCATCCACCGCAACACGCGCAACCCGCTTGGCCAGCCGGACGGCAACTTTGTGGTGCAGGGCGGCGGGTTCGAGTTCGTGCCTCCCAACAGCGCGCCGGCTATCGCAACCGACCCGCCGATTGCCGACGAGCCGGGCGGCGGCGTGCAGGGGATCTCCAACCTGCGGGGCACGCTCTCCAACGCCAAGTCGGGCCCCAACACAGTGACCAGTCAGTGGTTCGTCAACCTGGACAACAACTCGTTCCTCGACAGCCCCGCCCGCTCTGACGGCGGGTTCGCCGCATTCGGCCGGGTGCTGGGAGACGGCATGGTTGTGTTCGACGCCGTCGACCTGCTGCAGAAGCTCGATTTGGACGGCGCCAACAGTTCGACCTTCAACGATGTTCCGGTCGGCGATGTGGACGACCCGCTGGGCACGCTCGTGATCCTCAGCAGCATCGAGGTGCTGGACAACCCCGATGGCGACTACAACTTCGACGGCACGGTCGACTCAGCTGACTATGTGGTGTGGCGGGACACGCTCGGTTCCGAGCTGCTGCTCGAGGCCGACGGCGACGGCAGCGGCGTTGTCGACGCCGCCGACTACCAACTGTGGCGGGACAACTTTGGGGCGACCAGCGGGTCGTTGTCAGCGGGCGGCTCGGCCGCGCCCGAGCCGGCGGCCGCCGCGCTGGTGGGGCTGGGCCTAACGGGATGCCTCACCCGCCGCCGGCACCGCGCATAAAAAAGCGGGCCTCGAATGAGCCGGCTACACACCGACTGGTCGTATCGGTCAGGGGCAATTGACCCGACACGCCAACATCATTCGAGGCCCCGCGGGCCAGCGATTTTCACCGGGCGGCTAGAGCGCCGCCCTGCTGTTGCCTCGATCTAAATGCAGGGGCCGTGCCGATTGCCTACCGGCGGGCTCGGCAATCGCCGGTTCTGAATCGCTAATCGCTTTCCCTGACTCGGGTTAGGGTGAGACAAACCCGCCTTAACTTCGTCCCGGGCGGGCCCTAGAATGGCCGTCCAAAGATGAGACAAGCCGTTTCGTGCGGAGCGAAACGCTGCGTTTGCCGCGTCTTGCCCCAACCGCCGCCGGCCACCGGCTGTCCGCCGTCGAACGGCGCCCGATCCGGCTCAATGTGAGACTTTCGACCTTCCGCGACCTAGCGAACTGCACGCCGGGCCGCAGCTCAGCTGTCTACCGTCTCGCCCAACCGCAGGTCATTTGCACGCCGTGCCAGTCCCGCTCCCCCCCAGCGATGCGCCACCAACCGGCGAGCAATGCGACTCGGCGGCGCCGGAGGCGACGCCGCTGGGCGCTGACCGGCGGCGGGTGCTGCTGCTCGTCAACCGCAAGGCCGGGGCAGGGCGGGGCGCCCGGAAGGTAGCGGAGGCGGAAACGCTGCTCCGCGAGAGCGGGTTGGACCCCTGCCGGCTGCAGACGCCCGACGAGCTGACCGAAGCCGCCGCCGAAGCCATGGCCCAGCAGACCCTGCGGGCGGTCGTGGCGATCGGCGGGGACGGCACCGTCGGCCTCGCGCTCAACCGGACCCCCGCGGGAACTGCGCTGGCCGTGATGCCGGCCGGCACCGAGAACCTGCTCGCCAAGTACCTGGAACAGCGGGCCCGGCCGCGCGAGCTCGTCGACCTGCTGACGGGCGGCGTGGAGGTCCGGCTGGACGCCGGCGAGGCCAACGGGCGGCTGTTCGCCCTGATGATCAGCGTCGGCTTCGACGCGGACGTCGTGCACCGGGTGCACAGGAGCCGCCGCGGCAACATCACCCACCTGGCCTACGCCAAACCCTTCTTCGACGCCCTGCGTATCTACAAGTACCCCAGCCTGCGGGCCGCCTGGCAGGGCCCCGGGGCCGATGCGGCGGGGGGCGCCACGGGTCGGTGGCTGTTCGGCATGAACCTGCCGCGTTACGCTCAGGGGCTGCCGATTTCGCCGGAGGCGTCTGGCACCGATGGGCTGATCGACCTGTGCGTGTTCAAACGCGGGTACGCGTCGTCGGCGGTGTGGTACCTGTGGAACCTGCTCCGCCGCCGCCACCACCGGCTGCCGAGCGTGTCGATCACACCGTGCCGGGAGTTCTCCGTCGAGTCCGATGAAAAAGTTCCTTACCAGCTCGACGGCGACCCGGGCGGGTTCCTGCCGGTCACGGTCCGGTCGATGCCGCAGCGGCTGACTTGCATCGTGCGGCCCGACATCGCCGCGCGGCTTGGTTTTCGGCTGCCGAGTTAGCCGCTTTCAACACGTTTCGCTCTTCGCCCCCAACTCAGCCCGACCCCTGTGCCGAATCACCCCGCCAACGTCGGACCGTATCGCTGCGGAGAGGGGCAGCCGCTGCTGCTGATCGCCGGGCCGTGCGTGCTCCAGAGCGAAGAGCTCGCCCTGCAGATCGCCCAAGGCCTGATGCAGGCGGTCGAGCCGCTGCCGATCAACCTCGTGTTCAAGGCGTCATTCGACAAGGCCAACCGCACGAGCCTCGACGCATACCGCGGGCCGGGCCTCGAGGAGGGGCTGCGTATCCTCCAGTCGATCGGCGAGCAGACCGGCCTGCCCACCACAACCGACCTGCACGAGCCGCACCAGGCGGCCGCGGTCGGCCAGGTGTGCGACCTGCTGCAGGTGCCCGCCTTCCTGGCGCGGCAGACCGACCTCCTGACGGCCGCGGCCGCCACCGGCAAGACTGTGAACGTCAAGAAGGGGCAGTTCATGGCGCCGTGGGACATGGAGCACGTCGTGACGAAGCTGGCCGGCTCGGGCTGCGACAACATCCTGCTGACCGAGCGGGGCACCTTCTTCGGCTACGGCCGCCTGGTCAACGACATGCGGGCCCTGGTGCAGATGCGGCAGCTCGGCGTGCCGGTGGTGTTCGACGCCACCCATAGCGTGCAGGAGCCCGGCGGCTTGGGCGGGGCCACCGGCGGCAACCGCGAGATGGTCGAGCCGCTCGCCTGCGCGGCGGCCGCGCTCGGCGTCGACGCGCTGTTCCTCGAGACCCACCCCGACCCCGACCAGTCCCCGAGCGACGGCGCCAACATGGTCCCGCTCGCCGACCTCCCCCGGCTGCTCCGCCGCATCACGACGATCCGCGAGGCGGCCCTGCACTCATGAATCGATCCGCCTACGCGCCGTTTCTGAACCTCGCCGTCCTGCTGGCCCTCGCCGGCACGCTGCTGGCGCCCGCCGGGTGCCGCCAGCGCCAGGAGTCGCGCTACTCCGCCGGTTCGGGGGGGATGGGGTCCGCCAAAGAGGCGGCCGCCATGCTGGAGTCGGACTTCGTCAAGCTAGACAACCTGCCGGACAGCATCCCGCTGGAGCTCAGCCCCCCGACGGTGCTGCTCGACTCGCGGTTCAGCTCCGACGGGAAGGATGTCGAGGTGACGGTTTCGCGTCCCGAAGGGATCGCCGGCGCGCCGTGGAACACGCTGGAGATCGTCAGCGGCAACGCCAACTTCCGCGACCTGGGCGTGCGACCGAACGACATCATCAAGCTGTACATGTTCCCCGACAGCGAGACCCGCGACCGCCAGAACGCGACCGGCGAGGTCGACCCGCAGATGGTCACCCACGAGGCGACCGACCTGCTTGTCGCCCAAGTCCTGGACGACCTCAAGCTGCAGGTGATTGATGGCATCCGCCCACCGGGCAACCTATCGATCCGGGTGCCGGAGGAGCTCTACGCCGAGACCTTCGGCCTGCGCATCGACCAGCTCGACGACCTCCGCGCCCAGGGCAAGGTCGACGCGTTCGGCGTCAACATCCCCGCCGAGAACGTCGCGTTGGACCAGCTCCACAACCTGGTTCCTACGATCGCGTGGCCGCCGCGGATTGAGATCTGGCGCAACAAGGACGCCAAGATGCAGGCCATCACCCGCGCCCTCGGCAGGTACGCGCGGAACGGCGAGCCTGCGCTCGGCTGGGAGCCGACGCCCGACGCCGATGAGCTCGCGAGGCTGACCGAGAGCTTCAACCGCTGGCTCCGCTCCCGCAAGCAAACCAATCCGGTCGACCCGCCGGAGCTGCTGGCGTCGCTGCCGGCCGAGCTGCGGGAGAAAGCCCCGGTAGCCGACTACATCAGCCCCGACGCCCTCAACCGCGACACCTTCGCCGTCCACGAGGGGCGGCTGATCCAGCAGGCCTCTTGGGCCCGCGACATCGCCGCCTGGAACGCGGGCGACGCGTTCGACCCGCTGCCGCGGGCCGAGCGTCTGTTCGACTGGGTGGTCCGCAACGTGACCCTCTCGAACAGCCCCCGCCTGCGGAACCACCGCCCGTGGCAGACGCTTGTCTTCGGCCGCGGCAACGCGGCGAAGCGGTCGTGGCTGTTCGCCATGCTGTGCCGCCAGCAGCGGATACCGTGCTGCGTGATCACGCTGCCGGCCGGCGACCAGGGCGGGGGCGACTGGCTGTGGTGCGGCATCGTCGACCACGACCAGCTCTACCTGTTCGACCCGCAGCTCGGCCTGCCGCTGCCGGGCCCCGACGGCAAGGTGCTAACGTTCGCCCAGGCGCAGGCCGACCCCGGGCTGCTCGATTCGTTGAGCCGCCCCGACCTCTCCTACCCGGTCGACGCGGACAGCCTGGCCAACGCCGAGTTCGCCGTTGTGGCCGAACCCCTCTCGCTCAGCAGCCGTGCCCAGCAGCTCCAGCAGCAGCAGAGCGGCAGCTCCGCCATTGTGCTGACGGTCGACGCCGACGAGGCCGCCAAGCTGCTGGAGCAGGCCCCCGGCGTGTCGGACGTTGTGCTCTGGCGCCACCCGTTCGAGAACCTCCGCCGCGAGCTGGTGCTGGGCGCGGCATCGAACGCGGCCGCCGAAACCGCCCGCAACGCCGCAGCGCTCGACCTGCGGCCCTTCGCCTGGTCGCCGCGGCTGTGGCAGGCCCGCCTGCTCTACTTCCGCGGCATGCTCGAAACCGAACGCGAGGCGAAGAAGAAGGGCGTGCTGCACGACCCGATCAACGACCACCGGGCCGCCGCCCAGCTCTACCTCCACCCGCGGGTCCGCCCCTCGGAGAAGACCCTCAGCCAGGCGGTTCCGAACACCGAGCGGCTGCAGATCTACCACCGCACCAAGGCGGACGCCACGCTGTGGCTCGCGGAGCTCAAGAACGAGGAGGGCGAGCACGCCCAGGCGCTGCAGTGGTTCGACCGGGTGGACGTCGACGACCCGGAGAACGACCACCTGCGTGATGCGGTGCGCTACGGCAAGGCCCGCGCGCTGGAGGGCCTCGGCCGCAACGAGGAGGCAGCCGAGCTCTACCGCGGCGACGACTCGCCGCAGCGGCTGGGCAACCTGATCCGGGCCGACCGGCTCGCCGCCGACGCGAACCAGCCGTAGCCCCCGGGATCCTGCATGCGGCGTTTCCTCGCAGAGCGGTGGTTCCTGGTCGTGCTGATGGCGTCGCTGATTGGCGGGCTGGCGTTCAGCCCGCAGCTGGCGGCGATCCCACGCTACTCGCCCAAGCTGGGCGTGATCGCGGTGGTGATGCTCGCCACGTCGCTCGCCACCAACTTCGCGCTAGCGTTGCGGGCCCGCGACAGCTGGTCCGCGGTGGCCCTGGCGCTGTTGGTAAACGCCGGCGCCGCGCCGCCGCTGGGGTGGCTGATGGGGCGGCCGCTCCCCCCGCTGATGGCCGAAGGGCTGGCGGTTGCCATGTGCGTGCCGTGCACCATCGCCGCGGCCATCGTCTGGACCCGCCGGGGCGGGGGCAACGACGCCGCCGCCGCGCTGACCAGCATGATCTCCAACTTCTCCTGCTTCCTCGTGCTGCCGCTCTGGACCGGCCTGCTGCTGGGCGCCACGGTCGACACCAAGCCCGGCGAACTGATGGTCAAGCTGCTGCTTGGCATCGCCGCGCCTATGCTGCTGGGTCAGGTGCTGCGGCTGGCGCGGCCGGTCGGGCGATGGGCGGACGACAAAAAGGCTGCGCTCAGCCTGGTGGCGCAGTGGGGCGTGCTGCTGATGGCGCTGCTGGGCGCCATCGAAGCCGGCAACGCCATCCTGGCCAGCGAGTTCCGGCCGTCGGCGGCCGATTGGCTGCTGATGGCAGCGGTGATCATCGTGCTGCACCTGGCGCTGCTCGCCATCGCCGCGGCCGCGGCCCGGCTCGCGGGCATCGGCCCGGCCGACGCGCTGGCGGTGATCGTCGCCGGCAGCCAGAAGTCGATGGCGGTGGGCGTGGGGGTGGCGCTCCAGTTCGGCCCGATGACCATCTTCCCGCTGATCACCTACCACTTTGTGCAGTTGCTGATCGACACGCTGGTGGTCGACCGGCACCGCCGCCGGCACGCCGACGCTTAGCGGACCGCATCGGTCCGGTTTCCTGCAGTTCGAGGCAGAAACCGACCACCCCGACGGGTAGAATTAGTGGGTGCGGACGGTCGCCGGCCGGAAGCACGGCTGAGTTGGGTCCCGACTTTTGCCCCTATCGGGTGCACAGGAGGGACAAAAGTCTCTGGTCGTGATCTTCCCCGTATGCTGCAAACCCTTGTGTGAGAAAGACTAACGCTCATCGAGGGACGGATGATGTGCCGACTTTTGTCCCTAAGGATCGAGTTGGCGTATGAGGGACAAAAGTCGCTCCGGCGGCGGGCGCCGACCGAGGGCCGCCCCGCCCGGCCGGGCTTGAGCCCCGGTCATGGCGCCGGTATTCTTAAAGATTCTCCGGTCCCCACGGACATCCACCGGGCCTGCCGCCCGGGATCAGATCTACCAGGTTCAGCCAGACCAAGGCGAGCACGATGAAAGACGGCATCCACCCCAACTACCAGGAAACGGAAGTCCACTGCGGTTGTGGCAACACCTTCACCACGCGGAGCATCCGCAACGAGCTGAAGGTCGACATCTGCAGCGCCTGCCACCCGTTCTTCACCGGCAAGGTCAAGTTTGTGGACACCGCGGGCCGGATCGACAAGTTCAAGAAGAAGTTTGCCGGCGCCAATTACGGCAGCCTCGGCAAGAAGGGGAAGAAGTAGCTGGCGGCCGGCGGCTCACGTCCCTGCCCCTGCCACCCTGCCTTCCCCCCTTCCTGAACCATGCGCGAACTACTCGACTCTAAACTCGCGCGCTTCGAACAGCTTGAGCAGGACATGCTCGACCCGGCCGTGCAGGCCGATTCGAACCGCATGTCGGCGGTGGCGCGCGAACACGGCTCGCTCGCCAAGCTGGCCGGCAAGTACCGGCACTTCAAGGACGTCGCCCGCCAGATCACCGAGGCCCGCGAGATGGCCGACGGCGACGACGCCGACATGCGCGAGCTGGCCGAGGCCGAGCTGCCCGAGCTGATCAAAGAGCGCGAGTCCGTGTGGGACGAGCTGCTGGGCATGACCATCGGCGGCGAGGACGCCAACCGCGCCCGCTGCATCATGGAGATCCGCGCCGGCACCGGCGGCGACGAGGCCGCCCTCTTCGCCCGCGACCTGTACGAGATGTACAAGCGTCACGCCGAGGCGAAGGGCTGGAAGTTGGAGATCATGGACGCCAGCGCCACCGAGCTGGGCGGCTTCAAGGAGATCAGCCTGTCGCTCGAGGGCGAGGGCGTGTTCCGCGAGCTGATGTACGAGTCGGGCGGGCACCGCGTGCAACGCGTGCCCGAGACCGAAACCCAGGGCCGCGTGCACACCTCGGCCGCCACGGTGGCCGTGATGGCCGAGCCGGAAGAGGTGGAGATCGAGCTGAAGCCCGAGGACTACCGCCTGGACAAGTTCTGCGCCAGCGGCCCCGGCGGCCAGCACGTCAACAAGACCGAATCCGCCGTGCGGCTCACGCACCTCGAGACCGGCATCGTCGTGCAGTGCCAGGACGAGAAGTCCCAGCACAAGAACCTGGCCAAGGCGCTCCGCGTGCTGAAGAGCCGGCTGTACGACCACCGCAAGCAAGAAGAAGACAAGAAACGCTCCGACGAGCGCAAGAGCCTGGTCGGCTCCGGCGACCGCAGCCAGCGGATCCGCACCTACAACTTCCCCCAGAACCGGCTGACCGACCACCGCATCGGCCTGACCATCCACAAGCTGGACCAGATCATCGCCGGCGACCTGCAGCCGGTCACCGACGGCCTGATCGACTACGAACGCCAGCAGCAGCGCGACCAGATGGAGGGGCTGGACTGATTGCGAGCATGTTTCCCTCCCCCTTTGGGGGAGGGTTAGGGTGGGGGTGAAGCGGGTACCGGGGCGCCCCCACCCCGGCCCTCCCCCAAAGGGGGAGGGAGAAGCCCTACGCAATCAACAATCCGCAATGACTGACTCCGCCCCCTGGACCATCGGCCGGCTGCTGAGCTGGACCACCGACCACTTCGCCAAGGTCGAGTCGGACTCCGCCCGGCTGGACGCCGAGGTGCTGCTGGCGCACTCGCTGGGCCGCGAGCGGATCATGCTCTACGCGGCCTTCGACGAGGTCCCCCCGGCCAACATTCGCGACAAGTTCAAGGCGTTGGTGAAGCGCCGCGGCGAGGGCGAGCCGGTCGCGTACCTGGTGGGCAGCCGCGAGTTCTACTCGCTGCCGTTCGAGGTCACGCCGGACGTGCTCATCCCGCGGCCCGAGACCGAGCTGATCGTCGTGGCGCTGACCGACCGGGTGAAGGCGCGCCCCGCCGCCGACGCCCGGCTCAAGATCGCCGACATCGGGACCGGCAGCGGCGTGCTGGCCGTGTGCGCGGCCAAGTACGTCCCGAACGCAGACATCCTGGCCACCGACGTCAGCCCCGCGGCGCTCGCGGTCGCCAAGCGGAACGCCCAGCGGCACAAGGTGGACGACCGGGTCTATTTTGTGGAGGCGGACCTGCTGCCCGCCAACAAGCCCGACATGCGGCTGGACTACATCGTCAGCAACCCGCCGTACATCACCTCGGAGGAGATGACCGAGCTGGACAAGGATGTCCGCGACTTCGAGCCGCACCTGGCGCTTGACGGCGGACCCCAGGGCACGGACGTCATCGAGCGGCTGCTGCCGGCCGCCGCCCACCACCTGAAGCCCGGCGGGTCGCTGCTGATGGAGATCAGCCCGATGATTGCGCCGCGGGTGGAGCAACTCATTGACCAGACCCCAGGCCTAGAGCGTCGGCCGACCATCCGCGACCTCGCCGGTCACGCGCGGGTGGTCGAGGCGGCCCGCAGCAACGACTGACCGCCATGCACCCAGGATCCCCTTGGCTCGCCCTCCTGCCCCTCGACGCGGAGCGTCTGCCCGACCTGGAGCAGGTCGGCGCGCTGCTGGCCGAGCGTTTCTCGGAAGCCGCGCCGCCCGAGGCGACCAGCGTCACCGACCGCGGGGTCACCTTCCGCTGGGGCTCGATCAACGGCAACTACACGCTGGTGGACCGCCCCATCCCCTGGGAGCGGCTCGAGGGACCGTGCGCCACCGCCTGGTACTGGCCCGAAGCCGCGCCGGCGCTGCGGGGGCACTCGTCCCACCTGTTCCTGACGCTGGTCGACGATGAGAAGAAGCCGATCCACACCGCCACCCGGATGACGCGTCTGGCGGCCGCGCTCGCGCTGGCCGCGGACGCCACTGGCATCGTATGGGGCCCCAGCGGCATGGTGCACCGCCCCGAGGATTTCGCCGGCCTGGCGGCCACCATCACGCCGCAGGACCTGCCGCTGCACCTGTGGATCGACTTCCGCGTCACGCAGCACGAGGACTCCGACGCGCTGGCGCTCTTCACCACCGGGCTGGAGTCGCTGGGCCACCGCGAGTTTGAGGTGCCGTTCTACGCCGGCGAGGCCCAGCACCTGGCCGGCACGGCCTACAACGTAGCGCACTACGTGCTCGAGAAAGGCCCCATCCTCAAGGACGGCGAGGCCGTCGGTCTGCCGGACGGCGGCCAGGTAAACGTGAACCTGGGCCCATCGATGATCGACCCCGATCAGGAAGTCGTGCAGCTGACGTTTGAATAGAGTCAGACCAAGAGCCGCGAGCGTAAGCTCGCGGAGCAGCACCACACGCACTCCGCTACTCTTCTTCCAATCGCCAAGTCACACGCGGCATGTACTGCCGGCAGGTGACATAATTCACCGCACCAAAAACCGCTCGCTCATTGGGCAGCAGCCGCTTGGATCCCCCTTCGGTCCACCACCGCTTTGCAACTCCGCCGTTGAGTTCCGCGTTCAGCCCCCGGCTGCCGTACGCTTTGAAGTCGCGCAGTACATCAGACGGACTCGAATCCGCGCCGCCACACACCCAGTGCACGTGGTCCCTCATGATCGAGAACGCCAACAACCGCCACCCTCGATGCTCAGCGGTTTCGCAGAACCGACCGGCCAAGTTTTTCGCATGCTGCAGCGAGAACGCTACCGGCTTGTGCTTGAGCGCCGCACCGGCAGAGCGGTACAACCCCGGCATGTACGGTTCGTAGGGGTCGCCGTGTCGGTCGTGCTCGACCCGGCGTCGCGTGTTAGGGTCGCCGGCACGGTAGTCCCGGACGGATGTAACGCTGCCCCGGGGATCACCGGGGAGCCACGAGCCGTAGGTGGTGCTGGTTAGGAGCCAGAAACGCATGTCGGAGAGCCGGTCGGCAGGAAAGAAAGCGCACACGCGTACACTATCCGTAGTCTAACCCGGCTGCAAGCACCGAGCTTGTTTTTCTCCGCCGGCTGACGCCGGCGGCTCTTGGCGGGGTGCGTGTTATGCTTTGGCATGGAAAGAATCGTTGCAACCGTACTCGTAGTGTGCTGCGCTGGCGCCGCATTCGCCGATTCCTACTCGCTGACAATCGTCACCGACAAGGGCGTAGCGATCACCGCCCCGCAGGAGTGGAGCCGACGACTGGCAAACGCGGGCATCTCGAGCGTGCGTATCCGCAGCGGCCGGCCGGGCGACCAGGCCGACATCGAGGAGACGCCGCTCGCCACGGGGACCCTCTACCGGGTCACCGGGGTGCTGACCTCCGGCGGCAAGCTGGCGCTGCCGGGCGAGAGCTTCACCATCGGGCAAACCGCCAAGCTGCGTGACTACCTGGACCGCGTGCTGGCCGACGGCGCCCAGGCGATGACCGCCGAGCGCGGGCGGTATGGGCTGACCAAGGAACAATTCGAGCACGCGTTCACCGAGCTCGGCAAGCCGATCCGGTTTTCCACCAAGGGCAAGCCGCTCGGCGCGTTGGTCGACAAGCTATCCGCCGAAACCGGCGTGAGCGTGACGATCGATCCGCTCGTCGCCCCCACGCTGTCGCGGCTCACCTGCCGTGACGAGCTGCAATCCCTTTCGTACGGCTGCGGCCTGGCGATCGCGTTGAAGGCCGAGGGGTTGGCGATGGCGCCGGAGAAGCCGCGTGGCAAGCCGGTGCAGGCGGCCATCCGTCTAGCGGGCGACATCGACGACGCCTGGCCCATCGGCTGGCCCACCAAGGCGCGGGGCACCGAGTTGGCGCCGAAGATGTTCGAGAAGATCAACGTCGAGATCGACGGGTTCTCGCTGCAGGAGGCGGTCGACGCGATTGGCCTGCGGATCGAGATGCCCGTGCTGTGGGACCACGCCGCGCTGGACGCCAAGCGGATCGACCCGGCCGAGGTCCAGGTGAAGCTCCCGCGTGCGAACATGGCCTACCACCGCATCCTCAGCCGCCTGCTGTTCCAGGCGAGGCTCCGGGGCGAGGTCCGCGTGGACGAGTCGGGGACCACCTTCTACTGGATCTACCGCTAGCCCCGGGCGCCGACGGGACTCACCAAATCTTCACGCGATAACGCGCGGCCCGCGGCGAAGCACCAGCGCAGAACCAAGAACCGAACACCAGCGAGGACCCTAACAGGCATGGCAGGCACGCAGCTCATCCCCCAGCAGTGGACGCTCCCCGAGGCGATCAGCAAGCGGCTGGGCGACGAGGTCGGCCGCCAGCGCGCCATGGTGCACGACGGGCACCTGCTGCTGGTGCTGCACGCCCCGCCCACCCAGGACCAGGACGCCCGCGAGGGCCGGCTCTTCTGGCGGGCGCCCAGCGGCGAGTGGAAGCCGCAGGCGCTGCGGCACGGCGAACGGGCGGTCGGCGAGCTGATCGACGAGTACGACAAGCTGCTCGACCAGATCGACGCCAGCGAGGACGCCGCCCAGTCGGCGGCCGCGTACTTCGACCTGCTGACGCTGCTGAACCCGCTGGTCCGCGCGTCGCACAACCTGCACCAGGCGCTGCAGCAGGCGCGGGAGGAGCTGCCGGACGTGCGCGAGCTGATCCTGCTCCGCGACCGCGCGTACAGCACGGCCCGCCGGGCCGAGCTGCTGCAAGCCGACGCCCGCAACACGCTCGACTTCGTCATCGCGCGGCGGGCCGAGGAGCAGGCGGAGTCCAGCCGCCGGCAGGCCAAGGCGGCCCACCGGCTGAACGTGCTGGCGGCGTGGACCTTTCCGCTGCTAACGCTCTGCGCGGTGTTCGGCTCAAACTTGGGCCACGGCCTAGAAGCCTGGGACGCCGCGGCCGCCCCCCTGCCAATGCTTGCCGTGGTGGGCAGCGGCCTGCTGCTGGGGTCCATCTTGGTTGGCTACGTCACGCGGCGTTGACGCCGGCCCGCCGCTAGCGGTCGTGCCCGGCTTCTTCGTCGTGGTCTTCGTCGCCATGGTCATGCGCTTCGTGGCCGGCGCCCTCGGGCAGCCAGCTGGCGATCTTCGCCATCGCGACGTCGACCTTCTCGCTGATGTCCGACCAGGCGACCTTGTCGCCGCCGTGCAGCACACCGTCCAGCTTGCTAAACCCGTCCATCAGGTCATCGGCGACGGCCTTTGCCTCGTCGGCAGCCTCGACGCCAGCCTTTTCAGCCAACGCGGGCAGGGCCTTGATAACGGAACCGATGTCGTGGAGCGCGTCGTGGGCGTCGCCGGGCTTGTCCGCGTCAAACGCGGCCTTGATGTCGGCGCCCATGTGCTCGAGCTGCTCGTGCGCCTCGGCCAGGGTGGTGGGGACCTTGAACTCGGCGTGGTCGGCGTGCTCCTCGGCCGGCGGGGGGCTTGGGCAGCCGGTTAGCGCCATCGCGACCAGCGCGGCCACGGCCGACGACACAACACGTTCCAGATTGTTTGCTTGCGGCTTGTTCATCGCCTGTCCTCGTGAGGAAGTATGATTAAGTCTATTGATTGTTCGACTGGTCGGGCGCCAGCTGCTGGCGCCGGTCGAGGCCAACGCCCCGGTTGACGAATTGTAGCGTTACGGCCTTGCCGGGGTCGATCTCCCCCGGCTTGAACACGCCGGCGGCGACCATTTTCTTCAGGAAGCTCTGCACCCGCTCCATCCGCATCGCCCCGATGCCGTTCTCGATGGATTCCCCCGAGTCCACCAGCCCCATCGCCCGCATCTGCTTGAGCGAGAAGGCGATCTGGCCATCGGTGATCGACGGGTTGGCCTGTTTGATCAGCCGGTTGGCCGCGGCGTTGTCGCCGTAGACGTAGCCGTACCAGCCGAGGATCGACGCGTCCACGAACCGCTGCACCAGCTCGGGCCGGTTCTCGATCAGGTTGAGGCGTGTCTCGATGACGGTGGAGTAGCTGTCCCAGCCGTTGTCCGCCAGCAGGAACACCAGCGGCGCCTCGCCGCTAGCCTCCTCCACGCGCATCGGCTCGGCGGTCGCGTAGCCCTGCTGGATCCACTTCTTGTTGGCCAGGAAGGGCGCCAGGCTGTGGTTGTAGGGCCGCAGGTTGCGTTTCTGGAAGCCGTGGGCCGCCTCCATCCAGAGGAAGAAGCTGTAGCGGCCGGTCGCCGCCATCAGCAGCGGCGCGCGGGCCAGGTCCGACCACTCCTCGTAGCCCTGACCGGCGTGCACGATCAGGCACTGCGGGTCCTTTTGCAGCATCGCCGCCACGACCCGCGTCGGCACGCCCCGCTTCGCGGCGTCGAACGCCTGCAGCAGGTTGGTGCCGACCAAGAAGTCGACCCGCCCCGCCGCCAGCAGCGGGCGGTTGTTGATCTGGGGCCCGCCCTGGCGGATTGTGACCTCCAGGCCGTACTCGTCGTACGACCCATCGGCCAACGCCTGGTAGAAGCCGCCCAGCTCGGGCTGGGCCTTCCAGTTGAGAGCCAGGGTAACCTTGTCGGCAGCGGCGGCCGACGCGGCGAATAGGAGCAACAAACAGAGCGTGCGGTGCATCGCTCCACTCTACCAGAGCCTCCTGCGGCTGACGATCACCCCGGCCGACGGTCGGCACGGCGGCGTTCGCGCCACCCCCCCTGCAGCCACTCGCTCAGCAGGTGCGTGGCGAGGTAGAACGCCACGCCCGTGAAGGCGATGACCGCCAGCGCGGCGAACGCCCGCTCGGTGTCCGAGCGGTACTGGGCCTCAAAGATGATGGTCGCCAGCCCGGGGCGTTCGACGGCGGCGGCGGTGACGAACTCCGCGACCACAGCGCCCACCAACGCCAGGTTCACCGACACCCGCAACCCGGCCAGGAAGTAGGGCAGGGCGGTGGGCGCCAGCAGCAGGCGGAGCCGCTGCCACCGCGACGCGCCGTACAGGCGGAACAGGTCCTCGAGCCCGGGGTCGGTGCTGCGCAGCCCAACCGCGGTCCCCGACAGGATGGGGAAGAACGCCACAATCCACGCGCACAGCAGCATCACCCACCGCGGGTCGTGGATCCAGATCAAGAGCAGCGGCGCGATCGCCAGCAGCGGCGTCACCTGCAGCGTGACCGCGTAGGGGAACAGGCTCAGCTCGAGTGTCCTGGAGGTGTTGAACAACGCGGCCAACGCGACCCCACCTGCCACCGCCGCGGCGAGCGCCAGCAGCATAGTCCGCAGGGTCACCGTCCAAGCAGAAAACAACGGTTCGCGGTGGTCCCACATCGCCTGGGCGACGCCGCTGGGCGCCGGCAGCAGGTAGGACGAGATGTCCCACGCGCGCACGGCCGCCTCCCACCCAGCCAGCACCAACAGCCCCAACACCAGCGGCGCCGCGATGCGGAGCAGCCGGTGCACCGCGGCGGAACGCGGTGTGTACTCATCTTTGGTCATGCCCCGCCTCCCGCGGCGGCCGCCGCCGGCTCGCCCATCGCCAGCCGCAACGCCGCGGACGCCTGCTCGCAGAGCTCGTGGTAGCGTGGGTCCGACCTGGTAGCCTCGCCACGTGGGAATGGGAGGTCGATCGGGATGTCCGCCACCACGCGGCCCGGTCGCTGGCTCAGGACTACTACCCTGGTCGACAGGTAGACCGACTCGTACACGCTGTGGGTCACAAACAGGGCGGTCATCTGCCGCTTGCCCCACAAGGCGAGCAGGTCGTCGTTCAGGCGGAAGCGGGTGATCTCGTCGAGCGCCGCAAACGGCTCGTCCAGCATCAGCAGCTGCGGCCGCGTCACCAGCGCCCGGGCGAGGGCGGCGCGCATCTTCATGCCGCCGCTCAGCTCACGGGGGTACGCCTTCGAAAATACCTCGAGCCCGACCAGCCGCAGGGCCTCGTCCACCCGCGGCCGGGCCGCGGAACGTCGCTCGCCCTGCAGCCGCAGCGGCAGGTAGACGTTCTTCCACACGGTCGCCCAGGGGAGCAGCGTCGGCTCTTGGAACACGCACCCGACCGGGGCCGACCGGCCGCCGGCGTCCCAGTGGTGCTCAATCTGCCCGCTGGTTGGGCTGTCCAGACCACCCACCAGCCGCAGCACCGTGCTCTTCCCGCAGCCGGACGGCCCCAGCAGGCTGACAAACTCGCCGGCTTTCACGTCGAGCGACATGCCGACCAGCGCCGTGGTGCCCGTCGGGTAGCGCATGCCCACGTCCCGCAGGGTGAGCAGTGGCGGATCGTGGCAAGCTTCGGTCATACGGGACGAACAGCTGGGCGGGGCAGGAGAGCGGCCGGGTTTCCGCGCCGCCGGGCGGGTATTCTAATGGACAGGAGCTAACTCTCAGTGAAAACCCCATTCGGCGCTGCCCGCATGAAATCCTCGGATCTCTGGAAGAAACTCCCCACCGCGGCCGAGCTGCTGGAGAACCCCCGCGTGCGGTCGGTGGTGGACCGACTCAACCCGTCGGTCGTGACGGCGCAGGTCCGCACCTTCCTGGACGATGTCCGCGCCGACCTGGCGCACCGCGCGGAAGAAGCCAACCTGCCCTCCTTCTCCGAACTCGCCGACCGCGTCAGCCGCTACCTGTCGGGCGCCGACGCTTACCAGGTGGGCGGGGCGATCAACGCCAGCGGGCGGTTCCGCGGCGGGCCGTGGGTTTCAACGCCGCTGGCCGAGGCGGCGGTCGAGCGGATGCTGCTCACCGCCCAGGACTTCACACTCAGCCAGCAGGAAGGACGCGCCGACGAGGACGCGCGGCGGCTGCTGGTCGAGCTGACCGGCGCCGAGGCGGCGGCCCTGTTCACCTCGCACGCCGCGGCCCTGCAGCAGGCCATGGAGACGCTCACCACGGACTCCCGGCTCGTGATCGCACGGGGCGAGGTGGGAACGGTCGAGCGCAACTGCCGGGTAACCGACCTCAGCATGGCGGCCGGCGTGACGCTGCTGGAGGTGGGCGCGGCGGACAGCGTGCACCTGAGCGATTACGAGCAGGCGCTCGCCGGCGGACCGGCGACCGTGCTGCGGATGGGGAGCTCAACCGGCGCCGACGCCGCCTGCCGCCCGACCCTGGAAGCGTTGATCCAAGCCGTGAAGGCCCAGGGCGGCGTTGCGGTTGTGGAGCTCGGCGCCGCTCCGGTGCAGTCGATCGCCGGGCTCGCGACGCTGCTCCCGTCGGTGCAGGAGGCCATCGGTTGGGGCGCCAGTCTGGTGCTGGTGCGGGGCGACGGTTTGGTCGGCGGCCCCGCCTGCGGCGCCGCCGCCGGCGACGCCGCGGTCATCGAACGTCTGCTCGACTCGCCGCTCACCGCGACCCGCCGCGTCGACGCGTGCCGTGCAGCGGCGCTGGCCGCCACGCTGCGTCTCCACTCGGATGCGGAGCGGGCCGCGCTCAGCATCCCGACCCTGACCCTCGTGACGGCGCCGATCGACAACCTCAAGTCCCGTGCGGAGCGTCTGGCCCCGCAACTGGCCGTTTCGCCGCGGTTGGCTGCCGCCGAGGCGGTGGAACTGCGGCCGGCCCCCGTCTGCGGTTTACCGGTCAGCGCGCCCTCGTGGGGCGTGCGGCTGCGGCCCCAGCAGGGGGATGCGACCCAATTGGCCGATCAGCTCCTGAGCGGCAGCCCGGCCGTGGCGGGGCGGATTGAGGCGGATTGCGTGGTGCTCGACCTCCGCACCGTCTTCCCCCGGCAGGACCTCGACCTGGTTGCACTGTTCGAGCCGGCGGATCCTGCCGGCTCTAGCGATGATCCGGCCCCTCCGCCGGTCGATTGACCCGCAGCGGGATCCTATACTTGTGCGTTTCGGGCCGGCGTCCGCCGGCCGCCCCTACGCTGCGACCCCATGCCGCTGCCAACGCCCCCCCACCCCCGACCGACGCTCTGCCGCCCCCTGCTGGCGCTCGCCGCGGCGTGCGCACTGGCGTTGTTCGTCCCCCGTGACGCGCACGGCCAGGCGCCCGAGAAGGCCCCCGCCAAGCCCACCGTGCAGCAGGTGGTGACCGAGAAGGCGGTGGTGGTCAGCCCCCCCTCGCCGGAGCTTCCCCCGGCGCCAACCTCGCTCAACTTGCCGCTGGACAGCCACCCCTGGGCCCGGTTCGGCGTCGGCGCGTGGCGAACGCTGCGGACCGTCACCGAGACGTTCGACGAGACCGGCAAGTTCCTCACCCGCAGCGAAACCCTGCACACCGACAAGCTGGCGGAGATCGCCGCGGACAGCTACACGCTGGAGAGCACTTCGATCGTTGAGGTCGGGGGGAAGCGGCTGCGGGGCGCAACGCAGGTGATCCGCCACAGCCTATTGACCGACCACACCAGCCAGACGCCCATCACCGTAGAGCTGCCCGCGATCGACATCAGCCTCAGCGGCAAGACCGTCCCGTGCCAGCAGTGGGGGCTGAGCTACGGCGAGGGCCCCCAACGCCGGCTCGAGACCCTCTACTACGCCCCAGAATTCCCGCCGTACCTGCTGCGTCGCGAGGTGTCCGCCCCGGACGGCAGCTCGGCGGCGGACCTCACCGGCGAGACCACCAGCGTCTTGGCCGTGGACGTGCCGATCCTGCTGGACGGCGGCATGGTCGGCGGGTACCGCCAGCAGGTGCGGTCGACCGCTGGCGCCAACCAGGTCGAGACCATGGAGCTGCACTGCGATCTCGCCCCGGGCGGCCTGGTGCGGGCCTCTTCCACCGAGCGGGACGCCAGCGGCCGCCGCGTCCGCTGGGTCGTAACCGAGCTCGAGGAGTTCGGCGACGCCGACGAGAAGCCCAAGTCGGAGCGGCGGTGGCGTCTGTTCCAGCGCCACGCACGCTGAACACCCGGCCACGTGCTTGCGTAGCTAGGGGAAGCCTGCCCATCGGTCATCGGGTTATGCGGATTGCCGAGGCGACACGTCGTGTTGCCTGGATTTCGCGGCGCCGGTACCATGGGTAAGTTGTTTCAACAAGGACAGTTAGGAAGAGCCGAGGCCCCGTCGCTGCGTGGTCGCCGCGCAAGGGCCGCCCCCCTCCGGGCATCAACGCCCTGACCCCACGCGGCCACACCCCCACCGCGACTCGCAGGGCGGGTCGCTATTGCCGCCGGGGCCCCAATCGCCGTATTGTCCGGCGACAGTTCCCATCCAACGACGGAGATACCTCCTTATGCCCAACGTCAGCCAGCGTCCACACCAGGCTCGTCAGTGGCGTCGCCGCTCGGCACTAGCCCTGCTCTCGGCTCTGCTGGTGACCGCGCCGTTCGCCTACCAGGCGATGGCACGGCCGACCCAGCCCGACGCCGAGGACCGGCAGATCACCAACATGGTGCGGTCCCGGATGGAGAGCTGGCACCTGACGGGGCAGCGGGTCGACGACACCGTGAGCGAGCGGTGCATGGACTCGTTCCTCAAGGCGCTCGACCCGTGGAAGCTGTACTTCCTGCAGTCGGACATCGACGAGTTCCACCAGAACCGTCACAAGCTGGACGACCTGATCCGCGACGCCGACGTTTCTTACGCGTACAAGATCTTCTCGCGTTTCCTCGCGCGGGTCGAAGAACGCACCGCCACGGCGCTCGAGCAGATCGACGTGCCGCACGACTTCACCGTCGACGAGACCATGATCCGCGACCGCGACGACACCACCTACTCGCGCACGCCCGAAGACGCGGCCGAGCGGTGGCGCAAGCGGGTCAAGTTCGACATGGTGGTCCAGCTGGCCGACGGCAAGGAGATGGAGGAGGCCAAGACCAAGCTCCGCAAGCGGTACGACAGCGTCCGCAAGCGCTGGTTCGAGACCGACGACGACGAGCTGCTCGAGCTCTACCTGACCTCGATGACCTCAGCCTTCGACCCGCACTCCAGCTACATGTCGAAGTCGACGCTGGAGGACTTCGACATCCAGATGCGGCTCGAGCTGGACGGCATCGGCGCAGCCCTCCGCAGCGAGGACGGCTACACCACCGTGCAGGAGATCATCGCCGGCGGCGCCGCCGACCGCGACGGCAAGCTCAAGGAGGGCGACATCATCGTCAGCGTCGGGCAGGGCCCCGCGGGCACGCTCGAGGACATCGTCGACATGAAGCTCCGCAACGTGGTGAAGCTGATCCGCGGCAAGCGCGGCACCATCGTGCGGCTAGAGGTCAAGCCGGCCGACAACCCCAAGGAGCTGAAGGTCTATGAGATCACCCGCGACCGCGTGGAGCTGAAGAACCAGGAGGCCCGCGGCGCCGTGATCAACTGGGGCCGCAAGCAGAACGGCGAGGCCTACAAGATCGGCGTGATCTCGCTGCCGAGCTTCTACATGGACATGGACGGCGCCCGCAAGGGCCTGCCGAACTACCGCAGCACCACCCGCGACGTGTCGCGGCTGCTGCGGGGCTTCAACCAGCAGCACGTGGACGCGGTGGTGGTTGACCTGCGGTTCAACGGCGGCGGCTCGCTGCAGGAGTCGGTCGCGATGACCGGCCTGTTCATCGACCGCGGCCCCGTGGTGCAGGTGAAGGGCCCGGACGGCCGCAGCCAGCCCCACGACGACGACGACCCCGGCATGCTGTGGAGCGGCCCGCTGGTGGTCATGACCAACAAGTTCAGCGCGTCGGCCAGCGAGATCTTCGCCGGCGCCATCCAGGACTACGGCCGCGGCGTCGTCGTGGGCGACGAGTCCACCCACGGCAAGGGAACCGTGCAGCAGCTGTTCAACCTGGCCGAGCTGCTGTTCGGCCGCCAGACCCAGAAGAACTGGGGCGCGTTGAAGCTGACCATCCAGCAGTTCTACCGCCCCGGCGGCGACAGCACGCAGAACCGCGGCGTCGTGTCCGACGTGGTGATCCCGTCGCTGACGCAGCACATCGAGGGCATCTCCGAGCGGGACCTCGACTACGCGTTGTCGTTCGACCAGGTCCGCGAGCTGCGGCACGACCGCTTCGGCATGGTCAACGGCACCATCAAGAACGAGCTGCAGCGTCTCTCCAGCGACCGCATCACGCAGTCGCCCGACTTCAAGAAGGACCTGGAGCGGATCTCCCGCTACGAGGAGCAGAAGGACGAGAAGACCGTCACGCTGAACCTCGATAAGTACCTGGCCGAGAAGGCCGAGCTGGACGCCGACAAGGAGCAGGAGGAGCAGTTCGAGAAGGCGACCGACTCCGACCGCCCGGTGTTCGACATGGAAGAGCACTACAACAAGGAGGCGATGTCGATCGTCGCCGACTACCTGCGTCTGCTCGGCGAGAAGAAGCTGGCCGTGGCGCGGTAGCGAAGCCTCCGGCAACCAAAACCTCACCCGAGCCCAAGGCCACGGCCCTGGGCTCGGTTTGTTTGGTGGGTCCTCTTGACGGTTGTTCCTGCCCGAATCCTCAGACGGGGCGAACTCGAGCACCGCGGCGCCGTCGGAGGTCTATGGATCTCAATCTCTGCGTCTCCGCGCCTCTGCGTGAGATTCCCAAACAGACTCACGCAGAGGCGCGGAGACGCAGCGGGGGAGCATGGGAGAGGGCAGAACCGATCCGTTGCGAAGCCCGATTTCTTACGACTGGCTTCTGCTTGCTCCTCTAGAACTCCGTCGTAGAAAACGGCCATCCGGCGCGGTCCAATAGTGGGTGCGCCCACCCCTCCGCTACCCGAAAGGGGGCTCAGCGAGGTGGGGGCGAGGGGTTTTCCACGCACCTGGTATGGGCAGCGCCGGGCGAAGCTTTGTCCGCGCGGTGTGAGCGAGAACGGACAAAACCCACCCGCCGCGATCGGACCATCAAGCGCAAAACGTTGCCAAAAAGGGACTTACGGCGACCCAAGGCAACGACACGCCCAGAGTTTTGTCCCCTCCGCGCGTGTTTTTGGACAAAACCCGGGCAGACAATACGCCGCACCCGGCGTTACCGGTGTGCCCGCCGAACGCCCTCGTGGCAGCCGTGCTCGAGGGGGGCGGGGCTACTCGTGCCGCAACGCGACGATCGGGTCGAGCGCGGCTGCTTTCGTCGCCGGGTAGACGCCGAACAGCACGCCGACAATCGCCGAGATAAGGAACGCCAGCGGGATGGACCAGCCCACCAGGATCGGCTCGACCGTGCGGATCAGCTCGGGCAGCGACTCCATCTGCGAAGGGAACTGGTAGAACAAGAAGGTCCGCAGGGCAATCGACAACGGCCGGCAGGCGAGCCCGATAAGGATGCCGAGCAGCCCGCCGACGACCGACAGCACCACGCTCTCGGTGAGGAACTGCTGCACGATGTCCGACTTCTTGGCGCCCACGGCCCGGCGGATGCCAATCTCGCGGGTCCGCTCGGTGACGGTCGCCAGCATGATGTTCATGATGCCGATGCCGCCGACCACCAGCGAGATCGCCGCGATCAGCCCCAGGAACAAGATGAACATGAGCTGCGTGGTCCGCGCCTGCTGGAGCAGCTCCAGCGGCACCGTCACGCCGAAGTCCCGCTGAGGGTGGTAGGCCTCGACCGTCTGGCGGAGCACGTCGGCGGTCTTGAGCACGTCGGTCTTGTTGGCCACCTTGGCCGTGATCTGATCGACCTCTTTGATGTCCTGCTGAAACTGACCGGGCTTCTGGATGATCTCCATGTCGCCGTTTCGGCGCCACAGCGTCGAGATCGGCACGTAGACGTCGCCGGAAAAGTCCTCGGCCGCCAGCGAGCCGCCAACGCCGGCGGTCGGGTCGCGGGGCGCCACCACCCCGACCACCTCGTAGAACTCGTCGTCGATCATGACCGACTTGCCGATCGCGCCGTCGATGGGGAACAGCTTCTTGGCGACCTCGTACGCCAGCACGCAGTAGTTGCGTTCCTCGTCGATGTCCAGGTCGGTGAGGAAGCGGTTGTCGGGCCGGTCCACGAGCGTCAGACGCACCACATCCTTGTAGTCGGGCGTGCAGCCGACCAGGCGGCCCTCCATGCGGCGGGTGCCGTGGCGGAACTCGCGCCGGAGCTCGCGGATCGGCAGCACCGACTCCAGGGTAGGGATCGTGTCGCGGATGCGGTGGTAGTCGTCGCGGGTGAGCCCGTACAGCCCGCCCTCGAAGTCGTCGCTGGAGGGCTTGATGGTGCGGACGATGATGTTTTGGGCGCCGAGGCCGGCGATCTGCTCCTGCGACTTGGCGCTGATACCCTCGCCGATCGCCAGCAGCCAGATCACGCTCGACACACCGATCAGGATGCCCAACACGGTCAGCCCGCTGCGCATCGGGTGCATCAGCAGGCTCTTGACGCTCATCCGCAGGGTGCGGCCCCAGTGATTCATGCCCGCCTCTTGTCGGATTGCACCTGGCCGTCGCGGAGGACGATGGTCCGCTTGGTCCGCTCGGCGACCTCGTCCTCGTGCGTGACGATAATCAGCGTGCGGCCCTCCTGGTTGAGCTCGTCCAGCAGGTGCAGGATGTCGTCGGTGGTCTGCGAGTCGAGGTTGCCGGTGGGCTCGTCGGCCAGGATGAAGCGGGGGTCGTTCGCCAGGCTGCGGGCGATCGCCACACGCTGCTGCTGCCCGCCGGAGAGCTGCGTCGGGCGGTGGTCCATGCGGTTGCCCAGCCCGACCCGCTTCGCGAGCTGCTCGCACCGCTCGCGGGCGCCGCGGCCGAGCCGGCCGCTGTAGTAGAGCGGCAGCTCGATGTTCTCAACAACGGTCAGCGACGGGAGGAGGTTGAACGATTGAAACACGATGCCCAGGCTGGTGGCGCGGGTTTCTGCCAGCTGATCGTCCGCCATGCGGGCCACGTCGACACCGCCGAGTTCGAACGACCCCGAAGTGGGGCGATCGAGGCAGCCGAGCAGGTTCAGCAGCGTGCTCTTGCCGGACCCCGACGGGCCCATGATCGACAGGTAGTCACCCACCGGAACGTCGAACGATACGCCGCGGAGCGCTTTGACGGTCTCGCCGCCGACGACGTAGTGCTTCTGCAAGTCGTGGATGCTGACGGCGTCGGAAGAGGTCATCGCGGCTGCGGAGCGGGACTTGCGAGCGGCCGTGCTCGCAGGGGAGGGCGTGGCGGTTCAGCCGCCGGCGGCGACGGGTTTGGAGGCCGCGGCCGCGACCTCTCCCTGGCCCTGGCCTTCGGAAGGCGCCTCGGGGCCGGGTGCCTCTTCAGCGGGGGCGCCGCGTCGCTGCTTCTTGGGGATCTCGGGCAGGTCGACGTGCGCCAGCAGGTCACGCGGGTTCATCGCAACCCGGTCGCCCTCTTCGAGCCCCGACTCGATCACAAAGAACCGGTCGTTGGTCGGGCCGCACACCAGCTCCCGAGCCTCGAGGCCATCGCCGCTGGGGACGAAGCAGTAGAACTTTTCGCCGTGCGAGTAGACCGCCTGAACCGGCGCCTGCAACGCGTCGGGGGTGCTGATGGAGTTGATCGTCACGCTAGAGGTCATGCCCGGACGCAGCCCGTCGACCGCGGTGAGCAGCTCAACGAACGCCTTGTACTCCTTGACGTTGGCCTTACGCCAGCCGGAGGGCTCGGCGTACTGATTGATCCGCGACACCCGACCAGGCAGGACCATGTCGTCCATCCCGATCGGCTTGATCTGGGCCGGCATGCCGACCTGCACGTACTGCACGAGCGACTCGTTAATGGTCAGCTCCACCCGCATCCGCGAGGTGTCGGGCAGGCGGATGATGGTCTGGCGTTCGCGGACCTCGGCGCCCTCCTCAACGATGAAGTCGTTGTCGCCGCGGCGGTCGCTGACGTGTGCGTACTTGACGATGCCCGCCCTGGGCGCGGTGATCACGCACTTCTCGATCTGGTCCTTGATCTCTTCCAGCTTGTCCGACTCGAGCTGGAAGCTGTTCTTCTCGGCTTCCCACTTGGCCTTGGTGATGAGGATGTCGCTCTCGAGCTGCTTGAGCATCTTGGCCTTGGTGAAGTCGTCCAGCACGCGGAGCTTAGTCTTGGCGGCCTCCAGCTCTTTGCGGGCCTTCTCGACGGCGAAGGCGTCGGCCTCCAGCTGCAGGTCGTTCACGTAACCTTTGGCGGCCAGCTTCTTGCTGTACTGCAGGTACTCCTGGGCCCGGGTCAGGTTCTCCTCGGCGACGAACACCTCGCTCTCGATGGTCTGACGCTCCTGCACGTACACGCCTTCCAGGTACTCCTGCTGGGCGATGACGGCGGTTTCGTAGAGGTTGCGGGCCTCGACCACCAGGGCCTCGGCGGTATTCACCGCGATCTGCTGGGTGGTTCGTTCTTCGCGGAGGGCCGAGGAGTCGAGCTCCGCGAGGAACCCGCCCTCTTCAACCTGTGTGCCTTCGGGGACGAGCCGCAAGATCGCCAGCCCTGGCGTGTTTTGGGTCTTCACCTCCGAGCGGACCTCCGCGTCGCCCACCGACTCGATCTCGCCACGCTCGGTGATCGACAGCTCAAAGTCCTTGCGCTCGATGTCGTAGAACACGATCTCGTCGTGCAGCGTCGGTTGGCTGAACGACGGGGCGTAGTTGTACACCGCGAAGGCGCCGGCGCCGGCAATGGCGAGTGTCACCAGCCACAGGAGGGCGGAAAACCCACGGCGGTTCCTGCTGGCAGCCGTCCGGCGAGCGACTTGGTTGCGGTGGTGTGTCATGACGATCCCTGCTCGGTTTACCATCTCGGGGAGGCAGCCTGGGGCTCGAATCGCCCCAACCCCTTGGTATTTAACCATTATAGGCGTGCCAGGCGCCGCATGCCCACCGGGTTTTCTGGCGCGAAACGGCTGGGACTAAGCCCAGGTTGCTGGCGACTGTTTACTCTTTCTCGGCTCCCACGGGCGGCAGCCGACGCGCCCGGTCCGCCGCCTGCTCCCATGACGCCAGCCGCACGGTTGGTGGCTTTTCCAGCTTGCCAAGCTCGGCCGGGTACTCAAACACCGCTGGCGGCGACAGCTGGCTGTCCGACTCGATCTCCTCTGGGAAAACGACCCAGGGCCGCGACTCGGGCGAGCCGGGCAAGGCCGACAGGAAATCGCGGAAGGGCGTCTCAAGCGGGATGCGGATACCGCGTTCGTCCACCCGCATCAGGCCCAGGTCCCACTCGAGGCTCAAGCGCTGGACCTCGTTGTTTACCCACACGCTGAGGAAGTCGTTCTGCACGTTCAACAGGTCGGACAGCGCCTGCACCAGGTCGCGGGCAGTGGTGTTGCTAAGCGCGGCCTCTTCGCCCGGCTTGGGCGGTTCGAAGAGGCGGAGCTGGGTAATGTCCACCTGCGCGATCGCCACCAGCACCGCCTCGCGGCGGAGTTCCAGGTTGATCTCGTTGAGCCGCACCTGCCGCAGCGTGGCCCGCAAGCCCTGGTACAGCCGGTCCACATACCGGTAGTAAGCCCGCCGGCCCTGCTGGTACTCGATAAGCGATTGCACGTACACATTGCGTTCGCTGAGCCGCGTCAGCGGGGCGTCGAACTGCACGCCTACACGCAGCCGCCCGTTGGAGCCCCGCAACGCCAGCGGGTTGTCGCCCACGTTGCCGATGTCGCCGCTAAACACGACGTCCAAGTCGCTGCGGAGGTCGTTCGCATTGAAAGTAACCAGCCGCCAGGTGTCGACCAGCGCGGCGCGGGCGTTCATCCAGTCCCGGCGGTAGTAGCTGGCGATGGCCAACGCCTCCTCGGGTGTGAGCTCGGTCGGTGGGGTGTCGACCGCGTCCAGTCGAGCACGCGCCTGCAGCAACGAGAGCTCAAGCAACGCCGACGAGAGCTGCGAGGTGGCCTCGCGGAGGGATTGCACCTCGGCGCCGGCGGTCTTATCGGCGGCGTCGGCCACCTCGGATACCCGAGCAGACAGACGCTCGACGCGTTCGGCGACCGCGTTCAGGTCGGCCTGGAGCTGCCGGAACCGCTCGTCCAGACGATCGGTCGAGAAGATCCCGGGGTCGATGCCGGCGGCGGCGACCTCCTCCCACACGGCGAGTTGCTCCAGGTGCTGACGGCGGCTGGGCAACGCCTGCTCCAGTCTCGACACGTCCTCGCGCACCACCGCCAGCTGTGCGACCGCCTGCTCGGCGATCCGCTCGAACTCGCTCTGCACCAACGCGTGCTCGTCGGGCAGCGGAACCTCTTCCAGCGCCGGTTCGGCGGGGAAGGGCAGGGTGTTCGGTTCGGCGGGCTCGTTAGGGACCACGTCTTCGCCCGGCTCGTCGACGTCGCCGCGGATCCGTTCCCGGAGCTCGCCGGCGGCCAGCGTGGCGTCGGTCTGCAGCGCGACGAGCGACTCGTCACGCAGGTTGAACTTGCTCAACATGTCGTCGGTGAGTAGCAGCGGCAGGTCGGGCGGCAGGCCCAGGGTGATCTTGAAGTTGTCAAGCGATCCCTCCTGGCTGGCCTCGCTGCTCAGCAGCTGGCTCTGCGCGTTGTAGAGCGCCTGCCGGGCGAGGTCGACCTGGAAGCGATCGATCCGTCCCGCCTCGTACGACGCGACCAGCTGCTCGACGCTCTCTCGCAGAGCCGCGACATTCGCCCGCTGGTTGCGGAGCACCTGCTCGCTCTGCAGCAGCCCGACGTAACCGCCGGCCGCGGCGGCGCCGGCGCCGCCGGTGAAGCCTCCGCCTCCTCCTCCTCCGCCCACGCCGAAGTTGCCGCCCACGCGGCCGAAGCCGCCGCCGCCAACACCGGTGAAGCCCTCCAGACCCGCCCCACCGAAGAAGCCGCCACGGCGGCTGGCGCCGTCGCCCGCGTCGCGGCCGATGGCGATCTCCAGGTAGTAGCCGCTGCGGTAGCGTTCCATGCTACGCACGTTGGACAGCAACGCCCGTTCGGCGATCGTCAGCCGCTCGAGAACCACAGCCCGCCCGGCGCCGCGGAGCAGCGGCTGCACCAGGGTAAAGTCGAGCAGCGTCGTGCTGGCGTAGTTGTCGGGGCCGGAGAACTGCCAAACCAGCGAGTTAGCCAGTCCGACCACCAGCTCGCTGCCGGTTGCGCCGAGCTTCTGCAGCCGCGTCGTGCCGTTGAGCGGCGCTACCGCAAGCGTGCTGCCCGCCTGCCCGGTACCCGAGCGGACGTGCCCGTCGGAGGTGTAGAAGAGCGTCGAGCCGCCGAAGAACTGCGTGTCGAAGCGGAACCGTTCAAACGTAACGTCGAGGGCCGAGAGGTACAGGTCTTCGACCTCTTCCTGGTAGTCGGGCGCCTGCAGCAGGGCGGTCTGGACCGCGGCTGGCAGGTCCAAAACGAGCCTCCCCTCCGCGTCCAAGGGGAGGTACTCGGTCCAGTTTGGGTTCTCGACAAACGGCGTCTGCTCGGCGTCGCGCCACTGCCAGGCGCCGCGTTTGCCGTCGACCACTTGGAGGATGGTGTTCGACGCTGGGTCGTCAGGCGGCATCGGCGGCCGGTCCGGGTCGTTCGGGTCGAACATCCGGGAGGCCGGGTTGATGCCGATCCGGTAGCGGCCCGCCTCGCTGCCGGCCAGCATGGCCTTCTGGTCCACAACGCAATTGGCCTGCGCGTCTGCCTGGACGCGGTAGTGCGCGCGAGTGCAGCCGGCGGCGGCCGAGAGCAGCGCCGCTAGCAATCCGAGGAGTCTCAGTTCTGTTCGCCCGTTGCCCATCACGCCCATGTGTAGAGGTGCGTCGCCGGGCGCGCATGAGGTGCGCCCCCTCTGCAACATTCGGGCGGGCGGGGCGATCGACTTTACCGGATGCGCAAAGCTTGCCGGAATCTGAGTGCAAGCAGCGACGTGCTAGCTGGCCGTGCGGCGTCCCAACAGCCCGACAGCAAACGCAGCCGCTAGCAGCGGCAGGCAGAAGCACGCGGCCTCGAACAGCCCGGGTTCGATCGAGTTGGCTGCAGCCCAGGCGATGTATGCGGTGTACGCCACGAACAAGAAGAACATCGCCAGCCCTTCGATCCGCGAGATCGAGTGGCCGCTCATGAACACCGGGAGGCAGGCGAACGACACCGCCGCCATCACCGGGATGTCGAACTGCAGGGCGCGGGTGCTGACCGCCACCCCCTCAGGAGCAACCAGCGCCGAGATCCCCAGTACCGCTAACACATTGAGGATGTTGCTCCCAACAACGTTGCCGACCGCCAAGTCGCGGTGGCCCCGCATCGCGGCCACCAGCGAGGTGACGAGTTCCGGCATCGACGTACCGATCGCGACCACCGTAAGCCCGATCACTAGCTCGCTAACGCCGAACCATTCCGCCAGCCGCACGCAGCCGTCCACAAGCAGGTTCGATCCGCCGACCAGCAGCACGAGCCCAATCGCCACCTGCGCCAGGCTGATGCAGATTGACTTCCAAGTTGTCGGGTCGCCATCGGGGATGATGTCTTCGAACTCTTCGGCGAGCTGTCGACTCTCCTTCCGACCCTGCTTGATGGTCCAGTAGAAGTAGCCGCACATAGCGAGCGTCATCAGCACGCCGTCCAGCCGACTCAGAGAACCGTCCCAGCCGATTACGAGCAACGCTACCGCCGCGGCGAGCATCACCGGAAAATCGAGCTTGAACAGCCGCGCCTGCACGGCGAGCGGGAAGAAGATGGCGGAGAACCCGAGGATCAGCAGCACATTTGAAAGGTTGCTGCCGACGGCGTTTCCAATGGCCAGGTCGGTGCTGCCATTGAGACAGGCCTGGACCGAGACAGCCAGTTCCGGCGCGCTGGTGCCGAACGCGACGACGGTCAGTCCGATGACCAGCGGCGACACGCTCGCCGCCGCAGCTAGCGACGACGCCCCCCGCACAAGCAACTCCCCACCGGCTATCAGTCCGACCAGACCAGAGAGAATCAGCAGGGCAACGACCAAGGGGGGCCTCGTGGGGTCCGCGGCAGCTCAGAAAGGGCTAAATCCTAGCCTTCTTGCCGGCGGTCGACTACCGAGACCACGCTCACCCCACCTGGCGGACGACCCCCGTGACCACTCCGAGCACCTGCGCCGTGCGGCTGTAAATCGGCTGCATGCTCGAGTTGGCGGGTTGCAGGCGGATGCGGTTCGATTCGGGGAACCAGTACTTAAGGGTCGCCTCGCCATCGTCGGTGATTGCGACGACGATATCGCCCTTGTGGGCGGTCTTGGTGCGTCGCACGATCACGACGTCGCCGTCGGCGATCTGGGCCTCGATCATCGAGTCACCACGCACCCGTAGGGCAAACTGGTTCTTCTTCGCCGGGAACCACTCTTCGAAGCTAAACCGCTCTGCCTGCTCGATCGCTTCGGTGAGGCTACCCGCGGCAACCTGACCAACCAGCGGAATGCCTTCCTCCTCGCGGCTTGCATCGGTCAGCTGAATCGCCCGCGACATGTTCGGCTCGCGGGTGATCAGCCCCTTTTTCTCCAATGCCTTGAGGTGGCACATCACGCCGTTGGGCGAGTTGATGGAGAAATGTTCGCCAATCTCGCGAACTGTCGGGCCGTAACCCCGGTTCTGAATCAGGCCGCGGATAAAATCGAACACCTCCCGCTGGCGGGGAGTTAGCTGCTCCAGCGACATGAAAAAAGCCTCCGAAATGCGTAGAATCCAGCCCTGCGCAGCCACGGCGGGCCGCACCAAGGGCGGCCGACACCCACCTCAACCAGCAACCCGTCCAGCGGGCCGCTCGGCGTTTCCACGGGCTAACCCGCAGCGGCGAGGTTCCCGAAGAGCTACAATCGGGTAGCCCTCCCAAGTTGAAGATGGCTTCGCCTGCTAAGCCAGCTTATGCTAGACACGCGTACACGGTCAATAGCGTATGTACAGTAATCGGTTCGGAGCTCGGGTTTGCACCAGCCTAGCCGCTCTGCTTCTGCTATTCGTCGCAACCAACCGGACGCCCGCCCAGCCACCCGCCGCCGAGGCGTCACCCGACGCTGCGGCGCCGCCGTCCAGCCCTGCCGAAGGTACGGAAGCGCCGGAGAGCGAGGGTGCTCAGCAGGAGGGCGACTCCAAAGCCCCTGACGAACAGTCAGCGGAGCAGCAGCCCCCCCCCCCAAGTGACGCGCCTCAAGACGACGACCAGTCAACCCATGAGACGGAGGACGACTCCGCTGCGGTTGAGACCGCGGATCAAGGTGAAAAGGGTGATGCACCGGAGCAGCCGCCCGTCACGCGGCAGGCTGTTCCCTGGACTTCCGAGATCGAAGCGGTCAGTAAGGCCAGATCCCCAAAGAACCTTGAGGACCTGCGGCTCATCCAGAAGCAGGTCCGCTCGGTGGTTGAGTACGCCCGACCGGCAACCGTAGGCGTGCAGGTGGGCGGCTCGATCGGCAGCGCAGTCATCGTCAGCGAAGATGGGCTGGCGCTAACTGCTGGACACGTCGCGATGGAGCCCAACAAGCGGGTAGTCTTCCTGTTTGCCGACGGCCGCCGCGCACGGGGAATAACACTGGGCGTCAACAGCTCGATCGACAGTGGCATGATGAAGATCACCGACAAGGGGCCATGGCCCTACGTGCCGATGGCGCCGGCCGGTTCGATATCGCCCGGCGACTGGGTGGTCGGGCTCGGTCAGCCGAACGGTTTCTTTCGGGACCGGGCGCCGCCAGTGCGTCTGGGACGCGTCCTGTTCCAAGATGACAGCACGCTGTGCACCGACGTCACACTGGTGGGCGGTGACAGCGGCGGCCCCCTGTTTAACCTGAAAGGCCAGGTGGTCGGCATCCACAGCCGGATCGGCCGGCGGATCGTTAGCAACTACCACGTGCCTATCGACCAGTACCACACAACTTGGGACCGCCTGGCGGGAGGTCAGATGTGGGGAGGCGGATTAGGCGCCTCCGAACCCGCCCGCCATCGGGCGTTCCTGGGAGTGGCCGGCAACTCGCTCCGCGGTCCGTGCCGCCTGACTCAGGTCTACGAGGGTCTGGCCGCCGCGCGAGCCGGCTTGAAAGAAGGCGATATCGTCACCCGCTTCGATGGCGAAGAGGTCGAGTCCTTCTCGCAGTTCGGCCTGCTAGTCGGGAGCCAGAAGCCGGGCGCCAAGGTGAAGGTGGAAGTCGAACGAGACGGCAAACGGCTCGAGTTCGAGGTGAGACTCGGAATCGCGTCGGTCGATTTCCCCGGCGCCCCCCCGCTGGAATCGGATTCCTAACAGGAGCCCCCGCATGAAGCCCAACGCCTACCTGACTTGGCTCGTCGCAGCCGCTGTCGCCCTGACAGCCAATCACGCACATTGCCAGGAAGAGCAAGCTCCGTCACCGGTGCCATCGCTCGATCAAGCGCGGGACATGTTCCAGGACGCGCTGGAGCGGATCTGGATCCCAAACTACCGGCTGACCGATGGCCCGCAGGTCCGGGCCGCGTTCAAGGACGCGGTGGCCGACGCCCGGCGATGCGTGGTGCGTGTGCTGTGCGACGATAAAGTGGTTGCGTTTGGCGGCGTGGTTGGCCCAGACGGCTGGGTGCTCACCAAGGCGACGCAGCTCACGGGCGAGCCCACGGTGCGTCTGCCCGATGGGCGGGAGCTAGAGGGTAAGGTTGTCGGCGTTGACCGCAGTTACGACCTCGCGATGCTGAAGATCGACGCGGTCGGACTCGAAACCTTGGCGCTGAATCAGGAGGCGGACGCACGCGACGGAGATTGGCTGGCCACAGTCGGAGGCGGCAAGGAGCCCATGGCGGTGGGTGTGCTGAGCGTGTCCCCCCGAGAGATCCCCCACCAGGAGGGCGTGCTGGGGGTTCAGCTCGAAGAGTCGCGCGACGGCGCCATGGTCGCCAAGGTGTTCCCCGACTCGGGCGCCGAGGAGGCGGGCATCCTGGTGAACGACATCCTTCTCAGCGTTAACGACAAACCCACCGGGAACCGGAGCGACCTGATCCGCGAGGTTCAGAGCTACAGCCCGGGCGACGAGATCATCGTGGGCGTCCAACGCGGCGGCAAGCAGCTGCGGCTCAAGGCGATGCTCTCGGGCCGATCGACAATCATCGGCCCCAATCGCAGCGACTACCAGAACAACCTCGGCAGCGAACTGAGTCAGCGTCGGTTCGGATTCCCCTCTGCGCTACAGCACGACACGGTGTTGCCCGCCGACAAGTGCGGTGGCCCGGTTGTGAATCTGGACGGTCAGGTTGTCGGTTTCAACATCGCCAGGGCAGGGCGGACAGAGACCTACGCGATCCCGACGTCGGTGCTGCGTGAGCTGCTCTTTGACCTGATGAGCGGGCGGCTCGCACCGCCTGAGCGGACTAGCCGCGACGGGCAAGAGAGCTAGAGCGTCTGCCCCATGACGACGCGCACGCGGACGCCAGTGCGAGCAGCGTCGCGGCCGGCTCAGGAATCGACGTGCTCTCACCCGCAGGCTGGGCGCCGTAGGCGTCCCGCCAGATCTGGTAGTCCTGAGAGTCGATCATCTGGTCCCCGTTGGCGTCGGCCAAGAGGCCTGCGCCGACATCTCCAACCGTGTCCCGCCACAGCGTGTAGTCGGCCGCGTCGACGGCCCCGTCCGCGTTGAAGTCGCCGGGCAGTCGGGGCGCCCAGGCGTTGTAGAACGAAAGCCCAAAGTTGGCGCCCAGGCCGAGGTAGTAGTCGGTGTTCCGCTCCCAGCTGAACTGGGTCTCGAAGGTTATCTCTACCTCAGCGCCTAACAACCGCCTGGCAAACCCGGCGGTGGTGTAGCTCCCGCCGCCTGACACCTCTTCAAGCACGTTTGGCTGAAGCTGGCGGAGCTCTTCCCACCAATCGGCGCCCAGGTCGTCGGAGTTGATAAAGGCGAAGTCGTCCGGGACGCCGTTCACCTTGTCGATCTGGTAGTCGGGGACGGTGGAATGAAAGTCAATGAACGCGTCCACCCCACCCGGGGTAGCGGCGACGTCGGCCATCATCGCCTCTCCCGCTGCGCGGATTTCTTGGCAGTCGTCTCCCCCGCAACCGTACGCGCTGTTGGACCAGCGGCTGGGGTCCCACAGCCCGTTGGGGTCGCGGCCGATGTTGCCTACCGTGGTGCGGTTGGTCCCCATGAACCGCCCCGACGGGTTCAGCACTGGGTAGCCGTACACCTCGACATTGTCCCGCACCCAGGCGGCGCGCGGGTCGTCGGAAAGCAGCCAGTCAACCATTCCCTGATAGGCCCACGTGCCCAGCGGCTCGCCCGCGTGCAGCCCGCTGGCGATGACAACCTTGCGTTTCGACTCGGTTGGCGAATCGGTGTCCGGGTTGGTGATGCGATACCCAAAGAGGTCGCGCGCCGGCGCCGTGCGGCCTAGGTCGTCCACGCCGGCCGCCGACGAGCCGATGACGCCGGCCGCCGCCCCCGACGCGGTTGGAGAAGCCCAGGGCGATTGCAGCACCGCTTCGCTATGGGCGACCGACCGCCCGTAGGAATAGGGGATGGCGTAGGCGACGTATACCAAGTCTTGGGAGAACGGAGTGTTGTTTGAGAATGTGAACGAGTCCGCGCTCAGATGGTTCTTGTCGAAGAACGCCCAGGACTCGCCGTCGTATGAGAAGACCATCTCGTGCTCCTCAAGCTCGTGGAGCCCGGGGGTCGAGTCGCCAGCGAAGTTGCTGCTGATCGAGAAGCTGGGCAGCGCGCCCTGAACGCCGGTAGCCTGAAAGTAGAGCCACCGCCATCGGCCCCCACCGTAGTAGTTGTCGCGGCCGACGAGCTCGATCGTCCGGCGTCCGGTCGACCACGACGCCAACGCCCCGTGGTCGAAGTCGCCGGTCAGGACGATCTCCGCAGACGAGGGCGCGGCGCAGGATGCAAGAACCGCCAGGGAGAACAGGGCCGTCCCTAGAACCCGCGGGAACACGCTACTCATCCGGGTTCTTCATCACAAAGTTGGCGACCACACCCATCACAAAGAACCCGACGCCGGTCCACTTGAGAACGGTGGCGGTGTTGCGGGGGCCGTGGTAGGCGCCCTCGAACTCGGCGCGCAGCTGATCGGCCATCGCCTTGACCTTGTCATACTCGGCCTGGGCTTCCTCTCGGCTCGCGTGACGCCGCGGGGGCTGCGGGCTGTTGACGATAAAGCTGAGGTTGTGCAGGCGGTCCTTCACTTCGGACCACTGCTCCGCCTTGTCGGGCGTCCACGTGGAGCGGCCCGTAAATATCGAGGTCCAGAACAGGCTCAGCGCGAACAACAACGCGCCCACGCCAACCAGACCAAACACTACAGCGGACTTCATATCGGGAATACTCTTTGGCGTGGCGCGTCTAGTTTCGGCGGCGGCCGCCCGAGGCGCTCAGCTCGCCCTCGATGTTCATCTGACCGTCGTTGATGCTGATCATCCGGGCCATCAGGTGGCGGTCGATGTCATCCGACAACCAGGTCACGCTGCCGTCGACGAGCGAGGCGTTCACGCCGCCGGGGTGCATGCTGCGCGGCGAGGCGCCCGTCCAGGTGCCGTTGTCGGCGTCGCACGGCATCAGCTCCAGGTCGGCGCCGTCTCGGTCCGGGCACTCACGCAGACGATCGCTGTTGCCCGTGGGCCGGGCATTGGGGGTAAACGCGTCGATGTCCACGTTGCGAAAAGGGTTGTAGTCCGAGTTGCGGGTCTTGAGTGTCCCGATCGGGTCCTCGCTCGAGTGCATGTCGTAGCTGATGATGCTCCCACCGCAGTAGGCGGCCGACCACACGCCACGGGGATCATTCCTGTTGTCGCGGGTCCGCACCTCGGTGAGCATCAGCGTGTTGGACGTCCCGTCGGTGAATCGGGCCAGGGGGTGCACCTCGTTGATCAACGCGCCGGGGTAAACCCTCATGCCGTTGACATGTTCCGGGCTCACGTACGCGACGATATTGCCCTTGCCGAAGCTAAGGTCGGGGTTGCGGCGGTCGGGGGAATAGAGCCGGCCCGTGGCGCCGTCGGAGGGGCACATCATCGGCGAAATCTGATTCCTGCCCGGCATCAGAGTCAGGTCCTGGTTGTCGGCCCGCGCGTCCATATCAAACTGATCGGCCAGCGTCTGCTCTTCGACGTAGGGCAGCACCCGCACGGCCCAGCTCAGGTAGGGTTCGATCAGGTCGACATTCGCAAACCGCGCCGTCGCGCCGGGGTCGGCGTCAGTGCAGGGAGGCAGGCCGCCGTTGGTGTTCTCGTAGTTGATCACCGCCAGCGTCATGTTCTTGATGCTGTTCTTGCACTGCATCCGACGCGCGGCCTCGCGGGCCGATTGCACGGCCGGCAGCAGCAGCGCGATCAGGATGCCGATGATGGCGATCACCACAAGCAGCTCGACCAGAGTAAAGCCGCGTACGGACGCTGAGCCAGAGCCCAACAGTGAGGCACGACGTGAGCTTGAAGAGCACCTACACATGTCTAGGGGGTCCTCCCATCCCAACACGCATCGGTTGCGTGCAGATTCAGTTCTGGGTGTTCGACGCGCCTGTGAGGTAGTCGCTTCCGACGGCCTGGGCGGCGCGCCACGACTAGCTCCGAGTCTAGCCGAACCGCAGAGCGACCGCGACGCTTGCTCGACCGCGTATGCGCAGTTGTGTCTTCGCATTGCGCATGCCTGGGGGAAACGCAACCGGAGTCTGGTAGTGTAGCCAACGACCGGTCGACGCGACGCGTGGGGCAGCGCGCCGCCGAAGACCGGCGGACCGGTTGGAACAGGCGACGTCTCAACACCGCCACCGGCGTTCCCGCGCCGCACGTGGCTGAACCATCGACACTGGAGAGCTCACAACAATGGCGACACCACAGGTACGTCTCCCTCTTCCGCTGCGACGCCGCTTGCCCCTCGCCCTGACCGCCATCGCCTGCCTAGCCACAACGCCGGGCATGGCGCAGATCGTCATCAACGAAGTGGTCAAAGAAGAACGGACCGCCGGGAGCAGCTCGGTCGACCCCGACACCCGAGAGTTTGTCGAGTTGTACAACGCTGGCGATACGGCGGTGAATCTCCAGGACTGGACGGTCGGGCAGGTTGACCTCTCCACCGGCGTAGAAGACTTTGTCGACCCCCTCCCCAACTTTATGCTGAATCCCGGCGAGTACTTCGTCATCGGCGGCGGGTCCGCTGGCAATGTTGACTTCAGCCCGTTCCCAGACAACATCTGGGATGACATTTCTCCCAAGATGCTCGAGCTACGCGACAACACGACGAACCTAGTTGACGCGGTGGCCTACGAGGTATTTAGGACGGGCACCGCGGGTCTGTCTGCGATCTCTGCGGATCAGCTCGCGCAGATCGGCCGCGGGTTCCAAGGGCAGCTGATCTCCATGAACGCCAGCTCGCCCAACGAACGCATTTCGTGGTCACGCTACCGAGACGGCGTCGACACCAACCAGAACGGAATCGACTTCGGCATGCTGCCGCTATCGCCGGGCGCGTCGAACAACCTGCCGCACGCAGCGGCGCATCAGGTTCCCGATGTCGACGGAGCGTCGATCAATTCGGCGTTGTCCGACGACTACTACGCGTCCTTCTTGATGCCCCGAGTCGTTGACCCAGCAGTGGCCTCCGGGATCAACCCTCGCGCAATCCCAGCTTCGCCCCAGGGCGGCAACGCGATCGTCGCGTGGGACGAGACGGGCGGCGGCAATGCCGCGTTCAGCAAGTCGACCGCGGACAGCTACGATATCTACGCATACTTTGACACCACTCCTCTGGGTGTGTCGGTGGACACGAACGACGAAGAATGGGAAACCACCGCCTACGGCATCGGTTCGACCGACCCGTTCTTTGGCCACCCCGATCCGTCCGGTGGCATATTCGTCGAGGGCAGCGTGCTGCAGAACGGCAGCACCGGCATCGGCTGGGTCTACCAGCAGTACGACAACCCCGGTGACGACGCGTTGGACTTCACACGTCTGATGCTGGTTGAGTTTGGCGCTGGCGGCAACGCGACAGCCGAAGCCGCCGAGTGGAACGTGATCGAGACGCTCGACCTTTCAGCAGTCGACGCTGGCTGGTACCGGCTCTCCGTCGACTACGACCCGACCACCGGCGATGTCGAAGCAATCTTCGACGACCAGACCTTCACTTTCACGACCGGAATCGACCAACGGGGATCATTCTTCATCGGTTACCGAGAAGGCATTACCAGCCAGGGCGACCGTTTCGACAAGCTGAACCCGCCGATCTACGACATCTACGTAGAAGCCGGCGGCGGCCTCATCGGCGACTATAATGGCGACGGCGTCGTCGACGCTGCCGACTATACCGTTTGGCGTGACACCCTCGGGGACACGGTGACTCCAGGCGAGGGCGCCGACGGAGACGGCAACGGCATGATCGACTCCGGCGACTACGCCGAGTGGGTAGCGAACTTTGGCGCCACGGCCCCCGGCCCTGAGGCATCACAAGCCGCGCCCGAGCCTGCGGGACTGGTATTGCTGTGTGTGCTTGCCACCGGCGCCGCCGCACGCCGCCGTCGCTTGGCCAACTAATCGAGGCCACTGCCAACTATCGCCACAAGTCCTTCCAGCACGGGCCAAGGCCGACTCTCCGGCCTTGGCCCTCGCTGTTGTCTTGCCTTGAGTGCCCCCTGCCGGGCAAAGCGAACCTCCCTGCCGAGTACCCTGCGATGCAACTAGCCCGTCATGCACTTCACACTGGCCTTCAGGTTGGGGCCCTGCTGCTCGTCACAATGGCGTGCTTGATCGCGTCCAGAGCTGTCGGTTCGGAGTTTGACCGCCAGGCCTTTAACGCCATCGGCCCGCTGGTCGAAAAGGCTATAGAAAGAGGGGAACTACCGGGCTGCGTCGTCGCGATTGGCGATCGACAGGGGATCGAGTTCCTGGCGGCGTTCGGAGACCGTTCGGTTGAGCCGGAGCGGGCGGCGATGACCACCGACACGGTGTTCGACCTGGCGTCGCTGACAAAGCCCGTCGCCACAGCGACGAGCGTCATGCGGCTGCTGGAACGCGGACAGCTTAGGCTGCGTGACAAGGCCGCGGACTTTATTCCGGGGTTCGGTCAAAACGGCAAGCGGGAGATCACCATCGAACAACTGCTGACGCACGCCAGCGGGCTGATACCCGACAACCCGCTGGCCGACTACCGGGACGGGCCCGAGCTGGCGTGGGAGCGCATCAACCAGCTGAAGCCGGTCGTCACGCCGGGCACGGAGTTCAAGTACTCCGACGTCAACTTCCTGGTTCTGGGACGCATCGTGGAGCAGATCAGCGGGAAGCCACTCAACGAGTTTGCCGCCGCTGAGATCTACCGCCCGCTCGGGATGAGTGAAACGGGCTACCTGCCAGGTGAGTCGCTTCAGAAGCGCGCCGCCCCCCACACGAAGCGCCCTGAGGGCGGATGGATTGTGGGCGAAGTGCACGACCCCCGCGCGGCGTTGCTGGGCGGCGTCGCAGGCCACGCGGGGCTGTTCAGCACCGCTGAGGACCTGTCACGGTACGCTCGCATGATGCTCGCCGGCGGCGCGCTCGACGGGGCGGCTATTCTTGGCAATGCGACCGTCGAAGAGATGACCCGCGGCCGCGACGTCGACGGCAACCTCCGCGGGCTCGGCTGGGACTCCAACAGCGTCTATTCCCGCAACCGCGGAGAGCTGATGTCCAACTCGGCCTTCGGTCACGGGGGCTTCACCGGCACCGGGATGTGGATCGACCCCGGCAACGACCTCTTCGTGATCTTCCTCTCCAACCGCCTGCACCCCGACGACGACGGCTCGGTCAACGACCTCATCGGCCGCATCAGCACGATCGCCTGCGCCGCGATCCGACCGGACGCCAGCACTAGTGCGGCGCCGCATCAAGCCGAAGCCCGCGTCCGACTGGGCGTTGATCAGCTGCAGGCCGACGGGTTCGAGACCCTGCAGGGCAAGCGGGTAGGGCTGATCACCAACCACACAGGCGTCAACAGCCGCGGCGTGCGTACGATCGACCTGCTGGCGGACGCCGAAGGGGTCGAACTGGTGAGGCTGTTCAGCCCCGAGCACGGGCCGAGCGGCGTACTGGACCACGGCGGGATCAAGGACGCCAAGGACGAGAAGACTGGCCTGCCGATCGCCAGCCTGTACGGCGAGCGGCGCAAGCCCGCGCCCGAGCAGCTCCAGGACCTAGACGCCCTGGTGTTCGACATCCAGGACATCGGATGCCGGTTTTACACGTACATCTCGACCATGAGGCTGGCGATGCAGGCCGCACACGAGGCCGGACTCACGTATATTGTCCTCGACCGTCCCAACCCGATCGACGGGGTCACGGTTGAGGGGCCGATGCTCGACAAAGGCAGCGAGTCGTTCGTTGGCACCCACCCGCTGCCAGTCCGTCACGGCATGACGGTAGGCGAATTGGCGCAGCTGTTCGCAACCGACCAGAAAGCCGAGGGCGAGTTGGTGGTCGTGCCCATCTCTGATTGGGATGCTTCCAGCAACCAGGACCGCAGTGGTCAGCTCTGGATCAACCCTTCGCCCAACATGCGGAGCCTGCGGGCCGCGATCCTGTACCCGGGGATCGGCCTGCTCGAAACGACCAACATCTCCGTAGGACGCGGAACCGACACGCCATTTGAGCTGCTCGGCGCTCCGTGGATTGATCCCTGGGAGTTTGCGGACGCGATTAACGCCGCCGGGGTTCCGGGCGTGAGGGCAATCCCGCGATACTTCACGCCCGACGCCAGCAAGCACGAAGGCGACCGATGCGGCGGCGCCGGGTTGATAGTGACCGACGCCGAGGTGTTCCCGTCGGTCGACCTGGGCCTGGCGGTCGCATCCACTCTCCGCCGGCTCTACCCAGAAGAGTGGCAGTCCGAACGCTTCAACCGCCTGCTGATAAACAAGTCGGTGTTTGACGCCACGGTGAACGGCGCCTCGCTGCCGGAACTGCGTGAACTGTCCCGTCGCGGCGTCGATGATTTCCTGAAGCGCCGTGAGCGGGCGTTGATCTACCCCCGCTAGGTCAGCGGGATACGCAGGCCGTCGTAGGCAAGCTGCATCCCCTCCGGCAGGCTGGCGTTGGTCGCTTCGTGCTCCAGGTCGTGCGACATGTGGGTGAAGTAGGTTTGCCGCGCGCCTAGCTCCTCCGCTAAGGCAACCGCCTGATCGAGGCTAAAGTGCGTCGGGTGCGGCTTGCGACGCAGCGCGTCCAGGATCAACACATCCAGGCCGCGGAGCACAGCTTTAGACTCGTCCGCCATAGCGCAAACGTCCGTGCAGTAGGCGACGCCGCCGAACCGGAACCCGAGCGTTTCAAAGTTGGGTCCGTGGTTCTGGCGCACCGCCGTCACCTCAGCGCCGAGCACTTGGAAGGCGCCATGCCCGTCGTTGATCGGGCCGATACGGCGAAACTCTACCTTGGGCGTGGCCCCCGCGTGCAGGTTGGGGAGCGAGGCGAACGCGTAGTCGAACGAGCGGCGGATCCGCCGCTCGACGATCTCCTCGCACAGCAGCGGCAGCGGCCCGTCCAGGTAGAACTGCATCAGCCGCAAGTCGTCGAGCCCAAACAAGTGGTCGGCGTGCTCGTGCGTGTAGAGCACCGCGTGCACCAGCCCCACTCCCTCGCGCAATAGCTGCTGCCGCATGTCGGGCGAGGTGTCGATCAGCAGATTCCCCTCCGGCAGACCGAGAATCGCGCTGCACCGCGTCCGTCTGTTCTTTGAATCGGCCGACCTGCAGACGCCGCAGCCGCACCCCAGCATCGGCACGCCGACGCTGGTCCCGGTGCCTAGCAGGACCATCTGCCCGGTGATGTCGGCGGATACGATTTCGTTCATCGGTAGGCGGGTGCTCGGCGGCGCGTGATCCGACCCCATTGTGGAGCAGGGCAGGGCGGTGTCTAGGGAGCGGGGCAGGGGGGCGCCGCAGCCCTCCGCTCTATGGCCCCTGATCGACAGCCAGCGCTGTGCGCAGCCGCTCGGCAAAGACATAGCCGACGATGCGGTCGCGTTGATCGCGGACGGCGGCCACCTCGCGGTTGGCCGACTGCATGTTCAGCAGGGTTGCGAGGAAGTTCCGGGAGATGGGAGTCGAAAGGAGTTCGCGAATTGGCAAACGCGGGTCCTCGGGATCGAGCAGGCAGTCGAGCACCCGCACGTAGCCGGCGCCGTCGCGGAGGACGACGAACGTCTGCTGGCGTCGACGCGCGAACCGGACCAGCTCCCGGCGGTTCATCGACGGGTCCGCCTGGGGCAGCCTGGCCACCGGGATCATGAATTCACGGATCGACCGGGCCGCGGCCGCGAACGTCCCCTGGGCGAGGCGCCGCTGCGCCGGCGAGAGCAGCCCCACCGCGTGCCCCTCGTCGAGCACCTCGCCCAGCTCGCGGCGGGCGAGTTCCATCCGCAACGCCTGGGAGGGCACCCGCGCCACCCGCTGCAGCACGAAGCCCACCACCCACAGCGCGGCGCTGACGGGGGCGAACAGCACTGCCGCCACCGACAGCCCCGGCGCACAGCCCCGCAGCAGCCGGTTGGGCGCCGCGAAGAACAGCTGCTTTGGCAGCAGCTCCCCGTAGATGAACACCACCGGCGCCAGGGCGATGGTGAGACCCATTTCGGACGCCGCGCCGCCGCCGGGGATCAGGATCTGTGCGAATAACACCGTCGCGCACGACACCACGTAGTTCGCCACGTTGTTGCCGACGAGCGCCGTGGCGACAAACGCCGCCGGGTTATTGATGGCCCACAGCAGCATCTTGGCGATCCTGCTGCCGCTCATCGCATCGATCAGGACGCGCACCCTCGCAACCCGGTAGAAACCGGTCTCCGAGCCGCTGAAGAAAGCGCTCAGCGTCAGCCCAACGGCGAATAGCAGGATGGCCAGCCACATGGCGGTTTGCGAAGGATCCTTTCTGGCTCAATCGGTTGGAGGGCTGTCGGGCGTTAGAACCTTGCGGACCGAGGCGGTCAGCAGTGTAGGGTGGTCGGCGGTCAGCACACGCCAGAAGTGCTCGGCCCACTCTACCTCGTCCCCCTCCTCGGGCAGCCGGTGGAGCTGCTCCTGCAGCATTCCCGCCACCGTGATCCCCTTGACCGCGGGCAGGTCGCACCCCAGCTGCTTCGCCAGACGGCGGAGCGTAGTCATGCCGGTCACCTCCCACTGGCCGTCGCCGATCGCGCGGATCCGGCCGACCCGGTCGGCGCCGCGGTCGCGGGCCGCCTCGGCGTGGAGCACGCTTCCGAGGATGTCGTTGCGGGTGACGATCCCGATGGTCTCGCCCAGCTCGTTGACCACCGCCGCGACGTCCCGCTTGGCGGCGTCCAGCCGGGCCAGCGTGTCCGCGACGCTCGCGCACCAGGGGACGGGCAGCACCGGGGAGCTGAGCTGGCCGATCTGCTCCCCCGCCAGCAGCGACACTCGGTTCACGTCGATCACGGCGGCGATCTCCTCGCTGTCCGGCTCGGTGATCAGGAGGTAGCCGCTGGCGGTGGTCTGCGGGGTCAGCTGAGACCGCGACACCGGCGGGGGGAGCGCCTCGTACAGCAACCGGGGGCGCATAATCTCCTCGATCCGTGTGTTGGACAACGCGACGATGCGGCTTAGCACGTTCTGCTCCTGCTCGATCAGCTGCCGGTCCTCGCCCGACAGGCTGATCGCCCGTTCCAGGTCGCCCAGCTCGAGGTAAGGCTCCGGCTCGAACCTGGGGAACAACACGCGGGCAGACCCGCGGCTCACAGCGCCGAACACCCACGCCACCGGGTCGAGCACCTTCGCGGCGGCGTTCAGCGGCACGCTCACCAGCGTCGCGAGCCTAGCGGGCCAAACCACGCCGATGTTCTTTGGCAGCATCTCGCTGAAGATGATCACGGCGAACAGGGCGATCACCGTGAGGGCGGACGCCTCGCTGCTGGCGCCGCGGTTGCTCAAGCCAATCGCAACCAACGACGCCAACGCGAAGTAGGCCATGTTGATCAACAGGTTCCAGAACAGGATCGCCGTGAGCAGCCGTTCCGGGTTCGCCAAGAGCCGCGCGGCGGTGCGTTCGCCCAAGGCGCCGCGTTTCATCCGCTCTCGGTCGTCGCGTCCCAGGTAGAAGAGCGCGGCCTCGCTGCAAGAGAAAAACGCGCTGGCCGCCAGCAGCAGCGACATCGCGATCAGGTGCGGGATGTAGGGCGCGAGGTTGGCCAAATCGCTCACAAAGAATGATATGAAATGCCCCGGTCGGGCGAGGCGTTCGCCTTGTCCCTACCAGCATACACCGCGGCCGCCCGCCGGTGGAACGGCGCCGGCCTAGGCGTCCCCGGCGGTGGTGCGTCCGGTAGCCACGTCGAACTCCGAGAGCGCCGGCACCAGCATCGCCATGGTGGCGAAGCCGAACGTCGCGACGGTGGCGGTGAACCCCCAATCGTAGTTGCCCAGCAGGAAGCTCACGATCGCGTAGAACACAGCGAATGGCGCCGTGAAGCACGCCAGCCCCATCGCCGATGAGGGGTTGCGCCACCCCAGCGCCGCGAACAGCGCGATGCCGCCCCCCAGCATGAATCCCAGGAACGGCGCCAACTGGTACTCGAACGACTGCGACAAGGCCAGCATCATCCGCATGCAGGTGGTGACCCCGAGGAACAGGAACAGCAGCGTGCCGATGCTGGCGCCGATCGCCTGGCGTGAGTTGGGGTACATCATGCCGGCGTGCAGCCCCAGCATCGCTGCAAAGGCGTTGACCACCGCCAGCCCGATCAGCAGGAACACCAGGTTCTCGCCGCTCAGGGTGCCGGTCCACCACAGGTAGACGCACAGCGCCATCGGCAGCAGGATCATCTCCTTCGCGTTGTAGAGCACGCCGCCCAGCTTGCCGAAGATTAGCTCTTTGGGCGTAAGGTCGGTCGCCAGCAGGAGGTCGAGTGCTTTGAGGTCCCGCTCGTTGGTAAGCGACGTCACCGACAACGCGTTCACCAGCACCACGCTCAGCACGAACAGCGGCGCCAGCATCGTGGTTGAGGCCGAGACCGCGGCCTCGGCGCGCGGCGCGTCGTTGTCGGTCGCCACCGCCGCGCCGCAGGCGGCGAGGCCGAAGATGAACAGGTAGCCCAGCTTCACAACCAGGATCTTCTTGCCGTAGGCCCAGGTGCGAACTTCACGCCACAGGATGGGGTTGTCCCACACCGGCCTTGGCCGCCCGGGCGCCTTGTGCGACTGCAGCCGACGCTCGTCGGCGGCCGCTTGGTCATCGGTGATCCAACTGTCGTCGTTGGCCTGCGTTTCAGCGCCAGTGGGACGCGCCTCACGTGACGGGTTCCACACCCGCACCATCGCCACGGCAACCGCGTTGAGCAGCAACACCACGGCGCCGCCCGCGGCCACGAAACCTGTCACGGAGTTCTCACCGCCGGGCTGGGCGTAGGCGGGTTGCACGGCTACCTGGATCGCCTGCCACGGGCTCAGCACAGCCGCCCAGGCGGCCGCTTGCGGCGCAAGGCCGTCTACGCCGCCCGCCGCCACAAACTCCCACCCAACAAGCCACAGAACGATCACCAGGCCTGTTATCGCCAACGCCTGAAAGGTCTTCTCACGCCACAAAGCCACCGTGGACCCGAGGCTCCCAGCGGCCAGCGCTGCGACCGCCGTGACAGCCGTCACCCTTGCGACCTGAGCGCCGTTGACGCCGCCCAACAGCGTCAGGAGCATGAAAAACGGCACACCGGCCGCGATCACCATCAACACCGTAAGCATGCTGGCCAGCAGCTTCCCGACAACCAGCTCTGAGTTGCTCAGGTCCGAGAGCAGCAGCAGGATGAGCGTCTTGCGGTCCTTCTCCTGTGAAACCGCCGCGGCCGCCAGCAGCGCGGAGAAAAGGACGCAGACCGTGAGTTGCAGCGGCGCGAGCAGCGTAAACGCGGCCGCGCCAAACCTGGCCAGGTCGCCTGGGTTGGTGACGTTTTGCGATCCAACAAGCACCTGCCAGGCCGTGAGCGCCAGCCCCAAGAGCGTCGCGACGAACAGGCAAGGGACCGCGTAGAACCGGACACGCCGTGGAGCGGTCAGGGCTTCGCGGGAGAATACTGGGCCGATAATCAACGTACGCCTGCTCGCTGGTTTGATGGCGGAGCGGCCGCCGGGTGGGGAGTCGTCGTGGTTAGTATACCAGCGGCATTTTCCCGGCAGAACCAGGCCCAAACCGAACATAACGGGGATTATCGGACGTTATTGTGCGGGAGCACTAGGCGGCGCCCTGCGGCGCCGCCTAGCATGACCGAGAGGTGCTCGCTGATATGTCGCGGCTACTGCTGCTTGGCGTAGCCTAATGACTTCACAACCACCAACAGCTCGTCAGCATTGATGAACCGCCGGCGGTGCTGCAGCTTGTAGCCGTCGATAGCGCGGGCGAGTTCGGCCGCGTCAGCGCTTAGCTCGCTGTGGCTGTTCGCGAACTGGCGACGCTCCCGGGCGGCGCCCCCTGAGGTTCCGCTGCGGCGGTCTACAAAGGCCGGCGCCCCAGCTGGGACGGCGGGAGAAGGCGCCGCGGCGGCGTCCGTTGCTGCGGGTGGTAAGGATTGGATGGACATGCTGAGCTCCTGGTAAGGCTGGCGGGTTGTTAGGGTTTCGCCGCGCCCGCCACGGCAAGGGTACCCTATGCATCGGCGCCTTACGCATCGCTCGGCAACCTGGCCGCTAAGTTCGGGTTCGAGGGGCGGCGCTGCGACGATTATCGCAGTTGCGACGGATCTGCGCTCAATCGGGCCAGCAGATGCTGGCTAGGCAGGTGGTTCTGGTCAACCGCCAAGGCTTGCCGGACCGCTGCCACCGCTGCGTGCTGCTGGCCGGCCGCGGCCTCCGCCTCGGCGAGGCGGCACAGCAGCACGGGGTCTTGTGGCCAACGCTGCGCGGCAGCCCGCAGTCCTTCTGCGGCGTCGTCGTTGCGCCCCAGCGCCGCGTAGGCGTCTGCCTCCATGATCAGCGGGTCGACAGGAGTCTCGCCGTGGGGGAAGGTTTCGATCAAACGATGGACCGTCGCCAATCTCTTGTGGGGGCGCCGCTGCTGGCCGTACAGGCGGGCCAGGTCCGCGAGCACGGCGCGGTCGTTCGGGGCATACTCCAGCGCCCGGAAGAGGTCGGCCATCGCCAGCTCGGTCTCGCCGGTTTCGAGGTGAGAGCGGCCCCGCAAGGCCCAGGCGTCGGACAGCTTGGGGTCGTCGTGCAGCGCCTGCTGAGCGCGGCTGAGCGCCAGCTTCCACTCGCCGGTAGCGGCCTCCATCTGGCCCAGTCGGCACACCGCCGACGCGTGGCGGGGCTCTTCGGTTACCGCCACACGCATGTGGCGGATTGCCTCCTTCTGCTCGCCGCGGGCCCAGAGGGTCTCGGCCAGATGCCGTCGCGCATCGGCGTCTTGGGGCGCGGCTTCCACGGCGCGCCGCAGAAGCGTCTCTGCCTGCTGGCAGTCTCCCTGCTCGAGCGCCGTGACCCCCTCGCAGGAGTACTGCCGACAGCGGCTCACCGCGGCGTCGATCGGCATCCTCTGCCGGAACGCGTTGCATCCCAAGCTGCAAGCAAGGCACGCGGCCGCCGCAAGCCACAGGGCCGTCGTGGGCTTCGGGTTATGGGGTTCGACAATCATCCGCGCCGCGAGCCAATCAGAACGCCCCCGTCGAGAAGAGCGCCGGACGGTAGCAGCCCCGCCCTGCCCTTTCAACACGACTTCAACGGTTACATCGGCCTCAGGGCGGTGCTACGATCGGCTGAACAGCCACCAAGCCGATAAGTAAAACAGGGCAATGCCAGCAGCCTACGAAAGCCACGGGTTTTCCTTCCAGTACCCCGAGAACTGGTCGGTCGAGCGGGGCGAGGACGAAGAGTCCGCCCTCCAGGTGACCGTCCTGAGCCCAAACACCGCGTTCTGGTCGCTCACGGTGTACCCCGGCCTACGGGACGTGCGCGTTGTCTTGGATGAGATGCTGCAAGCAATGCAGGCAGAGTACCCCGCCTTGGAGTACGATCCGGCCGACCGCCGGATCGGCACGACGCCGCTGGTTGGGTACGACGTCAACTTCTACTACCTCGACCTTACGAACACAGCACTGCTGCGGGTCTTCCACTACCACGACGCTACCTGCGTCGTGCTAGCGCAGTGCGAAGACCGCGAGCTCGAAATCGCTGGCAAGATCTTCGACGCGATGACCACCAGCCTGCTCAGCGATTGAAGAATTTACACGGCCCACGGCCGCTGCGCCGCGGGATCGAGCCATAGCTCGGAGGAACGGGTCCCCAAGAATACTGGTGCGCCCCATGCTAGCGTGCGGTCCACTTCCCACTGGCACGGCATCTGCAATGGAATCCATCGGCACGGATCAGCGACGGGCCCCCGCACCCGCCGCTCCCGCTGTCACAGCGAGCATCGCAGCAACTGCCGGCGCCGTAGTCGGCCAAGCCCACCACGGGAAGACTGCCTCGCAACAGCAAGAGCCCCGCTTGGCGTCCTCGCAGAGCCAAGCGGGGCTCTTTGATTTGGGGCGCCCTGCCCTGCCCTTCTTACGCCATCGGTTTCAGCGTTTGTCGGCAAGGGCCTGCGATGCCTGACCCAACCGACCCGCCGCCGCTGGAGCACTCGCACACCCCCGAGGCAATCGCCGCACGACTGGCGGAGGTCCGGAAGCCGGACGATCTGGGAGACTTCGTGCTCGGCGCCGTCGATGGCGCCATCACGACGTTCGCAATCGTGGCGGGGGTCGCCGGGTCCGGTTTGTCGGCGGGCGTTGCGGTGGTGCTTGGCCTGGCCAACGTGCTGGCCGACGGATTCAGCATGGCTGTCGGCAACTACCTAAAGACCAAATCAGACCACGACATCCTTGATCGCTACCGCAGGCTGGAGCTTCGCCATATCCACCGCGAGCCCGAAGGAGAGCGGGAAGAGGTGCGGCAGATCTTCGCCGCCAAAGGGTTCCAGGGTGAGATCCTGGAAGAAGTTGTCGACGTCATCACCGCGGACAAGCAGCAGTGGGTCGACACGATGCTGCGGGAAGAATTCGGTCTACCGACCGCGCCCCCGGAGCCACGCAGAGCGGCGGCCATTACGTTCTTCGCGTTCGTGCTGGCGGGTCTGGCCCCGATCGTTCCTCTGGCGTTCTCCCGAGTGCTTGGGCCCGACGCCACCTTCTTCCTAAGCATCGTAGTGACGATGCTCGTGTTTGCGGCGATCGGCGCCGTGCGTGGCCGTGTGACGCAGATGTCTCAGCTACGCGGCGCGCTGGAAACTATGTTCACCGGCGGGTCGGCGGCGGGGTTAGCGTACGCCGTAGGCCGCCTGCTGAGTGGCTTTGTCGGGACGTAAGTGAACGCCACAGGGAACCTGACCCGCGGCGGCCGAGCGCGATACAAGCCGTTGCCGCGCCCGTTTGCGCACGCGTTTCGCGACCTTCCGCAGTCTCGTTTCGCGGGGTGAAAGCGCCGTTATAGTGGGAAGTTGAACAGGCGGGGCGTTCCTTAATAGGGCAAAGCGGAATTCAGGGATGACGCAAAACCGCAGCCGTTGCTGCGTTGCGTCTCCCCTCTTTGATCGCACTCTACGCACCCAGGACTACTATGACCCCACGCCGGACTCTGCGCTGCGTCCACGCCTCCTTCGGCTGCGCCGCGCTGGCCGGGCTCCTGATCGGGACCCAGGCCTCAGGACAGATCTTCACCGACAGCCTCAGCAGCGGCGCGAACTGGACGGTTGTCCAAGACGCCGACGCCTCGGCGGTGTTCGGTTACGACTACTCGCAGAAGGGCGTTCCCCAGGCGCCCAACGGGTCTGACAGCGTCGGCCTGAAGTTCGAAGTCAACAACGCCGCCCCGGCCGAGGCGGCGGCCATCGGAGCGTTCACCGAGGTGTCGAGCCTGCCGTCGCAGTACACGTTCCGCGTCGACGCCTGGCTCAACTGGGCGCCTGACGGCGGTGGCGTCGGCTCCGGGACGACGGAGTTCATCGGCGTCGCGGTGGCGCACGACGAGTTCGCGCCGGGCCCCTTTGGCGCCTCGTTTATCTACTCCTCGGAGGGTGACGCCGCGGCCACCGACTACCGCCTGTACAAGGATGACTTCCAACTGCAGTCAGAGAGCGGCCAGTACGCGTTAGGCACCGAGGCCGGCGCCCGCGACAGCTCGAACCCAATCATCCAGGAGGCCTTCCCGTCGTTCGACATCGCGACGGCGGTTCCGACCCAAGGCGCAACCGGGACCCAGCCCGCCGGCGCGGGTGGCTTCCAGTGGATGACGATCAACATCGAAGTCGACGCCGACGCCATCGGGCCGGCGGGGACCACAGAGAACCCAGGCACAGCGCACTTCAGCATGAAGAGCGCCGCCTCGGGCAAGGTGCTTGACGTCGGCACCATCGACTACAGCAATACGGACGATGGTTACCTTTACCCCTCGACCGGCATCGACCTGCAGGCGGGTTCGCTCGGCCTGCTGATGTCCGACATTTTCTCCTCAGTGACCCTCAACCCCGACTTTGCATTCGGCCTGTTCGACAACGTGCAGGTGCTCGAGGGTCTGGTCGCGCTCGAGCCCGACGCCCCGGTTGGACTGCCTGGCGACTACAACGACAACGGCGTGGTGGACGCGGCGGACTACACCGTCTGGCGTGACGCACTGGGCGGCGCCGAGTCGCTTCCCAACGACGACACCCCAGGCGTGGGCGCGGACGACTACGACCGCTGGCGCGACGCTTACGGTAATTCCTCCGAGTCGCTTAGCGCCGCGGCGGGAGCGCCGGAGCCCGCATCGATTGCCCTGTTGCTGGCGGCCGGAATGGGGATCGCGACCGTGCGTCGCAAGAGCTGATCGCCGAACGGCTATCCCACAACTACTACAAATAAGCGGCGTGCCGAATGGTCGGCACGCCGCTTTTCTCTTGCACCGTCGCTGACGCCTGATTTGAGGTTTCAGACCACACAGAGACTTCGCCGGCTGCACCGGCGTGGCGCCCTACGCCAACGCGTCGGCCACCATCTTCCCAATCTCGTCGGTGCCGTAGTCGGACCGGTCAAGGCTCTTCCCGGCGAATTTCGGCGTGACTTTCTTAACGGCGGCGCCAATCTGCTCGCCGCACTGAACCGCCGCAGCGTTGCTCTTGATCCGGCCGGTCTCACGGAGCAGCAGGCCGAGCGAGTCGATCGTCGCAATCGGGTTGGCCAGGTTCTGTCCGGCGATGTCGGGCGCCGAGCCGTGCACCGGCTCGAACATGGACGGCGCGTCGCCGTCCGGGTTCAGGTTGCCGCTGGCGGCGATGCCCATCCCGCCGGCGATGGCGGCGCCCAGGTCGGTGATGATGTCGCCGAACATGTTCGGCACCACGATCACGTCGTAGACCTCAGGCCGCTGGACCATGAACATGCAGCAGGCGTCGACATGGTGGTAGTTGGTTTCGACGCCGGGATACTCCTCGGCGATCTCCCTGAACGCCCGGTGCCAGGTGTCGCCGGCGAACGTGAGGACGTTCGTCTTGTGCACCAGCGTGAGATGCTTCCGCTCACGGGTCTTGGCTAGCTCAAACGCGTAACGGATGCAGCGCTCCACCCCAAACCGGGTCGAGACCATCGTCTGGTTGCTGACCTCCTGAGGGGTCCCTTTACGCACGTACCCACCGACGCCGCAGTACAGGTCCTCGGTGTTCTCCCGTACGCAGACGAAGTTAATGTGCTCGTCGGTCTTGCCCTTGAGCGGGGTCTCAATACCGGGGTAGAGGTTGACCGGGCGGAGATTGATGTACTGGTCGAGTTCAAACCGCAGCTTCAGCAGGATCCCCTTCTCGATCACGCCCCCCGCCAGGCGGGGATCGTTCGGCAGCCCCCCGACGGCGCCCAGCAGGATCGAGTCGAAACCGCGGAGGGTCTGGATGTCCTGGTCATCCAGAACGTGGCCGGTCTCAAGGAAGTGCGCCGCGGAGAACGGGAACTCGGTAACCTGGTAGTCCAAGCCGCACCCCGGGGCCGCGGCCCGCAGCACCTCGAGCGACGCGCCCACCACTTCGGGGCCAATTCCGTCTCCGGCAATCTGTGCAATCTTCAAAGGCTGGGCCATGGTTCCGACTTAGGGCTCGCGGTCGCGGGTTTCAGGGAAAACCCACAGTTTATCAACCGGGAATCACTTGGGGCAGATCCCGGCCGCTCCCCGGGTCGGGGCGGAGCCCCGCCTTGGGCTCGGCGGGTTGGTCGGGTCGTGCGGGTCGGGGCGACGCGGCCTCGCCGATTGGGGCCACAGCTCGGCGAACAGCGGCGGCCGGCCGGCGGCTGGCCGGTCCTGTCCTATGCTTGGGGTAGCGTGCCCTGCCCCGCCCTTCCCTGACATTGCCTGCCATGCAGTACCTGACCGAACGCCTGAACAACGTGCCCGGAGACACCTGGCGTTGGTTCAACACCCTCAGCCGCGACGAGTGGATGATTGTGCTGGCCGCGGTGACGGTGCTCGGCTTCCTCTGCATGCGGGGTTTCGGCTCCCGCAGCAGTTACTGAACCTACGCCCCAGTGGCCCCAACCGATGATCGACTCACTTAGCCAGCTGTCGTCGTACGGAATCTCGGAGACAGTCGCTCTGGGCGCCGTGGCCGTGCTCGGCTACCTGTTCGGGCGTCGCTCGACAAAGACGCTAGAACCGGCTGATGTTTCAGAGGACATCCAGCGGGCAACCGCGATCGCCACCGAGCTCGAGAGCATCGCTGGCGAACTCCGCAGCGACCTGGCCTACCACCGCACCCAGGTCGAGCGTTTCAAGAAGCAGCTGCGGGCCGCCGCCACCGACGGAGAGTCGAAAGCGTGGAAGCGCCTTCGCGAGGAGGCCGAGACGATCCTTGGGCCAACCCTCGAGCTGGCCGGCCAGCTGTCGCTGGCGTACGACAAGATCCGCCAGCAGTCGCAGTCGCTCGCCCACTACACCACCAGCCGGATCGACCCGCTCACCGGACTAAGCAACGGCCGGGCGCTCGAAGAGCAGCTCGAGGTGCTGCTGTCCCGACGCGCGACGCGCGATCACGAGCCGGTCTGCTCGGTAGCGATGATCAGCATCGAATCGGTCTCGGCGGACCGTGACGCGTCGCACGGCGCCCCTCTGGCCCAACTCGGCAAGGCGGTCACCCAGCAGTTGCGCGGCAGCGACTTCGCCGCCCGCTACGGGTCCGACGAGCTGGTGGTCGTGATGCCCAAGACACCCCTCTCCGGGGCTAGCGTGTTCGGCCGCCGGTTCCGCGCCACCATCGAGGTGCAGCTCGGGATGCAGGTCTGCTGCGGCGTTGCCGAAGCGCTCCCCGGGGAAACGGCCAAGGGGATGCTCGCCCGGGCCGACGCGGCCCTGTACAGCGCCCGAGCCGCCAAACCCGGCGCCCAGTACCTGCACAACGGCTCGGCCATCCGCGGCGACACCGCCGACCCTCTCCCCTGCCAAGGGACGCAGGCAACCCCGACAGAATCTGAGTCGGCAGCTCCGTCAGAGGCCGAAAAGGCGGCGTCCAGCCAGACCGCGGCCCTCTAACGCCCATCCCGATTGCAGGAAACGTGCCGAGCGCCTAGAATTCTGGGCTTGCGGCATCCTGTCCGCAGTGGGCCAGCGTAGCTTCAATCGGCAGAGCACCGCATTCGTAATGCGGGGGTTGCGGGTTCGACTCCCGCCGCTGGCTCTTTCCCCACCCGTTTTCCGGCCGCAAGGCCCTCAGGCGCCGGGCCGCATGGCCCGCAAGCACGCCCGTCGTGGCTTGGCCTGGGTCGTCCAGAACGCCGGAACCGTGGAGTGGCCGTCATCCGAGACCACGGAGCCTCCCCTTCCATGTCGACCGGTCTAGAAGCAGACGTCAAGCAGATTGTGCTTTCCACCGCGGCCTTTGGCCCGCGCGAGATTGAAGAAATCACCCGGACCATTTCGTCCAACTACAGCAAGTACCGCGAGCTGCGTGAGGCGGTGGCAGAGCTGGAAGAGCAGCCCAACCGGACGCCGGCCACGGCCGCCCGTCTGGGCGTGTGCCAGTACCTGCTGGGCCAGTACTCCGACGCCATCGAGACGCTTTCGCACGCTGATGGCGGCGCCCTGACCCACTTCTACCTGGGCAAGGCGAACCTCGCGCTCGACAAGTACGCCGAGGCGGTGGCGGCGTACGACTCGGCCCAACGCGCCGGCTACGAGCCGGGCGCCGTGGCGCTCGCCAAGGCCGAGGCGCTCCGCTACGACAAGCAGCCTGAGGAGGCCCTTAAGCTGCTCGACTCGCTCTCGGGCGCGGTCGAGCAGACCGCCGAGTACCTGTACCAGCGCTCCGCCACGGTCCAGGCAATGGGCGGCTCGCGCGACGAGGTGGTTGCCTACCTGGAGCGGGCCGTGAGCGTCGACGATAGCCACGCCGGCGCCCTGTTCGGCCTGGCCCTAGAGAACGACCGCCACGGCAACGACCAGGAGGCCCGTGAGCTGTACGAGCGGGCGTCGGTCCAGTTCCCCTCGCATGTCGGCACGCTGCTCAACCTCGGCATCCTGTACGAGGACCTGGAGCAGCACGAGCGGGCCAAGGCCTGCTACCGTCGGATCCTCGACTCGTTCCCGTCGCACCCCCGCGCCCGGCTGTTCTTCCGCGACGCCGACGCCAGCCGCGACATGTACTACGACGAGGAGGCCCGCCGCCGCCAGGACCGCCTGAGCCAGGTGCTGGGCATCCCGGTCACCGACTTCGAACTCTCCGTCCGCAGCCGCAACTGCCTGCAGAAGATGGGCATCATGACCCTCGGCGACCTGACCGAGACCTCCGAGCAGGTGCTGCTGTCCAGCAAGAACTTCGGCGAGACCTCGCTGGTTGAGATCCGCGAGATGCTCTCTTCCAAGGGCCTGGAGCTCGGCATGTTCGCCGGCCAGAAGCGCGAGGAGGAGACTTCCTACGACCCCGACTCGCTGTCGCCGGACGAGCGGGCCCTGCTGGACCGCCCCATCTCGGACCTCAACCTGTCGGTCCGGGCGCGTAAGTGCATGGTGCGTCTGGGCCTGACCACGATTGGCGAGTTGGTCCGCCGCACCGGCGACGACCTGCTGGAGTGCAAGAACTTCGGCGTGACAAGCCTCAACGAGGTCCGCGAGAAGCTGACCCAGGCCAACCTGAAGCTCCGCGGCGACTGATCGCCGGGTCGAGTCATCCGTTGGCCGCGCACGCCGTCACGTTCGAGCTGCACCACACCGACGCGCACTGCGCCGCCCGTCGCGCCACGCTGCGCACGCCGCACGGCGTGGTTGACCTACCCACCTTCATGCCGGTCGGCACGGTGGGCACGGTCAAGGGCGTCGACATCGGCCGCCTCGGCGAGACCGGCGCCCAGATGGTGCTTGGCAACACCTACCACATGGCGCTCCGGCCTGGCGAGGAGGTTGTCGCCAAGCTGGGCGGGCTGCACGCCATGTCGGGCTGGCGGGGCCCGATGCTCACCGACAGCGGCGGCTTCCAGATCTTCAGCCTCGCCAAGAAGGTCAAGATCACCGAGGAGGGCGCCCGGTTCCACTCGCACATCGACGGCGCCGCCCTCCACCTGACGCCGGAGCGATCGGTCGAGATCCAGGAGCACCTGGGAGCCGACGTCGCGATGGTGCTGGACCACGTGATCGCCTTGCCCGCCGACCGGTACGCGATCGTCGACGCGATGCAGCGGAGCATCCGCTGGGCAGAGCGGTGCCTGCAACATGCCTCGCGGCCGGACCAGTCGCTGTTCGCCATCGTCCAGGGCGGACTCGACTCTGGGCTGCGCGCCGAGTGCGCGGCGCGGCTGTCCGAGATGGACTTCGCGGGGTACGCGATCGGAGGCCTCTCCGTCGGCGAGTCCGCCGACGAGATGGACCGCACGATCGACGACACCTGCCCCGCCCTGCCCCACGACCGCCCTCGTTACCTGATGGGGGTCGGCACGCCTCGGGACCTGCTCGAGTCGATCAGCCGCGGCGTCGACATGTTCGACTGCGTGATGCCCACCCGCAACGGCCGCAACGCGTTGGCGTTCACCGACGAGGGACCGCTGCGGCTCCGCAACGCCCGCCACACAGAAGACACCCGGCCGCTCGAGGAGGACTGCCCTTGCCCCGCCTGCCGCCACAGCCGGGGCTACCTGCGGCACCTGTTCACCGCCGGCGAGATGCTGGGCCCGATCCTGCTATCGATCCACAACCTCACCTACTACCAGCGGCTGATGGCCGACGCCCGGGCGGCGATCGAGGCCGACCGCTTCATGGCCTTCAAGGCTGGCAAACTGGCGGGTTGGGTGGGCACAGCCGACAAGTAAGCAGCGGGCGTTTCCGCAGGTCACCCGCCGATTCGACGGGCCGACCCGCCTTGCATTTTTTGGCTCTGCGACCTAACCTATTTCGTTCGCCGTTCTCTTGGGGATTGGTGTAATCGGTAGCACGACGGATTCTGATTCCGTTAGTCGGGGTTCAAGTCCCTGATCCCCAGCTTCTGCGGCCAGAAGGCCCAAGCAAACAACCCCTGTGCGGGACGCCGACTCGGTCGGGCGTCCCGCACAGGGTTTGTTTTTTTTGATGGTGGTTCGAGCGCGGCTAGGTGGGCACGGTCTCTTTCTTGATGCGGGCTAGCTCTTCCCGCTCGGGCATGTCCTTGTAAAACGGGTCGAGCGGGTAGCACCCCGACACAATCCCGTTCCTCGGGGCCGTGGTGCAGTCGCTAAACGTGCGGCAGATCTTCTTCCGCTGCATCGTCTGCCCGGCGATCACGTCGGCCGGCAGGTCCGGGTAGGAGAGCACCATCCGCCCCAAGCCGATGCTGTCGGCCATGCCCTGCCGCACCACCGCCTGGCCGACGTTCGGCAGCCAGTCCTGCAGGTACGAGTAGCCGGAGCCGACCACCACGATTTCCGGGTGGGCCGCCTTCAGTTCGGCGGTGGCGGCGATCTGCCGCGCGACGCCCACCAGCGGGTCCTCGGGCGGCAGGTATCCGTCCGAGGGCGGGAAGTAGGCGGGCCGCTGGATGTGCGGGTTGTAGTAGGGGCTGCCGGCGGTGCTGCACAGCAGGTCGATGCCGAGGTGCTTCAGCAGCTCGAGAAACCTCTTCGGTTCGGCCAGATCGATGCCAACGGCGGTGCCGTCGCCGCCGAAGGCGCAGCCGTAGGGCGCCGAGGCCGACGGGGCGCCGATGTTTGCCTCGCCCGGCTCGAACGGCGTGAAGTCGAACACGCTCAGCCGCACGCCAATCGCCAGGCCTGGCGCCTCGGCGCGGATGCCAGCGGTGACGTTCCGCAGCAGGCGGGTGCGCCCCTCGAAGTCGCCGCCGTACCTGCCCGGGCGGTCGTAGCCGGAGAGCAGCTCGTGGCCGAGGTAGCCGTGGCAGTGCTTGATGTCGACAAACGTAAAGCCGACCTGCTGCGCCAGCTTGGCGGCGGCGATGAAATCGTCGACCAGGCGATCGAGGTCGTCGTCAGTCAGGAGCGGGCCGTCGCCCTGCACGTTGAACCGCTTGTCGAGCACCGGGTGGTGGTACGCAATGCGGGGCTCGATGACCTTCTTGTCGTGGGGACGAGCGAACCGCCCCGAGTGCGTCAGCTGGAGCCCGAGCAGCAGGTCGTCGGTCGAGCCGAACTGCGTCTGGTGTGCGTCCAGCGCGATCTGCCTCAACTCGGCGATACCGGCGAGCGTGTGCTCGTTGATCATCAGCTGGTTGGGGTTGGCGCGTCCCTCCGGCTGCACGGCCACCGCCTCGCCGCCCCACAGCAGCTTGGCGCCGGACAGGCCGAAGTTCTTCCAGCGGCGCTTCGTCAGCTCAGTGGGGCGACCATCGGTCTCGCCGTCCCAGCCCTCCATCGGCAGGATGCAGAACCGGTTGCCAATCGTGCCGCCGGACCACTCGATCGGCGCCGCCAGCGTTCCGGCCTCGCCTGGGGTCACCTCTTCATCGAACGGCAGCGAGACGCCCAGCTCCTGTAGCCGGGCGAGGAACGCGTCGGCGGTTTTGAGGCTCGCGACGCGGGGGTACTTCTGGGATGGCATAAGGTGAAACGCAAGATACTGCAAGGAAATAGACCGGCGCATCCGCCAGGATGGGCGTCACACTCGCGAACACCATGGTATCCGCCGGCCATTCGCGGCGGAACCGTGCGGCGTGGGCGGATTGCTTGCAAGTTTCGATTCGGAGAGCGAAACTACCGCGTAGACGCCCCCTGGTCCCCCAAGCGAGCGACTACCCTTGCCCAGCTCTCCCGCGTACTGCAGCCCCCTGGCGTACCACTCGTTCGTCCACGAGCTGCACGAGATCCACCGCCCGCTCGGGCTCTTCCGGGCGGCGTCGGCCATCGCCCTGCACTCCCGGCCCGAGGCCTCAATCGACGACGCCTGCGAAGCGATCAACAAGCTGGCGGGCGCGGTGCGATCGCGGGTCCGCTCGCGGACCGACCAGGCGCTGCTGGCGCACCTGCACGACGTGATGTTCGAGGTGGCGGGGTTCCGCGGCAACAGCACGGACTACTACAACCCGGCCAACAGCTACCTGCCAGACGTGCTGCGGACCCGGCGCGGAATCCCCATCTCGCTGACGCTGGTGTACCGCACGATCGCCTCGCTGGTCGGACTGCGGGTGGAAGGTATCAACGCGCCGGGGCACTTCCTCGCGTCGGTGACAATCTACGAGGGCGCGACGGACCACACGCTGTTCGTCGACCCATTCCACGGAGGCGTCCTGCTCAACGAGCACGAGACCATCGAGCTGATCTCCGGCGCCACCGGCCGCCAGGAGCGGGCCACGCCCGCCACGCTCGCTATCGCCAGCCCCTCCGACTGGCTACTCCGTTCGCTCCGCAACCTGCAAGGCGTGTTCGCGCACCGCGGCCAGGTGCGGGACCAGCTCGCGATGCAGGAGCTGCAGGCCGCGATCGAGTAGGGTTTCCGCCCCTGCCCCGCGCCGCCTGCTATAGTGGGCGTTCCCGCTGCAACCGCCGCCCCCTGCGGGCGGAGCCCCCAGGAAGCCGCCCATGCCGTCCCGCGTTCAGTTCGCCCCCCTTCTCTGCGCCGTCGGCGCCGTGATTCCGCCCGCGTGCCTGTTCGCGGAACAGGCAGCGTTACCGCCGCGTGGTGGACTGATTGCCGACTTCGAGTCGGACACCTATGGGGAATGGCGTATCGAGGGCGACGCGTTCGGCGCCGGCCCGGCCCGCGGCACGCTGCTCGGCCAGATGGAGGTCACCGGCTTCCAGGGTGGGCGGTTGGTGAACTCGTTCACTGGGGGCGACGCCGCCACCGGCATGCTCAGCTCGCCCCCGTTCGAGGTGACCAGCGACTTCCTCCACATGCTGATCGGCGGCGGCGGCCACGCGGGCCAGACGTGCGTCAACCTGCTGGTGGACGGCCGAGTGGTTCGCACCGCGACCGGCCCCAACCAGGCGCCCGGCGGAAGCGAGGAGCTAGTGCGGGTGTACTGGGACGTAACGCCACTGCGCGGCAAAGCGGCGGTGATCCAGATTGTCGATCGTCACGCCGGCGGCTGGGGGCACATCAATGTCGACGACATCCGTCTCAGCGATCAGCCGGCCGGGGTCCCTGCTGACAAGCTCGATGGCACGACGCATTTTCGCACGTTCGCATCGTACGCCGACGCAGGCTACGACCAGCCGCTGCGGCCTCAGTTCCACTTCACCTCCCGCAAGAACTGGATCAACGACCCCAACGGCATGGTGTACCTGGACGGGGAGTACCACCTGTTCTTCCAGCACAATCCCCTAGGCAACGAGTGGGGCAACATGACGTGGGGCCACGCGGTGAGCCCCGACATGGTCCACTGGCGGCAACTGCCGCACGCCCTGCTGCCGTACGGCGGCGGGACCATGTACTCCGGCACCGCGGTGGTTGACCATCAGGACGTGCTCGGTGTCCGAACGGGCCAGACGCCGACTCTGATCGCCGCGTTTACCCACGCCCGCGAGCCGTTCACCCAAGCGTTGGCGTACAGCACCGACCGCGGACGCACCTTTGAGCTGGTCAACGGCGGGAAGCCGGTCGTTGGCAATCAGGGCTACGACCCCGGCGAGCGCGACCCCAAGGTGTTCTTCCATCAGCCGTCGGGCCAATGGGTTATGGTGCTGTGGGTCAAGCAGGGCAAGCCCGGCCGCGTGCTCATCTTCAACTCGCCCGACCTGCGGAATTGGACCGAGGTGGGACGCTTCGACCGCGACTGGGTGTTCGAGTGCATGGACCTGGTGCATTTGCCCGTCGACGGCGACCCGGACAACAAGAAGTGGGTGATCTACGACGCCAGCTTCGAGTACGAGGTCGGCTCCTTCGACGGCAAGCAGTTCCGCTCAGAAACCGACGCCCTCCGCGGCGAGCACGGCCCCAACTACTACGCCGCCCAAACGTTCAACAACTCGCCGGACGGCCGCACGGTCATTATCGGCTGGATGCGTGGTGGCGAGGAGGTCCCCTTTGTGCGGGCCGGGATGCCGTTCAACATGCAGATGAGCTTCCCTTCCACCCTGGAGCTACGCACCACCGGCGAGGGCCCGCGGCTGTACCGCTGGCCAGTCGTTGAGATCGAGGAGTTGTACGCGGAGTCGGTCGCGATCGGCGAGTCGTCGGTCCAGACCGCCAACGCTTCGCTCGCGGACTTCAGCGGCGAACTGCTCGACGTGCAAGTTGAGTTCAACGCCGGCGCGGCCACCCAGCTTACCGTTGAGGTCCGGGGCCAGCAGATCGAGTACCGGGACGGCGCCTTCCACTACGCCGGCGCCACGCTCCCCGCGCCACCAGTCGACGGCGTGGCCGCGCTGCGGGTGCTGGTCGACCGGGCGTCGGTCGAGCTGTTCGCCAACCACGGCGCAGCGGTCTCGACCCATTACGCCGATCTTAGCAAGCAGGGCCGGGGCGTCCGCCTTTCGGCGCCTCAGGCTACAACGCTGCGTTCGCTGGAGGTGCACCGCCTCCGCTCCGCCTGGGGCGAGTAGCAGTCGCCAAGTCTGGCAGCCCGGGCTTGGCTACCGGCCGATCCGTTCGATTCGCCCCGATTGCTTTTGGCAATGCGGGCGGCCGAGCGTACACTGAAGGTTGACGCCCGGCCGTTCGGCCGGCCGCCACCCGCGGGGCGCCTGGCCCCGCCAGCGACGCCGCCCCGACGGCGCGGGGCTGGTCGCGGTCTCCTCTTCTAACGCCGCACGGGAGTGTCCGTATGGATGCCTCGATGGGTGAGATGCCGGCGGAATCCGGCGTGGCGCCGGACACGCAGTCGGAAACCCTCACGACGCCCCCCGCGCAGGTCATGAGCAACCTGCTCAACTTCGTCTCACGGACGAAGGCGTCGGACCTGCACATCAAAACCGGCTACGCGCCGCACGTAAGGATCGGCGGCCACCTACGGAAAGTGCAGATGCCGCCCATCCCGGACTCCGCGTTCGTCAATGGCATGGTGCTGCCGCTCGCGCCCGAGGGCCGGCTGAGCGAGTACGACAAGAACGGCGCGCTCGACTTCTCGACCCAGATCCCCGGCGGCGACCGGTTCCGCATCAACATCTTCAAGTCCCAGGGCGACACGCACGTCGCGATGCGGCGGGTGCAGTCAGAGATCAGCGACTTCAACACCCTCAACCTGCCCGACGTGTACCGGGACGTGATCAACAACACCAGCGAGGGCCTGGTGCTGGTGTGCGGCGTGACCGGATCCGGCAAGAGCTCGACCATGGCCGCCATGGTCGACCAGATCAACCGCACCCGCGGACTGCACATCGTCACAATCGAGGACCCGATCGAGTTCCACTTCGAGGGCGACAAGTCGATCATCTCGCAGCGCGAGATCGGCTCGGACGTGCGGAACTTCCCCGACGCGCTGCGGGTAGTGGTCCGCCAGGACCCGGACATGATCCTCATCGGCGAGATGCGCGACCGCGAGACCGTGCTGGCCGCCATCCAGGCGGCTGAAACAGGCCACTTGGTGCTCGGCTCGCTCCACTGCGCCGACGTGCCGCTCAGCTTCGCCCGGATCCTGGAGTTCTTTGACCGGTCGGACCACGCGTTCGTGCGTTCGTCGCTCGCCAACAGCCTCCGGGCAATCATGTGCCAGCGTCTTCTTCCCGGCGTGGTGGAGGGATCGCGGTACCCGGCCACCGAGGTGCTGCTGAACAACTCGGTGGTGCAGCGGAAGATCATGGAGGAAGAGGACGAGGACCTGCACGCGGTGCTGCACGGCTACCGCGACTCCGGCATGCGAGACTTCAACTACTCGCTGTTTGAGCTGGTTGAAAAGGACCTCGTGACCCGCAAAGTGGCCCTCGAGGCGGCGCCCAACCGCGAGGCGTTTACGTCGTTGCTCAAGGGCATCGACGCGGCCGCGTCGGGCATCATCGCCCGCTAACGCCGTGACTGGCGGCGGTGGCGTTGCGGCCGCCGGTTGGGGTAGAATCTGGGTCCCCGCTCCTGGCCGTTGATGGGGTTTTCCGCAGCACGCGGATCCTTCGACTTCGACCAGAGTGCACCATCCGTGAAGCTCCCCCTCCTGCTGTACGCTGCCGCCGCGCTGGCGGCGATTTCCGCTCCTCTGCCCTGCCCCGCCGCCGAGGCGCCGGGCTACCCGCTCAAGCCGGTTTCGTTCGAGCGAGTCCGACTGCAGGACTCGTTCTGGCTGCCCAGGCTGGAAACCCAGCGGCGGGTGCTGACGCCCTACGCATTCGAGAAAACCGAGGAGGCCCTTAGCGACCTCCGCGCAGCCGCCCGGCTGCTGGCCGGCGAGGAGCTCCAGAACCCTCCGCCGCCCCACCGCTTCCGCACCAGCGACCTGTTCAAGGTGATGGAGGGCGCCGCGTACCTGCTGGCCCTGGAACGCGACGCCGAGCTGGAGCGGCAGATGGACGCCATCATCGAGGTCGTGGCCGGCGCTCAGGAGCCCGACGGCTACCTGAACGCCACGCGGACCCTCTACCCCGATCTGGCCATCGGCATGATGGGCGACGGTCGGTACACCTACGTCGACCACAGCCACGAGCTGTACATCGTCGGGCACCTATACGAGGCCGCGGTCGCCTACTACCGCGCAACCGGCAAACGCCGGCTGCTGGACGTGGCGGACAAGAATGCCAAGCACGTGCGGCGGGTGTTCTTCGAGGGCGACCCCAACTACAACGGCGGCAAGCCCGTGATGCAGGCGCCGGGGCACCAGGAGATCGAGCTCGCACTCGTCCGCCTGGCCGAAGCCACAGGCGATCCCACCCACCTCAAGACCGCGCAGCGGCTGCTGGACATCCGCGGCGTCACGTACGCGCCCGACGGGCAAGGCGTCAACTCGCCCAGCTACGCGCAGCAGCACCGACCGGTGACACAGCAGCAGGTGCCCGCGGGCCATGCGGTGCGGGCCACGTACCTGTACTCCGGCATGGCCGACGTCGGGGCGATGCTGGGCGTCGACCACTACGACCAGGCTCTCCAGGACATCTGGCGCAGCATCGTCGACACGCGGATGCATATCACCGGCGGCCTGGGCGCGGTGCACGGCATCGAGGGCTTTGGGCCCGAGTACGAGCTGCCCAACGCCGATGCGTTCAACGAGACCTGCGCCGCTGTCGGCAACGTGTTCTTCAACTGGCGGATGTTCCTTAAGCAGCAGGACGCCAAGTTCCTGGATGTCGCTGAGCTGGCCCTGTACAACAACGCGCTGGCCGGCATGAACCTGGCCGGCAACCGGTTCTTCTACGTCAACCCGCTCGCCGCCGACGGGTTCCGCCCGTTCAACCACGGCCGCCCGGAGCGTTCCCCCTGGTTCGGCACCGCCTGCTGCCCCACCAACCTGGCAAGGCTGATCCCGCAGATCCCCGGCATGCTGTTCGCCACCGACGCCGAGGGCCTGTCGCTCTGTCTGTTCGCGGCGTGCAGAACCAAGGCCAAACTCGGTGGTGTGGAAACCCAGATCACCGAGGAAACCAACTATCCGTTTGACGGGACGATCCGCTTGCAGCTCGACCCCAAGACCCCGGCCCGGTTCGCCGTGCGGCTCCGCCTCCCCACCTGGACCACCGATCGCCTGGCGCCCGGCGAGCTGTACCGCTACGCCGGGGGCAAGCCCGATCGTGCGCCCCGCCTGTCCGTGAACGGAACGCAGACCGCTTTCACAGCCGACCGCGGCTTCGCCGTCATCGAACGCGAGTGGTCCGCCGGCGATGAGCTGGTGCTCGAACTCCCCATGCCGGTGCGCGCGTCCGCCTGCCGCTCCGAAGTTGAGGCCAACCACGGCCGGCTGGCCGTGTCGCGTGGGCCCCTGGTGTACTGCCTGGAATCGGCCGACAACCAGCGGCACGCGTTCAACTACCTCGTCCGCGCCGACGCGGTGCGGCGCGAGGCGGAACTCCGGGACCTGACAATCGACGGCCTGCAAGTCACCGCGATTGCCACCCCCGCGGAGTCCCTGTCGGGCGATGGCTCGCTCGACGCCGCGACCGCCACCCTGATCCCCTACTTTGCTTGGAACAACCGCGGCGCCGGCTCGATGGCGGTGTGGCTGCCGGACAACGCCCAGACGCTCCGCGACGGCGCGCTGCAGATCGACGACAACGCCCAACGCTTCGCCTCCGCCCAGGCGACGCACACCTTCGACCAGGACAGCGTGCAGGCGATGATCGACGGGCGGCTGCCCAAGCACTCGTTCGACACCTCCCTCCCGCGCTGGACCAGCTGGCCCCGGCGGGGCGAGCCGCAGACGCTCACCGTTCAGCTCAAGCAGCCCACGCCGCTGCGGACCGTGCAGGTCTACTGGTACGACGACCACGGCGGCGTCCAGGTCCCCGAGCGGTGGGTTCTCGAGGTCCCCGCCGGCGACGACTGGGCGCCGTTCAAGCTCTACAACACCGACAACTACAGCGTCACGCCCGACCAGTTCAACGTGGTGCACCCGGCCGAGCCGATCACGGTCGAGCGGCTGCGGCTGCGTGTCTGGCCCCAACCGGACGCCGCGGCGGGCGTCCTGGAGCTGGTGGTGGAGCCCGAATCCGACTAGCAGCGATCTATTCGCCCGATCGGCCGCCCCGCGCTACAATGGACCGTATGCACCGCCCCCTGCTCGCAGCCGCCGCCCTGCTCGTCCTGTCCTTTCCCGCCGCGGCCGACGTCGTGGTGATCTCCAACCGCACGCGCGAAACCGTTCCGGTCACCATCTCGCCGACCGGCGGCAAGCCCTACCGCCTGCAGCTCACCAGCGGGCAGGTGGTGCCGCTGTTCAGCGACACGCCGCTGCACGCCAATTTCAACACGCAGTCGGGCGTCAACGGCTTCAAGCTGGACGCCAACAGCGCGTACTACTTCGGCCAGACCGACCAGGGCCTGCAGCTGCACCTCATCGGGCTGGGCGAAGCCGGCTCGCACGCGCGGCCGCTGCCGGGCGGCGGGCGCACCACGCCGGCGGGAGTGGTGGACGTGAAAATCTGTGTCGACGAGGAGGAGCCCCTCCGCCGCGAGCAGTGGATCGCCAAGCTCCGCCGGCGGGTCGACATGGCCTCGCTGATCATGCTCAGCCACTCCGGCATGACGTTCCGTGTGGTGTCCACCGGCAGCTGGAACTCCGATAACGACACCAACGACTTCACCAAATCGCTCAAGGAGTTGGAAGAGGAAGTCCCACGCATCGGCGACACCCTCGTCATCGGATTTACCAGTCAGTACCAGGTGGTCCGCGGCCGCACGCACCTGGGGGGCACGCGGGGGCCGCTCAGCTCGCACATCCTCCTCCGCGAGTGGTCGCAGCACGTGTCCGAACGCGAGCGGCTGGAGCTGCTGGTCCACGAGCTGGGCCACTACCTGGGCGCCAGCCACAGCCCCGAGCCCGACAGCGTCATGCGCCCCGTGCTGGGCGACCGCCAGAGCCGCCAGACGGGCTTCGGCATCCGCTTCGACCCGGTCAACACGCTCATCATGTCGATGGTCGGCGAGGAGGTCCGCCGCCGCGGGGCCAAGACCTTCCCCGACCTCTCCGAGCCGACCCTCTCGCGGCTCAACCAGATCTACACCGCGCTCTCCAAGACGCTGCCGCAAGACTCGTCCGCCGCCCGCTTCGCCGCCCGCACGCAGACCGCCAAGGGGTCGTCGACCAGCGAGCTCGCCAAGCTGGTCGTGCAGTCGATCACCCAGAGCGGCCAGGCCAACCAGCGCCTGCCAGAGGCCGGACGCCTGACCGGCGACGACCTGACCGATGAGCTGGTCCGCAACGCGGCGGCCGACACCGCGGTGCTGCGGGACCGCGGGCGGAAGCCGCTCCTGCTGGGGCTCGGCATCGCGCTGGACGACACGCTCGTCCTCGGCAGCCTCCCCGCGACCGGCCAACTGGTCCGCGAGGCCGACCCACCGGGAGCGCTCGCCAAGCGGGCGCCGACCATCTGCCAGGCCACCATGTGCGGCCGGAACGACCTGCTCAAGCATTTCTTCGTGTCCGCCGCGCTGACCGCCGCCACCGACGCCAACCAGGCCCACGCGATCGGTGTTGCGAAAGAAATCTTCGATTCCAACCGCAAGAGCGGCTTCAGCTTCGTCGACCTGGCCGCCGACCGCGCCGGCGTCCGCTTCGCTCAGGCGGTGCTGTCCGGCGAGCTGTCGGCCATCGACATCGCCGACGACTTCACCTGCTACGCGTTCATGCCGGCATTCGCCGACCTGCCCGAGGGCCTGTCGGCTGCCGAGTTCCAGCAGCAGTACGGCAGCCCCACCGACGCCCGCTACCTCGCGCTCATCCGCGAGATCGACGAGCGGATCGATCAGCTCACCGGGTACGATTGAGCCGCGGCCGGCAGCGGTCACACCAGTTCTGGCCGGTTTGTTTTGTCCACAAACACTGCGAAGGGGACAAAACCCGGGCCATAACTCCCCCCCTGTTCTCCGTAAGTGCTTTTCAATTAAGCCATTACGCCATCCCCTCCGATTTGGCCGCTGGGGGTTTTGTCCGATTCTGTGCGCGCCGATGGGACAATACCCCACCGGCTTCTCGCCTCGTCGAGATTGTCCGTGACACCGACATAGGGGCAGAGAATCGCAATCGATTCTCTTCTCGGTCAAACCTCACCGCGCAGCAGCCTACGCCTCACCGGCAATGGGTGGGTAATCGGCTGCCCCCTCATTAGACCGCGCGAGGTGGCCGGTTTCAGCAACAAAGCCGAACCGACGAGAGAAAGCCGCCCCCGGTTCTCGAAACCGGGAAAAACCACCCGGTCGCCTCGTCGGTAACGTTGAGATACCCGTGAGTTCTGAGCGGCCCATCGGTAGGCACACTTCTACGGGGCGCCCCGGCCCGCCTATCCTGCGTCATGAAACAAGGTCATGCTTCTAGGCGTAGATTTGCCACACCACACTCGACGAGCCCCTGATGCCCAAGCACTACTGCGGGCCCCTCGGCCTGATCATGATCGCCGCGGTCTGCTCACCGGCGCCGGCGGCCGCCCCTCCCGAGGGCGCGGTCCGCGTCGCGACGTACAACATCTCGTTCTACCGCGACGCGGCGGGCGAGCTGGAAACCGAACTCCGCGGCGGCGCGTCCTCGCAGGCGAAGCAGATCGCGGAGGTCATCCAACGCGTCCGCCCCGACCTGCTGCTGCTGAACGAGATCGACTACACGGCGGACGGCGCAGTGGTCGACCTGTTCCGCCAGCGGTACCTGCGGCAGCCCCAGAACGGCCAGCAGCCGATCGACTACCCACACACCTACACCGCCCCGGTCAACACGGGCGTGCCGACGCCGTTCGACCTGGACCGCGACGGCCGCACCGGCGGCCCGGCCGACTGCCAGGGGTTCGGACGCTACCCGGGGCAGTACGGCATGGCCGTGCTCTCGCGGCTGCCGATCGACCGCGAGCACGCCCGAACGTTCCAGCAGCTCCTGTGGCGTGACCTGCCCGGCGCCAAGCTGCCAGCCGACCCAACGTCGGGCGAGCCGTACTACTCGGGCGAGGAACTCGCGCGGCTGAGGCTCTCGTCGAAGAGCCACTGGGACGTGCCGGTCACGCTGCCGGGCGGCGGGCGGCTGCACCTGCTCTGCTCGCACCCCACGCCGCCGGCGTTCGACGGACCCGAGGACCGCAACGGCTGCCGCAACCACGACGAGATCCGGCTGATCGCCGACTACCTCACCCCAGGCCGCTCGGGGTACGTGGTCGACGACAACGGCCGGCGGGGCGGTCTGCCGGCGGACGCGTTGTTCGTCGTGCTGGGCGACCTGAACGCCGACCCGCACGACGCCGGGGGCAAAGAGCTCGGCGCCATCCAGCAGCTGCTGGAGCACCCGCGGGTCAACGCCACGCGGCCGCCGACGAGCCGCGGCGCCGTGCTCGCAAGCCAGGCCCACCCCGACCTCAACCGAGACCAGCACGGCCCCGCCGCGGAGGACACCGCCAACTTCAGCGGCGACGACTTCAACAACCTGCGGGTCGACTACGCCCTGCCGTCACGCGACCTGGTGGTTGTCGGGGGCGGCGTGTTCTGGCCGCCCCCCGGCGAGCCGGGCGCCGCAGCAATCAACGCGACCGACCACCGGCTGGTGTGGATCGACGTGCGCACCAACAAGGACGACTAACATCGACAGTCGCCAAGGCGCCAATCACCGGGCCGCGCCCCTTCGGGAGCATCCAGTAGCTGCAAGTTGCCAAGACGCTTTGGCGCACGGCTAACGTACGGTCAAGCGTCGCTCTTCAGGCATTGCCCTCCGGCCGCTCCCTGACGGCCACGGTTCGAGAACGAACGGGCGGCCGGCTGTGTTGAGGCTGCCGCTTGTGGGGGCTACCGCTGCACGCGGGCCGACCCGCCTTCGGCGAGCGCCTCGACTTCGGCCAGCGTGGCCTGCGACACATCGCCCGGGTAGGTGGTGAGCAGCGCGCCGTGGGCCCAGCCGAGCCGCAGGGCCTGCTCCGGCTCTTGGCCGGAGAGCATGCCGTAGATCAGGCCCGAGGCGAAGCCGTCGCCGCCGCCGATGCGGTCGATCACGTCCAGCTCCATCGTGGGGCAGGTGTACCGCTCGCCATCGAGCCACAGCACGGCCGACCAGCTGTGGCGGCTGGTGGAGTGCACCTCGCGGAGCGTGGTGGCGACCATCTTGATGTTGGGGTACTCGGCCTTGACCTGCTCGATCATGCCGAAGAACGCGTTGGGGTCGAGCTTGCCCTTCTTCTCGACGTCCTGCCCCTTCAGGCCGAGGCCCTTCTGCAGGTCCTCCTCGTTGCCGATCAGCACGTCCAGGTGCTTGGCGATCTCGCGGTTCATCTCGATGCCGTGGGCCTCGCCGCCAGGCAGCGTCTTCCACAGCTTGGCGCGGTAGTTGAGGTCGAACGAGGCGATGGCGCCCGCCTCCTTGGCCTTGGTCACGCCCTCGACAATCAGGTCCGAGGTGTGCTCGCCCAGGGCCGCGTAGATGCCGCCGGAGTGGAACCAGCGGACGCCGCGGTCGAACACGTTCTTCCAGTCGATGTCGCCCGGCTTGAGCATGGCCGCGGCCTCGTTGGCGCGGTTGTAGAACACCACCGGCGCCCGGGCGCCGTGGCCGCGGTCGCTGTAGACGGCGGCCATGTTGGGCCCGCGGACGCCGTCGTGCTGGAAGTGCTTGTAGAACGGCTTCACGCCCATCTGCCGCACCTGGGTCTGGATCAGCTCGCCGACGCCGTTGTCCACCATCGCCGTGACGATGCCGGTGTTCAGGCCGAAGCAGCTGGCCAGGTTGGCCGCGCAGTTGTACTCGCCGCCCGAGACGTGCACCGCGAAGTTCGTCGCCTTGCGGAACGGCGTGATGCCGGGGTCGAGCCGGTGCACCAGGGCGCCGAGCGAGACGAAATCGAGTTCACAATCGTCGGTACGGACAGACAAGCCAGACATGCGCGAAGCCACCCTATTCAATGTCGCGGGCCAAGAAAAAGGAGCCTGACAGTATCCCCAGCCCCGGCGGGGTCCAAAAGGGGCCAGACCGCTCCCCGCGAGGATTCTGCGTGAGATGCTCCCTGGTTTGCGCCCCACGGGCGTGCGACCCGGCGGTTCCCTTCCCTGCCGACGGGCGGTGTATTGACCATCGGCTGCCCGCGGCCCAAGATCATGGGGCTAGGCGGCCCCCCAACGATCCTCCCGAAAGGACCCACCGTGTCTGAGCTTTGCGATTTTGGCCTGATCGGCCTCGCCGTGATGGGTGAAAACCTGGCCCTGAACGTCGAGAGCCGCGGCAACAAGGTTGCCGTCTACAACCGCACGACGAGCGTCGTGGACGACTTCATCAACGGCCGGGCCAAGGGCAAGCAGTTCGTCGGGTGCCACTCGCTGGAGGAGCTGGTCAAGAACCTGGCGCGGCCTCGCAAGGTGATGATGATGGTCAAGGCCGGCCCCGCGGTCGACGCGGTGATCGACTCGCTCAAGCCGCTCCTGGAGCCGGGCGACATCATCATCGACGGCGGCAACACCTACTACGCCGACACCGAGCGCCGCACCAAGGAGGTCGAGGAGGCAGGCTTCCTGTACTCCGGCACCGGCGTGTCCGGCGGCGAGGAGGGCGCATTGAAGGGCCCCAGCATGATGCCGGGCGGATCGCCCGACAGCTGGCCGCACCTCAAGCCGATCTTCCAGGCGATCGCCGCCAAGGTGGGCCCCAACAACGACATCCCGTGCTGCGAATGGGTCGGACCCCGCGGCGCCGGGCATTACGTGAAGATGGTGCACAACGGCATCGAGTACGGCGACATGCAGCTCATCTGCGAAGCCTACTCGATGCTCAAGGAGGGCCTGGGCCTCACCAACGACGAGCTGTACGACGTGTTCGCCGAGTGGAACACCGGCGACCTCGACAGCTACCTGATCGAGATCACCCGCGACATCTTCAGCGTCAAGGACCCCGAGACCGGCCAGTTCATGGTTGACCTGGTGCTGGACCGCGCCGGCGCCAAGGGCACCGGCAAGTGGATGAGCCAGCTGGCGCTCGACCTGGGCGTGCCCAGCACGCTGGTCACCGAGGCGGTCTACGCCCGCGGCCTGTCGGCCCGCAAGGACGAGCGCGTCAAGGCCGCCAAGGTGCTCCAGGGCCCCTCGCCCAAGTACGACGGCGACCGCAAGCAGTTCATCGAGCAGGTCCGCCAGGCGCTGTACGCGTCGAAGATCGTCAGCTACGCGCAGGGCTTCGTGCAGCTGCAGGCGGCCGCCGCCGAGCACGACTGGCCGCTCAACTACGGCGAGTGCGCCATGCTGTGGCGGGGCGGGTGCATCATCCGCGCCGTGTTCCTCGACCGCATCAAGGAGGCGTTCGACAAGAACCCGAACCTGGAGAACCTGCTGCTGGACTTCTACTTCGCTGGCGCGGTCGACAAGTGCCAGGACGCCTGGCGTCACGTGGTGTCGCAGGCCGCCCTGCTGGGCATCCCCGTGCCGGCGTTCTACACCGCTCTGGCCTACTACGACGGCTTCCGCCGCGAGATCCTGCCGGCCAACCTGCTGCAGAGCCAGCGGGACTACTTCGGCGCCCACACGTACGAGCGCACCGACAAGCCGCGGGGCGAGATGTTCCACACCGAGTGGCTGGACCTGCGTAAGGAGCCCTCCTAGCTTCCACAGGCCTAACGGCCGACGGATCCTCTGCGTCGGCGCGCCCTGGCAAGCGAACAGACCCAAAGGCGTCCGGTCCTGCGTCCCGCAGGACCGGACGCCTTTTTTGATTGTGCCCGTGGTTATCTACTGTCCGAATCGAGCGTGGACCCTACGGTCAAGAAGAGTGGGCCACGTGGCCAGGCCGACTAGGCCGACCGCAGCTCGACCCACCCGGTCTCGTCCTTGCCGTGTTCGCCCGATCCCTTAGCCCACGGAAAGCAAACCATGCCCCCTCTCCGGACGCTCTCCTGCCTCAGCATCGCGGCGCTCTCCCTGTCGATTCTGGTCGTCCGGGCCGAAGCCGACTGGCCGCAGTGGCGGGGCACGAACCGCGACGCGCACGCACCGGACGGCAAGTGGCCGACTTCACTCGGCGAGGAACACCTTCAGCTATCCTGGCGGAAAGAACTCGGTCCCAGCTACTCCGGACCGATTGTCGTGGGCGATCGTGTGTTCACCACCGAGACACGCGGCGAAAAAACCGAAGTTGCGTCGGCCTACGACCGCAACACCGGCGAGAAGCTGTGGGAGTTGGAGTGGCCCGGCGCGATGCAGGTCCCGTTCTTTGCCGCGTCCAACGGCAGCTGGATCCGTGCGACGCCAGCCTGCGACGGACAGACGCTCTCTGTCGTCGGCATGCTCGACGTGCTTGTGGCGATCGACGTTGAGTCCGGCGAGGAACTCTGGCGGGTCGACTTCCCTGCCGAGTTATCCGTTGAGCCGCCGCAGTTCGGCGCCGCGTCCTCGCCGCTACTGCACGAGGGATCCCTGTACGCACAGATGGGGCACAGCATCGTGAAGGTGGACGCGCAGACCGGCAAGACCATCTGGCGGATTGCCGACAAGTCGGGCGACGCGTTTAGCTCGCCGTGGATCGGCTCGGTAGCCGGCGAGCAGCTTCTCGTCGTGCAGGCGCGTGAGGAGTTGCTCGGCATCGCCCCCGACTCAGGCCAGGTGCGTTGGTCGCAGCCGATCCAGGCCTACCGCGGGATGAACATCATGACCCCCACCGTCTACGAAGATCAGTTCTTCACGAGCGCCCACTCGGGCCGGTCGCAGCTCTGGCAAGTCACAGAGGGCGCCGACCCTACCCTGGATGAGCGGTGGTCAAACAGCGCACAGGCGTACATGTCATCGCCCGTGGTGGTGGGCGACTACCTGTACATGCACTTGAAGAACGAGCGTCTGCAGTGTGTCGACCTCCGCACCGGAGAGGAGGCCTGGCGGAGCAGGCCCGAAGGGAAGTACCAAAGTCTCGTCGTGGTAGGCGGCAACGTGCTCGCGCTGCGGTCGGACGGCGAGCTGATCCTGTTCCGTGCGACCCCCGAAGCGTTCGAGGTGCTCGACCGCCGCAAGGTCGCCAACGACGAGACCTGGGCGCACCTAGCGGTGTGCGATGGCAAGATCTTCGTTCGCGAGCTCAACGCCTTGGCCGTCTACGACTGGAAGTAGGCGAACCTCCGCGCGGCTGACTTGCGAAGCGGGAACAAATCTCGCATGGGCCGGCGGACGGAGGCACTAGCGACCGCGACCCTACGACGTCGCCGCTCGACGAGGGTGTGCTCGCTGCACTACCATGAAGTGCTGAGAGAGCCCCCGATCACCCCTCCCCGTTGAGCCCCACCGTGTCACCAGCCGTCATTGCCTTGCGCCCATGGTTCACCGCCGCGTTAATCACTTTGTCGTGCGGTGCGCTAGTCGCATCAGCCACCGAACCGACCTTCGTTGAGCTCGACGGGCAGCTCTACGGCGCCCAGGGCGACGAAGTCGGCCCGATCGGCGGCGGGGAGGGCTACACGCGGACCGTCACGGAGGGTGATCGCACGGCGACGACGCTCGACGAGCTGCTCGCCACCCTCCAGGAGTCGAAGGCGGGCGACGTGGTGTTCGTCCCCGGTGACGCCCAGATCGACCTCACAGCACGGATCTACATCGAGAAGCTCGTGCTCAAGGTCCCCCCCGGCGTCACGCTGGCCAGCGACCGCGGCGCCGACCGCGACGGCAAGACCTCGCCGGGCGCCCTCTTCACCAGCGACGCGCTCGACACGCCGGTCGTGATCGAGCCGCAGGGGCCGGGCGTGCGAATCACCGGCATCCGGCTGCGGGGGCCCAACACCAAGCGGTACCTGGACCACCACGCCCGGGCCCGCGAGCTGCACGGCAAGGACTTCCGCGAGTACTACTACAAGCTCCCCACGTCCGACGGCGTCGTCACGAAGCACGACCGCCTGGAGGTCGACAACTGCGAGATCAGCGGCTTCGCCCACGCGGGCGTGCACCTGCGGGCGGGCGTGGGGCACCATGTGCACCACTGCTCGATCCACCACTGCCAGTACCAGGGACTCGGCTACGGCGTGTGCCATGACCGCGCGTCGAGCCTGATCGAGCGGTGCCTGTTCGACTGGAACCGGCACTCCATCGCCGGCACCGGGCGGCCGTCCTGCGGCTACGTGGCCCGGCACAACGTTGAGCTCGGCGAGTCGCTCAGCCACTGCTTCGACATGCACGGCGGCCACGACCGGGGCGACGGCACCAACACCGCCGGCACGCGCATCGAGATCGCCAACAACACCTTCCGGTCCACCCGGCTGCCGATCAAGGTGCGGGGCGTGCCCGAGGAGGCCTGCGACGTGCGCCACAACTGGTTCGTCCGCCACGACTCGCCGTCGGCGGCGGTCTCGGCGGAGGAGCGGACCGAGGTGCACGACAACGCGTACGGGGAGCCGGCTAGCCTATCGGCCAACGGCGGCTAGAATCCCCCATGCCCGAAGGCCACGTCATCCACCGCATCGCCCGCGACCAGACCAAGCAGTTCGCCGGGCAGAAGCTGACGGTGCTCTCGCCGCAGGGGCGATTTGCGGACGGCGCCAAGGCGCTGAGCGGGCGCCGGCTCGACGTGGTCGAGGCCTACGGCAAGCACCTGTTCTACCGCTTCACCGGCGGCAAGCGGCTGCACGTGCACCTCGGGCTGTACGGCAAGTTCCGCAGCCACCCCGCCCCACCACCCGAGCCGGTCGGCCAGGTCCGCTTGCGGGCGATCGGCAGGGAACAGGCGTTCGACCTCAACGGCCCCAACGCGTGCCACCTGGTCACCAAGCAGGAAGAGGAGGTGATCCTCGCGCGGCTCGGCCCCGACCCGCTCCGCGACGACGCCGACCCGGACCTCGCATGGCAGCGGATCAGCCGCAGCCGGGCCGCCATTGGCGCGCTGCTGATGAACCAGGAGGTGATCGCCGGCGTGGGGAACATCTACCGCAGCGAGGTGCTGTTCCTGCTGGGCGTCCACCCCGAAACGCCCGGCCGCGAGCTTGGCGGCGAGCAGTTCGACCGGCTGTGGGAGAAGCTCACCGAGCTGATGGAGATCGGTCTGCGGTACAACCGCATCATCATCGCCGACCCGGCGACGGTCGGGAAACCCCGCGGCCGCATGAGCCGCAGCGAGCGCCTGCTAGTCTACAAGCAGGACCGCTGCACAACCTGCCAGACCAAGGTCAAATCGTGGCAGCTCGCCGCCCGCACGATTTATGCGTGCCCCAAGTGCCAGAAGCGGTAGAATCGGGGCCCAGCTCTTCCTGCGAATCCCAGGTCGGAACCATGGCCCGTTGCTCCGAGAACCGACAGCTCTACCCGACCCGCATCGACGGGCGGTTTGGGTGCATCGACTCGGCGGGCCAGGTCGTGATCGATCCCAAGTTTGACGTCGCCGGCGGATTCCGTGAGGGCGTCGCCGGAGTGTGGATGTGGAGCGGCCCGCCCGACGACAGCGGCCGGCCGTCGGCGCTGCACGGCTTCATCAACGACTCCGGCGACTGGATCGCCAAGCCGGCCTACGCGGAGTCGCGCGAGTTCTCCGACGGCCTGGCCGCGGTCCAACTCGGCAAGAAGTGGGGCTACCTCGACCTGAGTGGCCGGATGGCGATCGAGCCGAGATTCCGCGTCGCATGGGAGTTCTCAGAGGGACTCGCCCCGGTTGAGCTCAACGCCAAGACCATGGCTATGATCAATCGCCAGGGGGAGGTCGTGTTCGAGATGGCCGGCGCCCGGCTGGGCGGGTGCGGCGACGGCTTGATCCCGTGCGAACAGAAGCGGAGTTGGTCGTACCTCCGGCCCGACGGCTCGGTGGCGTTTGAGGTCGAGTGCACGGCCGCGGGCGGGTTCCAGGAAGGCCGCGCGGGGGTCCTCAGGTCGGGCCTGACCGGCTACCTGGATACCGATGGGCAATGGGCTATCCCGCCAACCTACCCGCAGGGGGGCAACTTCAGCGAGGGCCTCGCGGCGGTCGAGCTCCCGGCCGCCGGTGGCGGGTCCCGCGCGCCTGGCGAGCCGCAGACGTTCGCCTACATCGACCGGTCGGGCAAGCAGGCGATCGAGCAGACGTTCCTCGGCGCGCAGCCGTTCTCCGACGGCCTCGCCGCGGTGCAGATCGACGATCACGACCGCTACGCCTACATCGACCGCCAGGGCACGGTCGCCATCCCGCCGATGAAGTGCGGCTTTGCCAAGCCGTTCGAGGGAGAGCTGGCCGCCGTGCAGCACCCGCGGAACTTCGACCGGTTCGGGTACATTAACCGTCAGGGGGAGTTTGTCTGGAGGTGGTGACGCCGGCCGACAGGGGTGCGTCGCTGACCAGATGAGTTCAAGGACCAGCCAAGGTTCTGGCCGAGCGGCAGTTTCCCGCTGATTCTGCCCTGATTCTGACGCAGATCTCGCCCGTTGAAGCGATACAGTAGGCGGGACGCGGCTCCGGCCGCGTCTGCTCAATCTCATCCGCCATCCCGTCCACCGTTGCCCGAGCAACCTTCATGAGCATATTTCGCCAAGCCTTCCTCGCCCTGCTGGTCTCTCTGCTTCCGACGAGCGTGTTGGCGGAGGCCGACCAACGCCCCAACATCGTCGTGTTCATCACCGACGACCAGAGCCAGCTCGACTGCTCCGCCTACGGCGCCACGGATGTTAGGACGCCGAACATGCAGCGGCTGGCCCAGTCCGGCATGACGTTCGACCGGGCGTTTGTGGCGTCGCCGAGTTGCGCGCCGAGCCGCGCGGCGCTGCTGACGGGACTGATGCCCGCCCGCAACGGCGCCGAGCCGAACCACAGCCGGCCCCGCCCCGACATCAAGAAGTGGCCCGCCTACTTCCAGGAGCTTGGCTACGAGGTTGTCGCGTTCGGCAAGGTGGCGCACTACAAGCAGGCGGAGCTTTACGGATTCGACCAGCACGCCGCGGGCCAATGGCTAGCCAAGGGTAACATGAAGGCCGCCAAGGAGTACTTCAACGCGTATACGGGCGAGAAGCCGGTCTGCTTCCTGTTCGGCACGCACCAGCCGCACGTGCCCTGGCCGAAGAAGACAACCTACCAAGACGACTCGGTCACGCTCCGCCCAACGCATGTCGATACACCCACTACCCGGCGGTTCCGCGCGCAGTACTACACGTCGGTCTCGAGGGCCGACCGGATGCTCGGCACGGTCTACGACTTGGCGCGGGAGAAGCTGGGGGACGACACGCTGTTCGTGTTCACCAGCGACCACGGCGCCCAATGGCCTTTCGGCAAGTGGAACCTGTACGAGGAGGGCGTCCGCGTGCCGCTGATCGTGTCGTGGCCCGGCAGGGTCAAGGCCGGCGTGCGGACCGACGCGATGGTGAGCTGGGTCGACCTGTTGCCGACGCTGGTTGAGCTGGCCGGAGGCAAGGCGCCCGAGTCGCCCGAGCAGGTCGACGGCCGCTCGTTCGCTGGCGTGCTGCGGGGCGAGGCCGACAGCCACCGCGACGAGATCTACACCACCCACTCCGGCGACGGCAACTTCAACGTCTACCCGATGCGGGCGGTGCGCGACGGCCGCTGGAAACTCGTCCTCAACCTGCACCCGGAGTTCGCTTACGCCACCCACATTAATCGGGCCGGCAACGTCGACGGCGCCGGCTACTGGGCCACCTGGCTGGAAGCCGCCAAACGCGATGAGCGGGCCGCGTCGATTGTCAGCCGCTACCGCCAACGCCCGGCCGAAGAACTGTACGACCTCGAGGCCGACCCCCACGAGCAGCACAACCTCGCGTCCGATCCCACCCACGCCAACCGGGTCAAGGCGATGCGTAACCGGGTGGAGGCTTGGATGCAGTCTCAGGGCGATCAGCAGAAGCTCTACGGCGATCCTACGCTGCTAGAGTCGACGCCGGCGCCAACTCGCTAACCGCTGTCAGAGCGGGGCCGCTGTCTGAGCGACCCCAGCTACACCGCGTCCTTCTTGTCGCGCTGGTCGAGAAAGTGCAGGCGGCCAACCGTGTGCTCTCTGCGCCCCCCGAATTCGTGCCCCAAATGCCGCTATGCCTGGACCGGGCCGCGGGATTTCTCCCTCTGATTGCGTTTCTCCGTCCAAGCAACAGTTCTGGCGAAGCACAGCAACCTGTGCGGGGCGGGGAAATCGCTGCTATTGAAGAAACGGCTATTCCGTTAAAAATGAGGGCCACGACAGGCGCCCCCTCCCCGCTACCCACCTGCCCCCCGCACGCGACCAATGCCCCACACGTTCGTGATCTTCGGCGCCTCCGGCGACCTGACCAGCCGCAAGCTGATCCCCGCGCTCTACAACCTGCGCCGCAAGGGGCGGCTGCCCGAGGACACCAAGGTGGTGGGCGTGAGCCGCACGGCGTTCACGCACGAGGAGTGGCGGGCCAGCCTCGCCGAGACGACCGCCAAGTTCGCCGGCGAGAACTTCGACCCGGAGGTCTGGCAGGCGTTTGCCGAGAACGTCTTCTACCAGCCCGGCGACATCGGCAGTTCGGACGACTTCGTCAAGCTGAAGGGATTCCTCAACGAGCTGGAGGCCGGGCAGGACTCGATCCGGGTGTACTACCTGTCCACCGCGCCCCAGTTCTACGGGCCCGCGGTCGAGCAGCTGGGCGCCGCCGGCATGGCGGGCGAGACCAACGACTGCAGCCGCCGCGTGGTGATCGAGAAGCCCTTCGGCACCGACCTGGCCACGGCCCAGGAGCTGAACGAGGTGGTGCACCGTTCGTTTGACGAGCGGCAGGTCTACCGTATCGATCACTATCTCGGCAAAGAGACCGTGCAGAACCTGATGGTGCTGCGGTTCGCCAACACGATCTTCGAGCCGATCTGGAACCGCAACTACATCGACCACGTGCAGATCACCGTGGCCGAGGAGGTGGAGGTCGGCAAGCGGGCCGGCTACTACGACCACGCCGGCGTGGTGCGGGACATGATCCAGAACCACCTGCTCCAGCTGCTGATGATCACCGCCATGGAGGCGCCCGTCCGCTACGCGGCCGACCCGGTGCGGGACGAGAAGGTGAAGGTGCTGCAGGCGGTCAAGCCGATGCAGGGCGACGACTTCCGCCGCGACACGTTCCGCGGGCAGTACCGCGGCTACACCGGCCACGACGGCGTCGACGCCCGCAGCCGCACCGCCACGTTCGCCGCGCTCAAGCTGTGCATCCACAACTGGCGGTGGCAGGGCGTGCCGTTCTACCTGCGGAGCGGCAAGGCGATGAGCTGCCGCACCACGCAGATCGTGATCCAGTTCCGCCAGCCGCCGCACATGCTGTTCAACGACGGCCCCCGCAGCGTCACCGACGCCAACCGGCTGGTGATCCAGGTGCAGCCCAACGAGGGCATCCAGCTCCACTTCGAGACCAAGGTCCCCGACGCCGGCATGAAGATGCGTCAGACCGACCTGGACTTCAACTACCAGCGCGAGTTCAAGGGCCGCAGCATGCCCGAGGCCTACGAGCGGCTGCTGCTGGACGCCATCGAGGGCGACGCCAGCCTCTTCGCCCGCGCCGACGAGGTCGAGGCGGCGTGGAAGATCTGCGACCCAATCCTACAGGCATGGCAGTCAGGCGATAAACCGACGCTCTACATGTACGACCCGGGCTTCTGGGGCCCGCAGGAGTGCACCGAATGGATGAGCGCACAGGGAAGGAACTGGTTCGACATATGTCCAGTCTTGCACTGATGGGGGTCCCGCAAACGCACACGTTGCCGGACGGCTACCGCATCCAATTGGCGCCGTGGGGCCGCCGGGAGCTGCTGCTGATCGGGCTGCCGCTGCTGATCGCCACCGTGTTGATCGCCACGCTGGCCGGCCCGTGGGCGCCGTTGGCGGTTGTGCCGGGCGTGCTGCTGGCGGCGCTGCTGTGGTTCTTCCGCGACCCGCCCCGCGCAATCCCAGTCGAAGAGGCGGCGTACGTCTCCCCGGCCGACGGCCGCGTGACCGACGTCACGCACCTGGACGAGTACCACTTCTTCGGCGGGCCTGCGACCCGCGTCGGCATCTTCTTGTCGGTGCTGGACGTGCACGTGAACCGCGTGCCGGCCGAAGCCGAAGTCGTCGAGACGCACTACGCCGAGGGCGCGCGTCACGACGCCCGCACGCCCGAGGCGACCGACCACAACGAGAGCCAGTGGGTCGGTTGGCAGGAGCCGTGCGGCGCGCGGTTCGCCGTTCGTCAGGTCTCCGGCGCTGTCGCGCGGCGGATCGTCTGCCCCCTCTCGCCCGGCGACCACTACGGCCGGGGCGAGCGGTTTGGCATGATCAAGTTCGGCTCGCGCACAGAGCTGATCGTGCCCGCGGGCGTGCAGATCGCCGTTAAGGCAGGCGACCGCGTGCACGGCGGGTCGACGATACTCGCCAGGCGTTAGCCCGCTCCCGATGACACGCAACCCGATCCTGCTGCTGCCCACGCTGCTGACGCTGGGAAACCTGCTGTGCGGCGTCTACGCGACGCTGCTGCTGGCGGTCCACGAGTCAGCCGGGCTGCCGTGGATCGCGCCCTGCCTGATCCTGTTGGGGCTGCTGCTCGACGGGGTCGACGGCGCCGCCGCCCGACGGCTGGGCGTTGCTTCGGAGTTCGGGGCCCGGCTCGACAGCCTGGCCGACCTGGTGACCTTTGGCGTCGCGCCCGCGCTGCTGGTCGTAAGGCTGAGCGAACCGGGCCGGCTAGCGTGGGTGGCGGCGGCCTGGCTGGCCTGCGCCGCGGCGCTGCGGCTGGCGAGGTTCTCGGCCGCCCCGGACGACCGCCGCCGCGACTTCCAGGGACTCCCCTGCCCCGCCGCGGCCGCCCTGCTGGCAGCCGCGGCGATCGCGCTGGCGTACGCTCACCCGCGGCTGGAGGCTGACGCCTACGCCAGCCTGTCCGCCGCCATTGCGGCGGTGGCGCCGGCCGCGGCAGCCGGCTTGGGGCTGCTGCTGGTCAGTCCCGTCCCGTACGCCCATCCTATGGCCCGGTTGGCGTCGCACGGCAGTCAGGCCAGGCTCGCCGTTGTGGCCGGTATTTCGGGGGCGTTGGCGTTGTTCGGGGGCTACGCCCCGCTGGTGATCTCTGGTCTATTTATAGTTTCGCCCCTATGGCTCGCGGCCGCCCCGGCGCGGCGCCCTCTCGCCCGCCCACGCCGCGACGCCTGAGCAAGCGTCACACCGGCCGGCTCACGGCCCCATCGGACCCCCTGCCTTGTTTACTGGACTCGTACGCGGACTGGCCGAAGTGATCTCGGTCACCCCAGACGGACCGGGCGTGACGATCACGATCGACCGCGCAGGTCTGGAGGACGACTCGGACCTCGGCGCTAGCATCGCGCTGAACGGCTGCTGCCTGACGGTCGTCGCGAACTACGACGACCGCGTCGACTTCCAAGCCGGCGAGGAGACGCTCTCCCGCACCAACCTCGGCCAGCTGAAGGCGGGCGACCGGGTGAACGTCGAGCCCTCGCTCCGCGCCGGCGACCCGCTCGGCGGGCACTACGTGACCGGCCACATCGACGCGCTCGGGACCGTTGACCGCCGGGACGACGACTCCGACTGGTCCAAGTTCTGGTTCCGCGTGCCGCAATCGCTGACCCGCCAGATGGCTAGCAAGGGCTCGGTTACGGTCGACGGGGTCAGCCTGACGCTGGTGGACGTCGAGGAAGAACGGTTCAGCGTGGCGCTGATCCCCCACACGCTGCAGGCTACCACGCTGGGCGGCCGCCAACCGGGCGACCGCGTGAACATCGAGACCGACGTCCTGGCCAAGTACGTCGAGCGGCAGCTGTCCGGCCGCCCCGGCGCCTGACCCGCTGCTCCCAAGCCCCCAACCACCGCCCGCGTCCATGTCGAGCCCGCGACAAACCAAATCGTTCCTGATGAAACGCCTCGGCGAGATCGGCGTTGCGCCGGCGTCGCGGCACGGGCAGAATTTTCTGATTGACCTCAACCTGGTGGAGCTGATCGTCAACTCGGCCGACCTCGGCCCGCGGGACGTGGTGCTGGAGATCGGCACCGGCACCGGCTCGCTCACCACGCTCATGGCGCCCAAGGCGGGCCGTGTGGTTACGGTTGAGATCGACGGCAACCTGTTCGAGCTGGCCAGCGAGCAGCTGATCGACTTCCCGAACGTCCAGATGCTGCAGACCGACGCGCTGAAGAACAAGAACACGTTCTCGCCGGTAGTGATGGACGCGGTCGGCCAGGCGCTGTCGGAGGTGCCGAACAGCCGGCTCAAACTAGTGGCCAACCTGCCGTACAACGTCGCCACGCCAATCCTCTCGAACCTGCTGCTGTGCGAGCACCTGCCGCACATGATGGTGGCGACCATCCAGAAGGAGCTGGGCGACCGCATCGTCGCCCAGCCGTGGAGCAAGGACTACGGGGCGCTGAGCGTGTGGATGCAGGCCCAGGCCAAGACCGAGATCGTCCGTGAGATGTCGCCCAAGGTGTTCTGGCCGCCCCCCAAGGTGACGTCGGCCATTGTGAGGATCACCGTCGACCCCGAGATGCGGGCCCAGATCCCCGACCTGCGGTACTTCCACCAGTTCGTGAAGGCGCTGTTCCTGCACCGCCGCAAGTTCCTGCGTGCGAACGTGGTGTCGGCGATGAAGCGCCATCTCAGCAAGGAAGACGTCGACCAGCTGATGACCGCGATGGAGTTTGGCCCCGACGCGCGGACCGAGCAGATCGACATCCCCACGCTGCTCCGCTTCACCGAGCTGGTCCGCGCCAAGGCGCCCGACTGGTCGCTCTAACGCGCCCCGCACGCCGCCAACCGGCCCGAGGCGGGCGGAAAACCGGCCATCGCCCGCCGTCCGGTAGCGCCGGATGTTCCGCCCGTTCCTGCGGCGCAGCGGCCCCTCCGCGTCGGGGGTACGGAAGCGTGCATACTTCCGGGCCCCCACATCGCCGTGGGCTACGGTCTTGCATGGTGGGAAACACCCCCTCCAGTACGGTTTCTGCCCGTCTTGGCCTCCTTCGCCGTCGCCCGGTACTAGTGATGAACACAAAACAAAAAATCGCGGTCCTTGTCGCTGTCAGCTGCCTGTCCCTCCTGCTGCTCATCGGAATCGGGTGGCGTTCGCTGTCCCAGCAGGTGACCCACCTGAACGACATCGTCGACCAGCACTTCCTCGTACTGCTGGACGAGGAGATCTCGCCGCTGATCCAGGACGAGATCCTGCCGGTCATCAACGAGGACTTCGTCGAGACCATGGCCATGCAGCAAAGCATCGCGATGCTGATCGACGCCGACCGCGACGCCTACCAGTCGCTGCTGGCCGAGGTCGAGATCCGCCAGCTCGCCGGCCGCGAGGACTTCGACCAGGAGAAGTACACCGAGCTGGTCGCGGCGCACGAGGAGAACCTGTCGCAGATCCATACCCGCGTCACCAAGGCGTCCGACGGCGTATTCAGCGACGCCTCGAAGGAGAGCCTGGCGGTCTCGCTGGCGAAGTTCAACGACTGGAAGATCGCCACGCAGGAGCTGGTGCAGCTCGCGTCGGCCGGCGCCGACGCGGACGTCGAGCAGATCGAGTCGCTCAGCCAGCAGGCGATGGAGGCGTTCGACGCGTTCCGCGGCCCGCTGGACGTCGCGAAGGAGACCCTGCAGCTGGACATCGCCGACGCGGTGACCGCGATCAAGGCCAAGAAGGACCGCATCAACGAGAGCGAGCAACGGGCCGCCGAGAGCCGCGAGGCCGTGGTCGCGACCGCCGGTCAGACCCGCCTGTCCGCCTCGCAGGCCGTGACCGGCTTCCTGGCGGTGGGCGGCGCCGCGATCGCGATCACCGCGACGCTCGGCGTGCTCATCTCCTGGTCGCTAATCAAGCCGCTGATGGCCACCATCGCGATGCTCGACGGCATCGCCCAGGCCGGCGGCGACCTGACGCAGCGGATGGCGACCAACCGGAAGGACGAGTTCGGCACGCTCGCCAAGGCGTTCAACCGGTTCATCGAGAAGATCCAGGCCACGGTCACCCACGTGGCGGAGAACTCGAAGGTGCTGGTGGCTTCGGCCGCCGAGCTCAACGAGGCCGCCGCGCGGCTCGCCGAGGGCGCCGCCGACACGTCGCTCCGGTCGTCGACGGTGGCGGCCTCGTCGGAGGAGACGTCGGTCTCGATGGCGCAGATCCTCCAGACCACGCAGACGATGAACAACAACTTCAAGGCCGTCTCCGAGGCCGTCGACGAGATGACGCAGAACATCTCCGGCATCGCCGGCAACACGGAGCAGTCCTCGTCGATCGCCAGCGACGCGTCCGTGGTGGCCAACGCCAGCCACGACAAGATGATGGTGCTCCGCCAGTCCGCGACCGAGATCGGCCGGGTGACGGAGGTGATCCAGGAGATCGCCGAGCAGACCAACCTGCTCGCGCTGAACGCCACGATCGAGGCGTCCCGCGCCGGCGCCGCTGGGCGGGGCTTCGCCGTGGTGGCCGCGGAGGTCAAGGAGCTGGCTAAGCAGACCGCCGAGGCGACCGACGACATCCGCCGGCGGGTAGCCGGCATCCAGAAGTCCTCCGACGAAGCGGTCGACTCGATCACCCAGGTCAACGAGGTGGTCTCGAACGTACAGACCATCTCGACCAGCATCGCCGCCGCGGTCGAGGACCAGCGCAACGTCGCGAACAAGATCTGCCAGCAGTTCCAGAGCGTCACCGAGGGGGTCCAGACGGTCACCCACTGCCTGGACGAGTCGTCCGTTGCTAGCGTCGAAGCGACCCAGAACATCATCAAGGTGGACGAAGTCGCCAAACGCACCGCCCAGGACGCCGCGCAGGCGGGCGACGTCGGCAACCGCATGACCGAGCTGGCCAACCGGCTGGAGGAAACCCTCAGCCAGTTCCGCTACTAGCCCGCTGCCCCAGCGGGCACCGCGTGCTCAAGGGCCGCCACGGTTTCGACCGTGGCGGCCTTTTTTCGTTCATTGGCCCCTCCCGGCGACTTCCAATCGAGCAGCGGCCGCAACGGACGGCCCAGGCCCTGTCCGCCAGCCGGCACAACCGGCAAGGTCGCACGGGCGCCCGAGGGGGGATCGCCGAAAGCTCCATCCGGGTGGTGGTTTTCCACGTCCGTAGTTCCCGAACTACGTTCACAACCGGGCTCGGCCTTCCACAGCCTCTCGTCGCAGCCATCCCTACCAACGAACCGCTGACGGAGTCATGAGAACAATACTTATCGCCGCCCTCGTGGCGACCACGTTCAGCACCAGCCACGCTGAAGACGCCGCCGGGCTGGCGCCAGCCGCCACCGCGGAGCCGTCGTACGACTCGCTGCTGGCCTCCCAGGTCGAGGCGCTCAAGACGCAGAACGATCTGCTGCGTGAGCAGATCCAGCTGCAGTCGTCCGACGGTTACGACGCCAACCAGGTGACCTTCTCCGACGGCATCTCGACCGAGTTCGTCGACGACCTCAACAGCCTGCTGGAGTGGCGTGAGTCGGTCGAGAAGGCCGAGGCCAAGGCGGCCGCCAAGGCCGCGCTCGCCCCGACGATTGGCTTCAAGGGGCGGTTCTTCTTCGACGCCTACAACTTCAGCCAGAACGCCGAGAGCGTCGCCCAGGTTGGCAACGCGGAGAACGCGGTGGCCCTGCGTTGGGCGTGGATCGAGATGGGCGGCCAGGTCATGGAGAACACCTCCTACCGCATCTGGTTCGACCTGGCGGGCCAGGTCAGCCTGCTGGACGTCTACCTCGACTTCGCCGAGCTGCCGTATGCCCAGAACGTGCGGGTCGGCCACTTCTTCGAGCCGTTCGGCATGGAGCAGCTGACGCCGAACAAGTACCTGACCTTCATGGAGCGGGCTTCGGCGTTCAACCTCGGCCGCAACACGGGCGTGATGGCCCACTCCGACGACGACCAGGCCAACTGGACCTACGGCCTCGGCGTGTTTGTCTCGGAGCAGGGTTCCAAGCCGCCCCGGTTCCAAGACGACAACGACGCCACGGCGATCACCGGACGGCTGACCTGGCTCCCGTGGTACGACGAGGCGACCGACGGCCGCGGGGTGTTCCACCTGGGCGTCGGCGGCAGCTACCGCAATCTGGCGGACGACACCGCCGAGTTCAAGCACCGCCCCGAGTCCTACATGGCGCCGGTCGTGATCGACACCGGCGTGGTCGCGGCTTCGGACTACCAGCTGCTCGGCCTCGAGGCCGCCTACGCCTACGGCTCGTTCGCGGTGCAGGCGGAGTACCAGGGCGCGTCGGTCAACACGCTCGGCCCTGGCTCGCAGTACCTCGACGGCGCCTACATCCAGACCAGCTACTTCCTGACCGGCGAGAACCGCTTCTACAACCGCCGCTCCGGCTCGTTCTCCAACAAGATCGTCCCGCTGGAGAACTTCTTCCGCGTGCGGACCGGCGAGTGCAGCACCTGCACCGGCTGGGGGGCGTGGGAGCTGGCCTACCGCTACGCCTACAACGACCTCAACGACACCACCATCCAGGGCGGCCGGATGGGCGTCCACCAGCTCGGCCTCAACTGGTACCTGTCGCCGTACACCCGGGCGATGCTCGACTTCATCCACTCCGACGCCGACACGACCGTGGCCAACGGGGGAGACCTGGACATCGTCCAGATGCGGATGCAGTTCAACCTGTAGGCCCGCATTCCCCGCGTCCGCGTCGATTCCGCCCAGCCCAACGAACAATCCCGGAGCCCGCTATGCGTCACCTGCTAGCCGCCGCCCTCGCCGTCGCCCTGATCGCCACGTCAACGCTGTCCGCCTCCGACCCGCCCCCCCGCGACCCCGCCGCCCGCGGGCAGGCGACGCGGCTCGACGCGACCAAGGGTCCCGACGGCCCGCTCGAGCTGGTCGTGTTCGGCGAGCCGGGCTGCTGCTGCGAGTGTGAGCGGCGCTGCCGCTGCGGCAAGAAGACCCGCATCGTGTGCGAGATGAAGAAGATCACCAAGCACCGCTGGAAGTGCGAGTGCGAGGACGTCTGCACCCTGCTGCCGGGGAAGTTGTGCGGCCTCTTCGGCAAGGGCGGCCCGGGGGCCGGCTGCTGTGACGGGTGCGGCGACGGCGACTGCTGCGACGCCTGCACGCAGTGCGACACGCCTCCCCGCACGGGCGTCTGCCGAACGGTGAAGCGGCTCGTCAAGGAAGCGTACGTCGTTGAGAAGCCGGTCTACAAGTGCGTGGTCGAGTACTGCTGCCCGGGCTGCAGCGACATCGTCGACGCCCGCGCCGCCGACCAACCGACAACCGCAGAGTCCGCCAAGGGCGAGCCGCGGACGCCCCGCGTGGCCCTGCTGCCGCTCAACGGCAGCGGCTACGGCGAGTAGACGCTGAGTGAGCAGCGGCGGCAGATCCCTGCGCCGGCGTGCGTTTCTGGACCCCGGACCTGGTTGGGCGGCAGCCCCCAGCCGGCGACGCGGAAACCTTGCCGCGATTACCCCTGCGGCGTTATGCTAGGGGAATTATCCAGGCGGAAACTGCACCATATTCGAGACCCACGCGATGCCCTTCATCGAGATGACCGGCGCCACGCTGGATCGCATCATCGCCGCTGACGAACTGCACCACGACGACCTCGCTTCCGCCGGCGTGCTGGACGGCACGATCGTCCGCATCAACCCACAGGGCGATATCGAGGTCCGGCGCCCTCAGGGCTGGGACGTGATCGGCGGACTGCTCGGCGAATTCGAGGAACGCGTCAAGGGCGAGACCGGCCTCGATTGGGCCTAGCCAGTGGGCCTAGTCAGCCGGGGCCGGGGGCTCCCCGGCCGGCTACACGCGGCCTGACGAACTACGGATCAGCTGTAGCGTGGCGTGCTGCTCAGCTCGCGCACGGCCTTGGCGGGGACGCAGATCTGCCCCCGCACCTGGACGAAAGGCAGCTGGCCCTGCTGCACCAGCCGCCGCACCTGCCGGCGTGGCAATCCGGTCCGCCGGGCTACCGCACCAAGCGACACCGCGCCGGTAAGCTGCTGGAAGGACTCGGACGGTGATTTCTTCATCGGGCTCACGGTGGGGACTCCCAATCGGGCCGGGCGGACGAGGGTCCCGATTATAACGCAAACAGCGGTGGTAACCCCAACGGCCCGGCCCCTGTCCCTGGGATAAGGGCATTCCGGTCGTCCACGGGCGTCCGGCTTGCTACCATTCAGGGCGGCCCCAGAACCGCCCAATCTACCAACCTTTACTCTCGACGAATGCCCAACCGCACCGCCAGGATCGATCGCCAGACGAGCGAGACGCAGATCACCCTCCAGCTCGACCTGGACGGCACGGGGCAATCGGACGTGGAGACCGGCGTCGGGTTCCTGGACCACATGCTGACGCTGTTCACCAAGCACTCGGCGGCGGACCTCACCGTCAAAGCCGCTGGCGACCTCCACATCGACCAGCACCACACGGCGGAGGACGTCGGCATCTGCCTGGGCCAGGCCGTGCGGCAGGCGGCCGGCGACAAGGCCGGCATCCGCCGGTACGGCCACTTCACGCTGCCCATGGACGAGACCCTCGCCACGGTGGCGATCGACCTCAGCGGCCGCCAGTACCTTCACTTCCAGGCCGATTTCCCCTCGGCCAAGATCGGCGAGTTCGACAGCGAGCTGGTCGAGGAATTCTGGCGGGCGTTCAGCGGCAACGCGTTATGCAACCTGCACATCCTGCTGCACCACGGCCGGAACAGCCACCACATAGCCGAAGCCATCTTCAAGGCGTCCGGGCGGGCTCTCAGGATGGCGGTCGAGTCCGATCCCCGGATGACCGGCGTGCCGAGCACCAAGGGCTCGCTAGACGGCTAGCAGGCCGGCAATTGAGGACCCAAACGCCCGGTTTAGGGCGGGTCTGCGGGCCCCGACTTCCTTGCCCAACCGGCACACCTTCTCGGTTGACGGTTGCTAAACCGCCAGGACACGTCTGGGCGCCAATGAACGGGTAATCGTCGCAACCGCGCGCGTCGATACCGCTTACTGCCAGGGCCAATGCCGTCTGGCTGACGCAGGCGCGCCCCCGAGAGTTGCCCCAAATGGATTCCCTGGCCCACCGAAGTTTGGTGCTTGCAGCCACCGCATGGTGCTGCTTGGCTGGCGCAACCATCAATGCTACGCCGCCCGACCCTGCCGTGCTGCCGCTTCCGCCAGTAGAGGAAGAGGCGCCAGCCGTAGCCTGCGAGGAGTGCGACAAGGTCGAACGGCCCTGGGTTGCGTTGGAACAAGACGCGTCCGGGGAGCCCCTGTTCGAGATCGGCGCCCAGTTCGACAAGGGCGTTTACATCCGGTCGACGGACCTCGACGAACGCCCGTACGCGATGTACATCGGCGGCCGGCTGCAGCTACGCTACACCGGCTTCGCGCGCGATCAATCGACCTGGACCGACGCGGCGGGCGTCACCCGCGACGTCCGCAACCGGAGCGAGTTTGACGCGGAGCGTCTGCGGCTGAATATCTCGGGGACCGCGGTGCTGCCCGAGCTCCGGTACTACCTGATCTTCGACGGCGACTCCGACGGCGCCTCGCAGGTCGACCAACTGGTCTACTTCTTCGCCTACGAGTGCGCCGAGGGGGTGGAGATCGCGGTTGGTCGGTGGAAGGTGGCGGCCGTGCGGCAGTGGCTGCTATCCTCCCGGTTCATGAGGATGGTCGACCGTTCGTTGGCCACGGAGTACTTCCGGCCAGCGTTCAGCGACGGGGTCTGGCTGTGGGGCGACATCGGAGACGCGTGCCACTACGAGTGGTCGCTCACCAACGGGCTACGCACATCATCCCACCCGGCGTTCGCAATCGACGACGCCCTGTCCGCGGCCTGCTCGGTCTACTTCGACCCCCTGGGCCCGTTCGGCCCGGGCGACGTCGACTACGCCTACCACTGCTCGCCGGTCGTGCGGGTCGGCGGCAGCTTCGCGTTCAGCAAGTCGCGCGATCGAGAAGACGCGGGCTTCGCCATCGGCGACGACAGTTTTCTGCGATTGAGCGACGGCACCCTGCTGAACGAGACCGGCGCCCTGGCGCCGGGCGAGCGGGTGCTGGGCGTCGAGACGATGGTCGCCTCGTTCGACGCCGGCCTGAAGTGGCGGGGGTGGAGCTTTACCGGCGAGTACTTCATCCGGTCGCTGCAGGACTTCACCGCGACCGGCCCGCTCGATGTCCAGCAGCTGTACGACTACGGCTACCACGCCGAGGTGGGCTGCTTCCTGATCCCCAAACGGCTGGACATCAACGCGCGGCTGTCCCAGGTCTCGGGGCTGTTTGGGGACGGCTTCGAGCGGTCCGGGGCAATCAATTGGTATTGGGGCAACGGCGATAACGACCGCGTCAACAAGCTGACGCTCGACGTGGCGGACATCGTCCGCTCGCCGGTGCGCAGCGGGCCCGCCGACTTCCTGCCGGGCGACGACGGCCTGCTGGTGCGGGCGCAGGTGCAGATCGGCTTCTAGAGTCGCTGCGTCGTCGTCCGACTACTCGCCGAACTCTTCGAGGTAGTCGGCCATCGCGGCGTTGATCACCTCCAGCGCGTGCTCCCGCCCGTAGACGTGGTCGATCCGGACCTTGGCGGCCTCTTCCGGCGTGAGCGACTTGTAGATGCTGAAGTAGTGCCGCAGGCGGTCAACCAGCACCTTCGGCAGGTCCTCCACCTCTTGCACCTCGCCCCACATCGCGTCATTGGCCAAGACGCCGATGATCTTGTCGTCGGCCTCGTCGTTGTCGAGCATCGGCAGCCCGCCCACCACCCTCGCCTTGAGGATGATCTCGGGGTTGGTGATCGGCCGCTCGCTAATGACGCAGATGTCCAACGGGTCGCCGTCGCCGGCCTTGGCGCCCGGCATCAGCCCCTTCACCCGCTTGCCGCAGAACGTGCGTGGGATGAACCCGTACAGCGTCGGCGAGAACGCCGACGTGCGGTTCGGCCGGTCGACGCGCAGGTAGCCGGTCTGCTTGTCCAGCTCATACTTGACCCGGTCGAACGGCGTCAGCTCGATGTAAGCCTGAACCAGCTCGGGGGGGCTTGGGCCCGCCTCGAGCCCGTGCCAGGGGTGGGGACGCCAGCGGTAGAACGGCTCGGGAAACGACATGCGATTGCTAATGGGGCAAGGGGACCAGGATGCTCGCCTACGCAGCTGCAGCCGCTTGAGGGGCTACGGGGCGACGTCTTCCTCGTTGACGTAGGTCTCGAGGAACCGGGTCAGCTTGCGGAAATCGCTGTGCGGCTCGATGTAGCGGACCACGGTAACCAGGGTCTCCGGGTCGACCAGCTTCTCGAACGGAACGTAAACCAGCTGCAGCTGCCCCTCGACCGAGACCATCACACCGTCCAGGCGGTTCTCGACAAGCGCCCGGTAGGCGCCCACGCCCAACTGGCTGCCGAGCATCACGTCGAACGCGTGCGGCTCGACACAGCGGGCCTCGTAGCCTAGCTGCACGGGCTTCACGGACCGCTTGCTGCCGGTCTGCCGCTCGTACTCCGCGGCGATCAGCTCCGCGAACAGCTCGTAGAGGTTGATCGCCGAGATGTTGATGTGGCCGTGGTCGTCACGCGACACGCCTTCGACGTACTTGTAGGGGAGCAGCTCCGCCAGGCCCTCGGCGATGACGATCACGCCGTATTTCTTGCCCTCCCGCTCGCGGGTCGTCATGGTCGCGACGATGCGGCGGACCACCTCGTCCATGTTCATGACGTCGCGGGAGTGGGTCTCGCCGTTGGAGTCGGTGTACTCCTCCTTCGAGCGGAACTTGCCGCGGATGTCCTCGACGCTGACCACCAGACTCGCCTCGCCGGCGATCGCCACGCCGTACGCCAGCCAGCCCGCGCTGCGGCCCATCGACTCAACCAGGAAGTAGTTCCGGTTGGCCTCGGCGTCGGCCAGCAGGTTGCGCACCTCGTGGGCCAGGAAGTCGACCGCCGTGAAGTAGCCGAAGGTGAAGTCGATGCCGCAGTAGTCGTTGTCGATGGTCTTGGGCAGGTGGACCACCGGGATCCGCGGCGAGCCTTCCGGGAGGCTGTCCTGGTACAGCTTGAACTTGTTGGCGGTCTTGAGCGTGTCGTCGCCGCCGATCGACACCAATGCGTCAACGCCCAGCGAGCGGAGGCCCTCGTACACGTTCTTAAGCGGCGCCACCCGCTCGGGGTCCTTCAGGTGCTCGGGACTCGAGACCAGCTTGCCGGGGTTCGCTCTGGCGGTGCCGATCATGATGCCCTGCCGGTTGCGTGTCCGGCTCAGCATCGGGTGATCGATCATCACGTAGTCCGTGCCCTCCTCCAGCGGCTTGTCTGCCGAGAAGTTGATCAGGCTGGAGTAGCCGTGCTTGACGCCCACCACCTCGATGCCGTTCCGCAGGAACGACACCGCCGCGGCCGAGATAACCGCGTTGGCGGCCGGAGCGGGACCGCCGGCGAAGAGGATGGCGGCCTTCTTGAAGCTGTGCTCCTGGGGCGCGGGGCGGCTGAGCGTGTTCTCGATTTTCTCGGACATAGCAGGCGGTTGGGGTGGCTGCCGCAGCGGGCGGCAGGCGGGGGGAGGAAACGGGAGCTGGTATTCTAGCGGCGGACCAGCGGGGCGCTAATGGTCGCGGCGGGCGGCGGCCCTAGCCGGCCATGAAGGTCCGCTCGACGAAGGTCGTGTCGATCCGGCCCTCGACAAACGCCGTGTGGCTGAGGATCTCCTGGTGCAGCGGGGCGACCGTCTTGATGCCGTCGACCCGCAGCTCGGCGAGCGCCCGCAGCATGCACGCGATCGCCTCCTGCCGGCTTGGCTGGTGGACGATCAGCTTGCCGATCATCGAGTCGTAGTACGGCGGGACCACGTAGCCGCTGTGCGCGTGCGAGTCGAACCGCACGCCCAGCCCGCCCGGCACGATCAGCCGCTCGATCTTGCCCGGTGACGGCTGGAAGTTGCGCGCCGGGTCCTCGGCGTTAATCCGGCACTCGATCGCGTGGCCGGTGCTGGTGATGTCCTCCTGGCAGAACGGCAGCGGGTCGCCCGAAGCGATCTGGATCTGCGACTTGATCAGGTCGATGCCGGTCACCATCTCGGTCACCGGGTGCTCTACCTGGATGCGGGCGTTGACCTCGATGAAGTAGTAGTTGCCGTCGCCGTCGACGATGAACTCGACGGTCGCGGCGTTCTGGTAGCCCGCCTGCAGGATCAGCCGCTTGGCGGCCTCGCCCATCTCGGCGCGGGTCTCGGGCGAGACGCTCGTGCTCGGGCTCTCCTCGATCAGCTTCTGGTGACGCCGCTGCACCGAGCAATCACGCTCCCACAGGTGCACGGCGTTGCCGTGGCCGTCGGCCAGCACCTGCACCTCGACGTGCCGCGGGTGTTGGATGTACTTCTCCAGGTACACCGCGCCGTTGCCGAAGGCGGCTTCGGCCTCGGCCTTGGCCTGCTGCAGCGAGGACTTGAGGGCTAGGTCGTTCGAAGCGACCCGCATGCCCTTGCCGCCGCCGCCGGCCACCGCCTTGATCAGCACCGGGAAGCCGACCTCGTGGGCGAACTTGAGGGCCTCCTCCTCGCTGTTGATCAGGCCGTCGCTGCCGGGCACCACCGGCACGCCGGCGGAGCGGGCGATATCGCGGGCGGAGTTCTTGTCGCCGAGCTGGGCCATCGCCTCGGGGGACGGCCCGATGAAGTCGATCTTGCAGCTGCGGCAGACCTCGTTGAAGTGCGCGTTCTCCGCGAGGAAGCCGTAGCCGGGGTGGATCGCCTGGACGTTGCCGACCTCGGCGGCGCTGATGATGCTGGCGATCTTGAGGTAGCTGTCGGCGGCCTTGGCCGGGCCGATGCAGTAGGCCTCGTCGGCCAGGTCCAGGTAGTGCGCGCCGCGGTCCGCCTCGCTGTAGACGGCCACGGTGCCGATGCCCAGTTCCCGGCAGGCCCGGATCACCCGCAGGGCGATCTCACCTCGATTTGCGATCAGAATGCGTTGGTACATCAGGCAGAGCTAGGGTGGCGTCAGGGGTGCGGGTGGCGGCGGGGCGGGCTAGCCTTCGAGCTGGAACAGCGGCTGCCCAAACTCGACCGAGGCGCCGTCTTCGACCAGCACCGCGGCGATCTTGCCCGAGCACTCGGCGGGGATCTCGTTGAACACCTTCATCGCCTCGACGATGCAGATGATGGTCTCTGGGCCGACCTGATCGCCGACCTTCACAAAGGCGCCCGACTCCGGGTTGGGCGACGCGTAGAACGTCCCCACCATCGGGCTCTTGATGACCGGGCCGCTGGGCGCCGCCTCGGCCGCCGGGGCGGCGGGGGCCGGTCCGCCCGGCGCCGCCGGCGCTGGCGCGGGGGCGGCGGGCGCCGGCATGTAGGCAGGGGCGGGCACGCCGGTCAGGGTCCCCTGCTCGGGCCCCCGACGCAGCTTCATCTTCTGCTCTCCCTGCTGCAGCACGATCTCAGCCAGGTCGTGCTCGTCCATCAGCTCCACGAGCTTGCGGACCTTGCGGACGTCAAACACGTCGCCCGATCCGCTGCCGGCGCCACTTGCCATATCGCTCTCCGCGCTATCTGAATTGGAAGATTTGTCTTTGGATGCCATCGTTCGCACCGTCTGCCACAAGAGACACCGACACGCCCAGGCCGCCTGTCGCGGCCCCTTGCCAATCCCGCAAGCCTAATCTAGGCCGCCCGCAGTGTGCAACCCCTGCCTGAGGAACAACTTGGGGCGATTCAACGCCATTTCCCGCAGCCGCGCAAACCGAGGCTCACACACCTCTTATCCGAGCACGCACTCCTCGAGCTGCTTCGGCACGCTCGTCAGCACCTCGTGGCCGCCGCGGGTGACCAGGATGTCGTCCTCGATGCGAATGCCGCCCCAGCCGGGCAGGTAGATGCCCGGTTCCACCGTCACGATCATGCCGGGCTTCAGCTCGTCCTCCTGGTTCTTCCCCAGGCGCGGGCCCTCGTGGACCTCGAGCCCCACCCCGTGGCCCAGGCCGTGACCAAACTCCTTTCCGAAGCCGGCCTTCTCAATCACCTTGCGGGCGGCGTTGTCGACGTCCTGGCACTTCGCCCCCGGCCGGATAGCCGCAATGCCGGCGAGCTGGGCCTTCAGCACGATGTTGTAGACCTTCTTGAACCGCGCGGAGATCTTGCCGGTCACGACCATGCGGGTGAGGTCGCTCACGTACAGGCCCTCGTTGGCGCCCCAATCGATCAGCGTAAAATCGTCCTCGCCGATCCGCTTGCTGGTCGGGTTGGCGTGCGGCAGCGCGCCCCGCGACCCCACGGCCACGATCGGCGGGAAACTCAGGCCCTTGGCGCCAAACCGGCGGGCCTGGTGCTCTAGTTCCGCCGCTACCTCCAGTTCGGTCATGGCGTCGGTCAGGCCCGCCCGGACCACCTCGAACGCCCGCCGCGCCTGGTCGCACGCGACGCGGGTGGCGGCGATCTCGTTCTTGTCTTTGATGGCCCGCAGCTCTTCCACCAGCCCGCTGGCCGGCAGCAGCTCAACGCCTTCGGCCAGCTCCCCCAGCTCGTTGTAGGCGCCAACGGTCAGGGCGTCGGCCTCGAAGGCCAGCCGTTCCAACTTGGCGTCGGCTACCACATCGGCCGTGGTGGGGAGCATCCGTTCCCCCGGCCCGCGGATCACGACGGGCACGCCCGGGCACTCCTCTTCCAGCTGAGTGGTGAAGCGGGAGTCGGAGATGAGCGTCTCGGAGTCCAGGGTCACCAGCAGGTAGCTGTCGTCGCCGGTGAAGCCGGTCAGGTAGGTCACGTTGGTGAAGCTGGTGACCAGCAGGGCGTCGGCCTTAGCCTTGCGGATCAGGCGGCGGAGCTTGTCGCGGCGGGAGGCGTGATTCGACATCGGGGGACCTATCAAGGCGGGACGGCGGTGGTTGCGGGGGGAGGGTCAATATGTTGTGATCGATTCCCGTCCGCAAGGCTCACCCCACCCCGCCCTACCGCTCTACGCCATGTACCGAGTCACCCGCGAGATCGACTTCTGCTACGGCCACCGCCTCCTGAACTACGAGGGGAAGTGCCGCCACCTGCACGGGCACAACGGCAAGGCGGTCATCACGATCGAGGCCCCGACGCTCGACGAGCGCGGCATGGTGCTCGACTTCGGCGACATCAAGAAGGTGGTCAGCACGTGGATCGACGAGAACCTCGACCACCGCATGATCCTGCACCGCGACGACCCCGCGGTGCCCGCACTCAAGGAGCTCGGCGAGCCGCTCCACCTGATCGATCAGAACCCGACCGCCGAGTCGATCGCCCAGCTGATCTACAACTTCACGCGGGACGCCGGCTTCCCCATCGTCGAGGCGCGGCTGTGGGAAACGCCCAAGTGCTTCGCCACCTACACGGACGCGTAGATCGCGCCTGAGGGCGCATAAAAAAAGCGGCCCGGTTGATGCGATTCGCACGCAACCGGGCCGCGCCCCCCCTGGTGTGCCTGTAAGGCGCCGCCTCGTTCCGCAAGGCTGGCAGCCAGGTGTATCTTCTGTGCCCGAGCGAGAAGAAGAGCAGTCGGGCTTGGTGACAGGTAGAAGTATCGGACCGTCGGGTCGTTGACTTTGCTGATAAGTTTGACTTTTGCGGTTGGGCAGAGTCACCCGCCAACGCTCCCTGTCACACGAACGGATACTAAGGCCGCGCCGTGGTCGCAGGCGGGCTGCTCGGCGGCGGCATTCGATGAGCGTGATCGTAGAGTCGCCTCGCCATCTACCACCAATCACAACACACACCGCGCTCCTGCGTGACGTCCGACGCTGCTTATTCGTTTCTTCAGGGCCGGGAAGCAGTCGAGCCACACTACGCACGTCGTCGCAACTCTCTGCGGGTGTAGCGGACCCCGCGCCGGATATCGCGCGATGCTGGCGCCGGCTGCATTCGGCGGGCGGCAAGGCGTGAAGTTCGACTAAACAAACTTTGCCGGTTGTGCCGATCTCGACGGTAAGGCTGAGGCTGCACGCCCATGCAGGTTGCGTGCGCCCGCCGGCAAATTGCTAGCACGACCTGAAAGGATGCCTGCCGTGTCGCGAATCTCCTCTGCCGCCGACTGGCTGCTGAAGCTCCCGATCATCTGGGGCGCCATCGCGTGCCTGACGTTCTACGCGATGCTAGCGAGCGTCAACAACCAGGTGCTGAACCAGTACTTCGGCGGCTTCGGCTCGGCTGAGCTGGGCAACCTGATCAAGCTGTCGATCACGGTCATGTTCTTCATTGGCTGCACCGCCATGGTGATGCGGCTGATCGGGCTGGCCGGCCAGCTCGGCGTGATGCACCGCCGGCTGATCGAGCCCAAGACGCCCGGCGGCCAGCAGGCGCGGGACGCCGACTCGCTCCTCGCCCAGCTGCGGGACCAGCCGTCGTACCTGCAGGGCACGTACATGATCCGCCGGCTGCGGCAGTCGCTGGAGCAGGTCCGCCGCAAGGACTCCGCCGAGTCGCTGGAAGAAGACCTCCGCCGGCTCGAGGCGTCCGAGTACGAGCGGATGGCCAGCGGCTACGCGATGACCAAGATCATCGTGTGGGCGATCCCCATCCTCGGCTTCCTCGGCACCGTCATCGGCATCACGATCGCCATCGGCAAGCTGTCGCCGGAGGCGCTGGAGAGCTCGCTCGACGCGGTCACCGCCGGCCTGAGCGTGGCGTTTGACACCACCGCCATCGCGCTGGCGCTATCGCTGGTGCTGACCTTCATGATGTTTTTCGTGAAGAGCCGGGAGGAGGCGCTGTTGACGCAGGTCGACGAACGAGCGATTGAAGAGCTCGTCGGCCGCTTCCAGTTGTACGGCGGCGCCAACGACCCCAACGCGGCCGCCGTGCTGAAAATGTGCGAGCAGGTCGTCCGCGCCGTCGAGACCCTCTCCGCGCGACAGATCGACCTGTGGGCCGAGGCGGTCAGCGAAACCCACAACCAGTGGGCCAACGTCACCGCCGCCACCACCGACACGCTCAAGCAGGCGTTGGTGACCGGGCTCAAGGACGGCCTCCGCGACCACGCCACCGGGCTGACCGTGGGCGTCGAGAGCCAGCTCAGCGACCTCAACCGCAGCCTCACGACGCAAAACGAGGAATTCGCCGCCGGCATCCGCGAGCAGGTAGAGTCGCTCGGCAAGGGCATCGCCGAGCAGACCACTCAGCTCAGCAGCAGCGTGCTGCAGCAGACCGAGCTGATGAGCCAGAGCGTCGCGCAGCACGCCGAACAGCTCAACCAGGGCGCCGACGGGTTGCTCGGCAACCTCCGCGCCGGGCTGGAGCGGATGGCCGAGCTGCTGGTCGAGGCCCTGGGGCAGCACGGAGAGGCGCTCACCACCGCCGAGAAGGAGCTGGCCACTGAGAACCGCCGCCACCTGGGCGAGGTCGAGGCCGCCCTCGGCGAGGCGATGGTGCTGTCGGCCGACCGCCAGGAGAAGCTGATCGGCCGCAGCGAGACCCTGCTCAAAGAGATGCAGGACGCGCTGGTTTCGGCCGCGGGCGCCACCGTGCAGCACCAGGAGCAGCTCGTCCGCCAGGGCGAGGTCCTGCTGAAGGTCGTCGAGTCAACCGGCCAGGTGCGTCAGCTGGAAGAAGCCCTCAACCAGAACCTGAACTCGCTGGGACGCGCCCACAACTTTGAGGAGACGCTGCTCAGCCTCTCGGCGGCCATCCAGCTGCTCAGCGCCCGGGTCAGCTCGACCAGCGGCGCCCGCAGCGACGTCCCCTCCGTAGGCGGCATCACAGGACAAGCGGCATGAGGCGTTCGCCCTCGCGTGACAACTCATCCTCGGTAAGCCTGTTCCCGTTCCTCGCCGTGCTGCTCTGCACGATGGGGGGTCTGGTGGTGCTGCTGGTGGCGGTCTCGCACGTCTCGCGTGAGATGGCCAAACGCGAGAAGGCCAAGGCCGAGGCGGCCGCCGCGGTGGCCGCGCCGGACGACGGGGCGCTCGCCCGCCTGGCGGAGCTCAAGGAACGGACCGCCGAATACGCCCGCCGCGAGGCCGAGGCCAAGGAGTCCGTCCGGCAGGACCAGCTCCGCCTAGCCCAGGTGGAGGAGCACGTCCGAAAGCTGCAGGACGAGATGCGGATGGTCCTGGTGGCCGCGCAGGAACTTGAGGCGGACAAGTCGCAACGCTACGACGACCGCGCCCAGGCCGAGCGTGAGCTCGCCCGCCTGGAGCAGCTCGTCGACGACACCAAGCTGGAGATCGAGCGGCAGCGTCAGAAGACCAAGGGCACGAAGCAATCGTTCGCCGTGGTGCCCTACCGGGGCGCCAGCGGCACGAAGCGGCAACCGATCTACATCGAGTGCACCGCGGACCGCGTGCTGCTGCAGCCCGAGGGGATCGAGCTGACCCCCGACGACTTTGCCCCGCCGCTGGGCGTTGGCAACCCGCTCGCGGCGGCGCTGCGGGCGGCGCGCGACCACATGGTCCGCGAGAACCCGTCCGCCGGCGCCGACCCGGACGCGGAGCCCTACCCGCTGATCCTGGTCCGCCCCGCAGGCATCGGCGCCTACTACCGGGTGCGCGAGGCGATCCGCTCGTGGGACGCCGAGTTCGGCTACGAGATGATCGACGGCGACTGGGACCTCGCCTTCGCCCCGCCCGACCCGCAGCTCGCGAACGTCGAGCTCCGCGCAATCAACAACGCCCGCCTCCGCCGCGAGGTGCTGGCTTCCGCCGCACCGAGCGCGTTCTCCGGCGGCGGCGGGACGTTCGCGATCCCGGTCGAGGAAGACCCGCTCCCCGGCGAGCACCCCTACGACCCCGCGGTACTGGGGGGCGGGGTCGCGGGCGCGACGGGCATGGGGAGCGGCGCGGGGACGCACCAGGGCGGACTCGCCGGCGGTTCCCAAGGCTACTCGGAGCAGCCCTACGGATCCGGACCCCATGGGTCCGGTCAGGGCGGCGGTGGATTGGCCGGGTCCGGGTCTGGGCGGCCCGGACAGCCCAACGGCGGTGGCCAGCCGAGCCAGCCCGGCTTCGATCAACACCAGCAGGCACAAGCGGATGCCGGGCAGCAAGGCTCTGGCGGCTGGGCCGCTACGGGATCGCTCAGCCCCGCGCAGGAAGGCTACCCTGACGGCGGCTCAGATGCGCTTAACGGGCCCGGAGGTCCGAGCGCCGCCCAGACCGCCGCAGGCGGGCCGAGCGGCCAAGCGATGGGGGGCGCCGAGGGGATCGAACAATCCGGATCGCCAACCTCGCCCGGCGGATCGATGGACGGCACTGTGGCTGGCGCGGCGGGCGGCGGGCAGAACGCGTCGGCCGGCGCCGGCGGAGGGGCAGCGAGCTCGTCGGGCGTCTCGATGAGCGTGGGCGGGAGCAACGGGTCGGTCGCGTCGCTCAACGCCAAGCAACGCCCGGACGACGTCGCTATCCGCCGCACGGTAAAGGTTTCGGTGTTCTCCGACCGCCTGCTCGTTGGGCAGCAGCCAACGCCGCTCGCCATGCCCGGGCCAACCTCGGTGCACATCAACGAGTTCGTTGCCAGCGTAAAGCAGCAGATCGAGTCGTGGGGGTTGGCGGGCAGCGGGCTGTACTGGCGGCCAATTATCAAGCTCGACGTCCGCCAGGGCGGCGAGCAGCGGGCCGCCGAGATCGAGCGGATCCTGACCCGCTCGGGCGTCGACATCGAACCGGTAAAGACCGCCAACCGCACCAACGGAGAACCAGCCAGTGGCGCGCGGTAGAGACATCGATGACAGTGAGGTCGCCGGCCAGGACTCGTTCCTGGACGTGGTGGCGAACATCGTCGGCATCCTGATCCTTCTGGTGATGGTGGTCGGCCTGCGCGTGTCGCGAGAGACGCACGCGCCCACCGAAACCACGGCGAGCCAGACGCCGGCCGTTACTTCGGAGGAAGTCGCCGCGGCGCAGCAGGAGGCCCAGAAACAATACGTGCTGGCCGCCAAGGCCGTTGACCGCGCCCGCCAGTCCCGCGCCGAGCTGCAGCAACAAGACGAGGAACGCGTGGCGGTTGCGACGCTCGTCGCAGAGTCCAAAGCAGAACTCGAGGACACCAAGCTCAAGCTCAGCAGCGACCAGCGTCGGGACCTGGAGCTCCGCACCAAGCTGGTTGCGGCGCAGGATGAACTGGAAGAGCTGGCCCGCACGCAGGTGACGCTCGCCGCGTTCAAGCCGCAGGTTGAGTCGATCGAGAGCCTGCCCACGCCGCTGGCCCAAACCGTTAGCGGCGACGAGCTGCACATCCGCCTGGCCGACGGCCATGCGGCGGTGATCCCACTCGATCAGCTCCTGGCCGACTTCAAGGAGGACGCCCAGGCGAACCTGTGGCGGCTAGAGTCACGGGAACAAGCCAGCGTCAGCATCGGCCCGATCGACGGGTTCCGATTGGTTTACACCCTCCGCAGGGCAAACTTCACCGCGCGATCCGGCGCATCGGGGACTTTGATCCGGCTGGAGCGTTGGCGCCTGCTGCCCGACGCCACCGCCCAGGGCGAACCGGTCGAGCAGGCCGTGCTGCCGGACTCGCGTCTGATGCGGTTGGTCAAGGCGCGGCCGGCCACGACCACCATTACCGTCTGGACCTACCCGGACAGCTTCAACGAATTCCGCACGCTCAAGCGCGCGCTGTACGAGCTGGGGTACCCTACCGCGGGCCGCCCGCTCCCCGAGGGGATCCTGATCGGCGGGTCTCCCGAGGGCAGCCAGTCTGCCGCCCAGTAGGTTGCGTTGCACGTCGGGCGGGGTCTAGATCGCCCGCAGCACCGCACTCTTTTGCTCTTCCGCTTGGCTGTCGACCAGGTCGGCAAGACGCACGCTGCGGAGTTGCTCACGCACGCTAGCCGCGATCTGGTTCACGGTGCGCAGCATCGTCTCGCGGGCCTTGTCGGGCATCTCATCGAGGGGCGGCACGCTGGCGATGAGCGGGCTGTCGACGGCCTCGAAGACGTCCTCCAGCGTGACCTCGTCAATTGATCGAGCGAGGCGGTAGCCGCCTTCGACGCCGCGGACGGACTGCAAGATCCCGCTGTTAACCAGGTCCCGCAGGATCTGCAGCAAGAACCGTTCGGGCATCCGCCCCTCGCGCGCCAACCGGTTGCACGGGATCGGCGCGCCCCCCTGGTACTGGGACAGCTGGAGCAGCGCCTGCACGGCGTAGGTCACTGTGCGAGAAACCTTCATGACTCGTCCTTTCGCTAGAACACTTATGCCCCGTGTCTAACGCCTCGCCAAAGGAGCCGCAGTCTCTGGGCGCAGGGCAACCACCCGGCCTTCAGCGCCACGAACAGACTAGCCAGCAGGGCTCTGACGAGCAGCAAGCGACCACGGCCGCCAAGCAAGATGAGATAACCTTCAGCCGATGAGAGATGAGCGACCCGGCCTGCAAGCACTTATGTACATATTAGAGCTGGATGTCAAATCTCTTTCCGCCGGGTAGCAATAAATTTCCCCCATTAACCGCCGGCGTGCGGAATCGGCCCGACGGGGTTGGGAAGCGCAGCGACGAACTCAACTCCAGTTGAGGCGCCTTAAGCCACGAATCACACGAGGATTGCGGCAATTGGTCGGTGCGCAGCGACAGACGAGAACCGTTCTCAACCTTGCTCGGAATCGGCTGGCGGCTTCGCGCCATCAGGCTTTGCCATGGCGCGGAAGAAGAGCACGGCGGCGCCGACCACCAGGAACGAGTCGGCCACATTGAAGTTGGGCCACACCACCCGCTTCATGGGGTCCGGGTCCCACCGCCATGCGAGCAGGATGAAGTCGCGCACAGCATAGACCGGACCGGCCCGGTTGGGTGAGAAGGCGCCCCACATCAAGCCGTGCAAACCGAGCCGGTCGTAGAGGTTTCCCAGGATGCCGCCCATCACAAACGCGAGCGTCACGGTCAGCACCAGGTCCTCGGCGGCCTTGTAACGGAACAGCCAGATGGGGATGGCGAGCGCCGCGAGCACGCTAAACCCGGCCAACCAGAACTGGGCGCCCTGCCCCATCCCGAACAGCCCCCCCTCATTCAGGCTCAGCTGAAACCCGGCGTGGTCCTGCACCAGCCAGTACTCGCTGGTTCGCAGCAGTGGCCAACTGAACACCGCGTGCTTGGACCACAGATCGGCCAGCGTCGCCAACGCCGCGACGACCAGGAACAGCGCGATCCGGCTTCGAGGCACGACGGGCATGAAAAGGGGACTCTGGAGCGAGCAAGGTGGGCGACACGCCCTGGGCGGTCAGAACGCCCGTTTCTAGCAGAACGGCGTCCGTACCCGTAGTGCAATTGGCGCCCCAGCCGGGGGCCGGCCAATGAATGAAGAGGAGGGGTGAGCCAAGCTAGACCGGCCGCTAGACCTCGCGGGCCGACGCGCACTTCACGCACAGCGGGGCGAAGGGCAAAGCGTTGAGCCGCATTTTGGGGATCACCCCGCCGCAGTCGTCGCACTTGCCGTAGTCGCCGCTCTCGATGCGCTGCAGGGCGTTTTCGATCTCCGCCAGCGTGTCGCCTTCGGTCTCCATGAGAGACAGCGTGAACTCTTGCTCGAAGTTGTCGCTCCCTAGTTCAGCCATGTGGATGGGCATCGAGTGGCCTTCGCCATCGCCGCCCTTCCGCAGGGCGGCGTTCTCCATCGCACTGACATCGCCGCGCAGCCGAGCACGTAGGATAAGGAGCTTCTCTTTGTAGATTTTCAGGTCCGCTGTCTTCATCTGGCGTCGTGTTCCTAAACCATCCGGTAGCAAACCGCCCGGTGCGTGCTCACGCATTGGGCATAGATCATCTATCATAATCCGCGGCAAAATATCGGTCTAGGTTATCGGTTTGTAGCGGTTAGGTTGTCCCACCTGGAAAGGTGGGCTAATATGGCCGTAAGTTCCTAGACGATATAGCCTTAAGCCGGGCCCCACGGGGCCTAACCCCGGCCGTTGCCGCCGCCCGTTCGAAGGAAACCAGACCTTGGCCGCCGCCCCCACGACCAGCACCCGGCTCGCCTACCAGCAGTGCATTATGCCCGGCTGCGGCGCCAGCTACGGCGTCGAGGAGGTCCGCACGAGCTGCGATGCCTGCGGGGCCCTGCTCGACGTGCAATACGACTGGGACGCCCTGCCGGTGCCGGACAAGCTGAGCTGGTTCGAGCAGAAGTGGTCGCGCCGCAACGAGCCGCTCGCGCGCAGCGGCGTCTGGCGGTTCCACGAGCTGCTCCCCTTCGCCCCGGCGGACAAGGTCGTGACGATCGGCGAGGGCCAGACCCCGCTGATCATGACCGACGGCGTGGGCGAGTACATCGGGATGAACCGCGGCAACCTGCTGCTGGAGTACGAGGGGATGAACCCCTCGGGCAGCTTCAAGGACAACGGCATGACCGCCGCGTTCACGCACGCGCACACAGTGGGCGCGACCCGGGCCGCGTGCGCGTCGACCGGCAACACCAGCGCCTCGCTGGCGTTGTACTGCTGCAGCAGCAAGCTGATGCAGGCGGTGATCTTTATCGGCAGCGGCAAGATCAGCTACGGCAAGCTGAGCCAGGCCCTCGACTACGGGGCGTTGACCGTGCAGATCGCCGGCGACTTTGACGACGCCATGCAGCGCGTCCAACAGGTCAGCAAGCAGCTGGGCATCTACCTGGTCAACAGCGTCAACCCGTTCCGGCTCGAAGGCCAGAAGACCATCATGCTCCGCGTGCTGGAGAGCCTGAACTGGCAGGTCCCCGACTGGATCGTGGTGCCGGGCGGCAACCTGGGCAACTCCAGCTCGTTCGGCAAGGCGTTCTACGAGCTGAAGCAGCTTGGCCTGATCGACCGCATGCCGCGGCTGGCGGTGATCAACGCCGCCGGCGCCAACACCCTGCACGAGCTCTACGAGAAGCGCGGCCTCCGCTGGAATAACGGGCAGCCCGATCAGAAGATCATCGACGGCTACGCGGTCGAGCTCGACACGGGCGGCCGCCGGGCGGACACCATCGCCAGCGCCATCGAGATCAACCGCCCGGTGAACCTCGAGAAGTGCCTGCGGGCGCTCGAGTGGATGGACGGCGTCGTCCGCGAGGTGACCGACCAGGAAATCCTGGACGCCAAGGCCCAGGTCGGAGCGAGCGGCATGGGCTGCGAGCCCGCCAGCGCGGCCAGCGTGGCCGGCGCCAAGAAGCTGCGCGAGGAGGGGGTCATCGACCCCGACTCCCGGGTTGTGTGCATCCTCACCGGGCACCAGCTCAAGGACCCCACCGCCACGGTCGCGTACCACACGGCCGACCAGGAGGAGTTCAACCGCGTGCTGGGCAGCCGCGGCGTCACCCGGGCGGCGTTCGCCAACCGCGCCGTGCAGGTCGAAAACAACCTCGACGAGATCGTGCGAGCGATCCAATTGAACAGCTAAGTGGGATTGAGTAATGCTCTCGCACTCCACCTGGGCCTGGCTCGAACCCAGCCGGCCTGACACTTCGCAGACATCTCTAAGCATTGCTTAGCCCGCCCGCGCCGATCAGCCCGGGCGGCTCCCCTCGGCGCGCTCCCCCCACCCCTTCGAGCGACGATGGATTTCTTTACGGGCCTGGCCCTGATCATGGCGGCGGCGTTCATCGCCGCGTCCTTCTTCCGCGACCGAATCAGCGACCCGCGTCGGCACCGGCTGTCGTTGAACGCGTTCCTGCTGTTCTTGGTCTGCTACTTCGGCATGCCGGCCCTGCCACAGGTGGGGCCATTCATCGCCCTGGCCACGCGCCCGATCGGCGTTGTCTGTCTCTTCCTCAGCCTGCGGGTGCTGTGCAGCGTGCCGACCCTGGCGGTCGACCGCGCAACCACCTCGGCGGCCGCGTGAGCCCGGCCAAACCACCGATTGGACAGATAGCATGATTGTCGTCTCCCGGATTGCTCTGCTGGCCGCCCTGCTCCTAGTTGGCTCACCAGCGGACGGCGAGGAGTCCTTCCGGCCGCTGTTCGACGGCAAGACGCTGGCCGGCTGGGAGGGCGACCCGACCTACTGGTCGGTGAAGGACGGCGCCATCGTGGGACGCATCACCGACGCGACCCGGATCGACAAGAACCGCTTCCTGATCTACCAGGGCGAGCTGCCCGGCGACTTCGAGTTCCAGGCCGAGTACCGCGTCTCGCCCCGGGGGAACAGCGGCGTCAACTACCGCAGCGAGGTGGTCGACGGCGTCGACTTCCACGCGCTCCGCGGCTACCAGTGCGACATCGACGGCGGGCTCCGCTACACCGGCAGCAACTACGAAGAACGCCGCCGCACCACCCTGGCGCGGATCGGCGAGTCGGCGGTCGTCCCCCCGTCTGAAGGCGCCAAGGAGCTGGCCCACGTCGAGGGCAACGCCTGGTCCGTCCGCGAGGTGACCCCCCTGCCCCACTCGGCCGACGACCTGCGGGCCAAGGTCCATCCGAAAGGGTGGAACAAGCTGCGGATTGTCGCCCGCGGCCCGCGGCTGGAACACTACGTCAATGGCGTGCTGGCGAGCCGTGTGGTAGACAATGACCCGGTCAATCGCCGCCTGGACGGCAAGCTGGGCGTGCAGGTGCACGTCGGCCCGCCGATGACGATTGAGTTCCGCAACCTCCGCCTCCGCGACCTGAGCGAATAACAAGCGAGCCATGCCAGTCAGAACAGTTATCCACGGCGCCGGCGGACGGATGGGCCAGCGGCTGATCGCGGTCGGCGCCCAAGACCGGGACGTCGAACTGGTAGGAGCGGTCGACGCGTCCGGGTCGCCTAAGCTGGGTCAGGACGCCGGCGAGCTGGCCGGGGCCGGCAAGCTCGCGCTGCCGCTGGCCTCCGACTACCCCGACGCCTGCGACGCGGTCATCGACTTCTCCGTGCCCGAGGCGACCGACGCGCTTATCCAGCAGTGCGTGAAGCGGGGCTGGCCGCTGGTGTTCGCCACGACCGGGCTCTCGGACGAGCAGGAGCAGAAGATCCGCTCGGCGGCGGAAGTGATCCCGATCGTGAAGGCCGCCAGCATGAGCGCCACGGTCAACCTCACGATGAAGCTGACCGAGATCGCCGGCCGCACGCTCAAGGACCACAGCTCCGGGGTGGACGTGGAGATCATCGAGCGGCACCACCGCTACAAGGAAGACTCCCCCAGCGGCACGGCGCTCGCCTTCGGCAAGATCGTGGGCGACGCGATGGGGCTGTCCGGCACCACGCACGGCCGCAGCGGCCGGCCTGGCCAACGGCCCCGCGACGAGATCGGCTACCACGCGGTCCGCACCGGCGACAACCCGGGCGAGCACACGATCATCTTTGGCCTGCTCGGCGAGACGATCGAGCTGCGCGTCGCGGCCAGCAACCGCGACTGCTACGCCACCGGCGCCTTCACGGCCGCCAAGTGGCTGCAGGGCAAGCCCGCCGGCCTGTACGACATGCAGGACGTGCTGGGGTTGAGATAGCGGCTCTCATACGAGAGCTGTCGGCTGGAGGTTGCTTGCCAACCACCATCAGCGCCCTACCGACCCCCAACCTCCAACTTCCAACCGCCCACTCATGGCCAAATGCGACGAGGGCTACCTCTGCGAGGTCTGCGGGCAGGACGTCGGCGCGATGGTCGACTCGGACCTCTACCTGCGGTACGTGATCGGCCGGGTGGACCCCGAGGTGCTGCACACCTCGCCCGAGCGTCACCTGCGGTGCGTGCCCAGTTTGTCGCAGTACATTGTGGACGAGAAGTTCAAACCGATCGTGTGCGAGGGCGTGTTCGACAAGCGCCAGCTCGACCCGGCGTTTGTCGCCGCCGAAGAAGGGCTCGTCACCCGCGGCTGGCGACGCCTGCGTGAGCTCGCGCACCAGGACCTGCCGATCAAGGACTACCCCCTCGAGGAGGTCCGCAGGGCGATGCGTGAGCGGTACGGCGATTAGGCGGGGGAAGCGGGGGTGACAGCGTTTCCCCAATCACCCTTTCCCCACACGGTGGTTTGCGCCGATAATCCGCCGCATGTCCGACGCCGCCCCCCACGAGTCGCCCCTCGCGCCCTCCTCGACCCGAGTCGAGGGCGCGCTCCCCCCGCTGATGCGGGACAAGTCGTTCTGGGGGATGAACCTGACGCAGTTCTTGGGCGCGTTCAACGACAACCTGTTCAAGCAGCGGCTGCTGCTGCTCGCCACGCCCGGCGCCGCCGAGCCGGGCGAGGACAAGCAGTGGATCGCGTTGGCGGTCATGGCGACCGCGTTCCTGATGTTCTCCGGGTTCGCCGGCTGGTTGGCCGACCGGACCGTGAAGCGGAAGCTGATCATCGGGTCGAAGGTCGCCGAGATCGTCATCATGGCGCTCGGCCTGTTCGCGTTCATCTACTACGACTCGTTCGGCCTGACGGGGCTGATGCTGGTGCTGTTCCTGATGAGCATCCAGAGCGCCTTCTTCGGCCCGCCGAAGTACGGAATCCTACCGGAGATGCTGCACGACCACGACCTGCCGAAGGCGAACGGCGTGTTCCTGATGTTCACCTTCCTGGCGATCATCTTCGGCACGGCGCTGGTGGCGCTGTTTGGGAACAACCCGGCCCACGCGTGGAGGGTTGGCGTCCTCTGCATTGTGGTGGCCGTCATTGGGACGTTTACCTCACTGTTCGTGCGGCCTACCAGGATCGCCAACCCCGGCGCCAAGCTGCGCTCGAGCGACCTCTTCGTGCCGCCGGAGATGCTGCGGCTCGTGCTGCGTGACCGGCAGTTGCTTCTCGCGCTAGTGGTCACCAGCAGCTTCTGGATGCTGGGCGGCATGGTGCAGGCGGGCGTGAACGCGCTCGGCAAGACCCAGCTCGGACTGGGCGACAGCACCAGCATCCTGACCGCGATGCTCGGCGTGGGAATCCCGTTCGGGTGCCTGTTGGGAGGGCGGCTTTCGCAGGACCGCATCAATCCTCGGGTGGTTGTCACCGGCGCCGTGGGGATCGTGATCACGCTGGTGCTGCTCAGCCTGCCCGGCGGTCCCAAGGGGCACCTGCTCGGGTTCTGGGGCAGCGTCCCGGTGCTGATCATCCTCGGGTTCTGCACAGGGATGTTCGTAGTGCCGATCCAGGTGTCGCTGCAGGTGCTACCACCGCCGGAAGACAAGGGCCGAATGATCGCGCTGATGAACCAGTCCAACTGGGTGGGCATCCTGCTCGGCGCGCTGCTGTTCGGGGTGGTCATGAGCCTGCTCGAGCACCTCCAGGCGCCGCGCAACCTAGTCTTCTTATCGACAGCCGCCATCATGCTGCCGATCGCGTTGTTCTACCGGCCCAAGGAACTGCGACTGGGCGACTAATAAAAAAAACGTCGCCCGCTGCAACGGGCGACGTTCAGGGGTCTTACATCTGCGGCGTGCGGTGGTCACACGGCCTGCTCCTCGTGCACGCCTTCGGCGAACTCCTCGATCATCTTGTCGCAGAACGCGTCAAGGTCGTCGGGCTTGCGGCTGGTTACCAGGCCGTTGTCGCAGACGCACTCCTGGTCGACCCAGTTGGCGCCGGCGTTCTGCAGGTCGGTCTCGATGCTCGGCCACGACGTCACCCGCCGGCCTTCGAGCACGTCGGCCTCGGCGAGCATCCACGGTCCGTGGCAGATGGCGGCGACCGGCTTGCCCTGCTTGAAGAAGTCGCGGACGAAGTCCACGGCGGTGTCGTTCATGCGGAGCGCGTCGGGGTTAAACACCCCGCCCGGCAGCACGAGGCCGTCGTAGTCTTCGGCGCTAACTTCATCGATGGTCTTGTCGACCCCGAACCTGTCTCCGGGTCGGTCATGGTGGACGCCCTGAATGGAAACTGCCTTGAGGGAAACCAGCTCGACCTTGGCTCCCGCGTCGATGAGCGAATTGTACGGCTGCTCAAGTTCGATCTGCTCGACACCATCGGTCGCGAGGACCGCTATCTTCTTAGTGTTAAGTCGCTTTGACATCGGTGCTTACCTCCTGTGCATTCGGATAGACCCATTTGTGAAGATTCCGCGTAGGTGAATTGAGGGGCAAAGCTCATGCCAACCAACTTGGGTCGAGCAAGGGCTTGTCAACTCCGCGCGTCGGCGCTAGCCCGCACGCGTCGGTCGATCGCCGCTTGGATTTGTTGACTCGCAACTTCCGCGACTCTAGGCTGCTTAGTGACGACGCCGGCCTCAGGGCCGGCAAGGAACGACCACAGCTGGGAACAGAAGGCGAACCGCTATGTTGGGTGTGCGGCAAGAGTGGAAGGCATTGGTGCTCGGGGTGTGCGCGACGGTTCTGTCGGCCACCTCCACCGCAAAGGCCGAGGTCACGGGGGCTTCGCTCGTCGGCACGGTTCCGGGGTCGGGCGTCAGCGCGGTGTTCGCCACCCACGCGCCGGGGCGGCCCGATGAGTTGTTCGTGGTCGATCAGCGGGGCATGATCCAGATCCTCAATCTGCAGTCCGGCGAGTTCAACAGCACGCCGTTCTTGAACATCACCTCGCTAGTCGACGACGCGGCCAACGAGCAGGGTCTGCTGGGGCTGGCGTTCGACCCAGACTTCGTCAACAACGGCTACTTCTACGTCAACTACACGCGCGACCCTGGGCCCGGGCCCGACCTGACGCAGATCGAGCGTTACCAGCTGACCGACCCGCTCACCGACACCCTGGCCCGCACGCGCAGCCGCACCCCGGTGCTGGACTTCGAGCAGGACTTCAGCAACCACAACGGCGGCTGGATTGGGTTCAGCCCGAACGACGGCTACCTCTACATCGCAACCGGCGACGGCGGCAGCGGCGACGACCCCAACAACCGCGGGCAGAGCCTCAACACCCGCCTGGGCAAAATCCTGCGCGTTGATGTCCACGGCGACGACTTCCCCGCCGACAGCACCGAGAACTACGCCGTCCCCGCCGACAACCCGTTTGTCGACGGCTCGCCCGGCACGCTCGACGACATCTGGGCCTTCGGCCTGCGGAACCCCTACCGGGCCAGCTTCGACCGCCAGACAGGCGACCTCTGGATCGGCGACGTCGGCCAGCTTGCGCGGGAAGAGATTAACTTCCAGCCCGCCGACAGCCCGGGGGGCGAGAACTACGGGTGGCGCCTCCGCGAGGGCGACATCGCCACCCCGACCGGCGGCGTGGGCGGCCCCGAGCCGCCAGGGCACGTCGGCCCCGTGTACGACTACGTATCGAACGGATCGTTCCCCTTCGGCGGCGAGGCGGTGATCGGCGGGTACGTCTACCGCGGCGCCGACCCCGAAGTGCGTGGCCGCTACTTCTTCGCCGATTCCAACAGCTCTCGGCTGTGGTCGTTCGAGCCCTCGGACCCCGACGGCACGGTGCAGAACATCGAGTCGCTGCTCGACCCCGGCAACGACATCTTTATCCCCACGTCGTTCGGCGAGGACGCCGACGGGAACGTGTACGTCATCGCCCGCGGCGGCGGCGTGTTCCGCATTGACACCTCCATCCAGATCCCCGGCGACTACGACGGCAGCGGCACGGTGGACGCCGACGACTACGCCGAGTGGCGTTCGCGGTACGGCCAATCCGGCGGCCTTGCCGCCGACGGGAACGGCGACGGCGTCGTCGACGCGGCGGACTACACCGTCTGGCGTGACAACCTGGGCCGCACAAGCACGGCGCCCACCGCTGCTGCGGCGCCCGAACCGGCCGCGGCGGCCCTGTTGATGCTGGCGTCGGCCGCGACTGCGGCGCGCCGTCGGCCCCAGCGGCGGGCCGCCACGCTGCCGCGCTGAAACTGAATTCATTCCGCGATTCTCATCAGGCCGCATTTTCTGCGGCGCCGTCCGCAAGGCCCCGGGTTCTATAGCCAAACTGCGCGCCTGCGCGGTGTCCTGGCGACTGCTCTTCACCGGAGGAATGGACCGATGCGTTTGACCCTCGCCTCGTTGCTTCTGCTTGCCATCCCCAGCGGCGTCGACGCCGCGGAGTGGGCCCGCTTCCGTGGCCCCGACGGCGACGGCGTCAGCCCCGACAGCAAGCCGGTCCCCACCGAGTGGAGCGAGACCAAGAACCTCCGCTGGACCGCCGAGCTGCCCGGCCCCGGCCTCTCCAGTCCGGTCGTGCACGGGGACCGCGTGTTCCTCACGAGCTGGACCGGCTACGCCGCCGGCGAGGGCTCGAGCGACAACATCGACGACCTGAAGCGGGCGTTGGTCTGCATCGACCGGAACTCGGGCGAGACGATCTGGACCAAGGAGGTCGCCGCGGTGCAGCCCGAGGAGCCCTTCCGCGGCATGTTCGCCGAGAACGGCTACGCCTCGCACACCCCGGTGACCGATGGCGAGCGCGTGTTCGCCTTCTTCGGCAAGACGGGCGTCATCGCCTTCGACATGGACGGGGAGAAGCTCTGGCAGGCCAGCGTCGGCGTCGGCGACGGCATGATGGGCTGGGGGACCTCGTCCAGCCCGGTCCTCTACAAGGGCATGGTGATCATCACCGCCGCCGCGGAGAGCAAGTCGATCATCGCGCTCGACCAGAAGAACGGCGAGGAAGTCTGGAAGCAGGAAGCCGATAGCCTGGCGGGCACGTGGAGCACCCCGATCCTTGTAGAAGGACCGGAAGGGCCCGAGCTGGTCTTGGCGGTCCCCTACGAGATCTGGGGCATCAACCCCGACACCGGCAAGCTGCGGTGGTACTGCGAGTCGGTCGACTCCAACTCCGCCTGCGCCAGCCCGGTGGTTAAGGACGGCGTCGTGTACTTTGTCGGCGGTCGCGACGGCGGCTCGATCGCGGTCAAGATCGGCGGCAAGGGGGACGTCTCCGACTCGCACGTCGTGTGGCGAGAGCGCCACCGCGCCCGCATCGGCTCGCCGGTGGCGCACGGGGACAACCTGTACTGGGTCGCCAACGGCGTGGCCAACTGCATCCGGCTCGCCGACGGCGCCGAGGTGTACCAGGAACGCCTGAACAGCGGCTCGGGCGGCGGTCGGGGACGCGGACAGGACTACTCCTCCATGGTCGCCGCCGATGGCAAGCTGTTCTTCGTCAACCGCGGCGGCACCTGCTTTGTGCTGGCCCTAGGCGACGACTTCGAGCAGCTCGCCGCCAACCGCTTCGACTCCGACGGCGGCCAGTACAGCGCCACGCCGGCCATCGTGGACGGGCAGATCTTTATCCGCTCGTCCGACCGGCTCTACTGCGTCGAGCAGGCGGTCGAGGCGGGCGGCTGAGGCCGACCAGGCGGATAGCCGCGGGCGAGGGCATCGCCAACCGCGGGAGGATGTGCAACAATACCGGCCCCGCCTGCTGAAGCCCTCCGCCCCAGGAGCCCCGCCTTGCCTGCTACGCCGCTGCCGCGTCCGGTCGTCGAGCGACTGCAAAAAGTCTACGGTCCCCGCGCCGACGAGGGCGCCGCGCTGGTCGAACAAGCGATAGCGCCGGTTGCCGAGCGCCTCGCCCAAGCCGCCGACGCGGACGACGCCGCCCCGCGCTGGTCCGAGGGCGACATCGTGCTGATCACCTACGCCGATCAGCTCAGCTCCGCCGACGCCACGCCGCTGGGCGCCCTGCACCGCTGGCTCAAGCGCGAGCGGCTGGACGGGCTGCTCAACACGGTCCACCTGCTGCCGTTCTGCCCGTACACGTCGGACGACGGGTTCTCGGTTGTCGACTACCTGGCCGTGGACCCGGACGCGGGCACGTGGGAAGACATCGCCGCCCTCGGCGAAGATTTCCAGCTCATGTTCGACCTGGTGCTGAACCACTGCTCCCAGCAGAACGCGTGGTTCCAGGCCTACCTCCGCGGCGAGCCACCCTACGACCGCTTCTTCATCGACGCCTCGCCCGATCAGGACCTGTCGCAGGTGGTCCGGCCCCGCAGCCTGCCGCTGCTGTCGCCCTACCAGACCGCGGGCGGCGAAAAGCACGTCTGGACCACGTTTAGCGCCGACCAGGTCGACCTCAACTACGGCGAGCCCGCCGTGCTGGCCGAGATGCTGCGGGTGCTGCTGGAGTACGCGGCGCGTGGGGCGCGGATCGTCCGGCTCGACGCGGTGGCGTTCCTGTGGAAGCAGATCGGCACGAGCTGCCTGCACCTGCCGCAGACGCACGAGATCGTCAAGCTGTGCCGCGACCTGCTGGAGGCCGCCTCTCCCCGCACGCTGGTGCTCACCGAGACCAACGTGCCCCACGCCGAGAACGTCAGCTACTTCGGGCAGGTCGACCCCGCCGACGGCCAGGGCGACGAGGCCCACATGGTCTACAACTTCAGCCTGCCGCCGCTGCTGCTGGACGCGTTCGTCAACGGCGACGCCACGGCCATCCGCGCGTGGCTGAGCAAGCTAGCGCCGCCGCCCCCGGGCTGCACGTTCTTCAACTTCACCGCCTCGCACGACGGCGTCGGCGTGCGGCCGCTGGAAGGGCTGGTTTCGCCGCAGCGGTTCGACAAGGTGATCGCCGCGGTGAAGGCCCGCGGCGGCAAGATCAACACCCGCCGCGCCGCCGACGGGACCGATACGCCCTACGAGCTGAACATCGCCTACGTCGACGCCATGGCGCCCGATCCGGGCGCCGACGGCCAGGTGGACGCCGAGCTCCACGTCCGCCGGTTCCTCGCGTCCCAGGCGGTGATGCTGGCGCTGCAGGGCATGCCGGCCGTCTACTTCCACAGCCTGGTCGGCACGCGGAACGACTACGCCGGCGTCGAGGCGAGCGGGCAGAACCGCCGCATCAACCGCCACAAGTACAACCTGCCCGAGCTCGACGAGCACCTCTCGCACCCGGGCTCACTGCAGCGGCTCATCTACGACGGCCTGTGCGAGTTGCTCGCCCTGCGGATCGCGCAGCCGGCGTTCCACCCCGAGGCGAAGCAGCGGGTCGTGGACCTCGCGAACGACCGCGTGCTCGCGTTCCTCCGGACCGCGGTCGACGGCGCCCAGCGGATCCTGACGGTGGTCAACTTCTCGCCGGACGAGGAGTCGTTCGACGTGCCCCAGCTGGACGCCACGCTGTACAACCTGCAGACCGGCGAGCCCTACCCGCCCGGCTCGCAGGCGCAGCTCCCGCCCGGCGGATTCTGCTTTCTGGCCGCGACCGACTGACAGCCGGCACGGAGCGGGCCGAGACCGCTATCGCCCGATCCCACGCTGCGCCGTATCTTGTCCTGTGCTCGCCGCCCCGCAGGACAAGCCGATGATCCACCACGTCACGCGCAAGATTGGGTTCCTCAAGACCACCGCCATCGGCGGGCTGGTCTTCCTGCTGCCGCTGATCGTGATCGGCTACCTGGTTGGCAAGCTGGTCCCCGTCGTGCTGAGCATCGCCAAGACGCTCAACGAGACCCTCGGGTTCCAGTCCGCCACCGGCTACCTGATCCTGCTGGGACTTTCGGTTGCGGTGATCGTCCTGCTCTGCTTCGCCGCCGGAATCGTGGCGCGGTGGACCATCGGCAAGCGGATCGGAGGCTTCATCGAGCGGAACCTGACGCTCATCTTCCCGCGGTACTCCATCTACAAAGACCAGCTGGCCGGCGGGCTCAACGCCGCGGCGCTCGAGGGCCGCATGAAGCCGGCACTGGTGCACATCGAGGGCGTCACCCGCCCGGTGCTGGAGATCGAGCGGACGGCCGCCGGCCAGGTGACCATTTACCTGCCCGGCGCGCCCGACCCGTGGAGCGGCACAATCGGCTTCGTCCGCGCCGACCAGGTCACGCCCGTCGAGACCGACCTGGGTGAGTACCTCGCCGCGTTCGAACGGCTCGGCCGTGGCGCCGCGGCAGCGGCCCGCGTCGATGGGCGTTAGCCCAGCGACAGCAGGAATCAGGCGGACGCGCTAACTCCGCCGCAGACGACCAGCTCCGATCCCGCAGTCGAAGGCAAAATCGCCTGCAAGGATCAGGCTGTCTCAAACTCTTGAGAAAGCTCGGAGATCTCACTGCGGCGAGTCGACTTCTGAGAGCAGCTCTATCCCAACCAGCCGTGGGCTGTGACGTAAGACATCACGCAGAGGGCTCCGCACGGGGCCCCTCAGGTTTAACCGCGAACACCTTCACGCTGGCGGCGTAGTCGTTTACGTTGTAGCGCAACAGCAGGTCCTTCAGACGCGAGTGCAGGCCGTCGTCGCCGGCCGAGACGACCGGCAGGCCCGCCTCGTCAGAAGCGCCGCAGCAGCCTGACTGATTCTCTACCTTGGCGTAGGCGTTCAGGTCGCTGCCGCTGTCGACAATCTCTACCGCGGCGAAGCCGGCCCGCAGTAGCCCGGCGCGGTAGTCGTGGATCGGGATCGCACCGGCGATGCACCCCACGTAGGCCATCAGGTCGCTTCCTAGCTCGGGCGGCAATTCCGCCTTGAGCGCAATGTCGCTGACCGCCAACCGGCCGCCAGGCTTGAGCACCCGCGCGACCTCCTGGAACACCGCGGGCTTGTCGGGCGCTAGGTTGATCACGCAGTTGCTGATCACGCAATCGACCGATTCGTCGGGCAGCGGCAGGTTGTCGATGAGCGCGTGCAGGAACTCGACGTTGCTTGCCCCCGACCGCTCGGCGTTGCGGCGCGCGAGCTCCAGCATCTCCGGAGTCATGTCCACGCCGATCGCCTTGCCGGTTGGCCCCACCCGCCGGGCAGCCAGAAACACGTCGAGTCCGCCGCCGCAGCCAAGGTCGACCACCACCTCGCCTGGGCGCAGCGACGCCGACGCTGTGGGGTTACCGCACGAAAGGCCCATGTTGGCTTCGGCGGGGATCGAGCCAAGCTCTTCCGCTGAGTAGCCGAACGCCTGAGCGACCGCCTTGACGCCTTCGTGAGAGCTGGACAGTCCGCTCGATGCGACGCTGCCGTATTTCGACTTAACCGTGTCTTGCAGGCTCATGCTTCGTCCTCCAGCCAGTCGGTGATCCGTGTTTCAATTTCGTCACGCACCGTGCGGAACCGTTCCAGCACCGCCTCGGGCGCGCCTTCGAACGACGCCGGGTCGTCGAACGGCCAGAAGTGGCGGTTGAGCATCCCAGGGAAGATCCGGGGGCACGTCTCGTTGGCGCCCGCACAAACGATAATGAGGTGGCGGACCGAGATCCGCCCGAGATAGTCGGCGGAGTCCTGCGGCTGCTGATCGCTGATATCGACCCCCCGCTCCGCCATGACTTCGACGGCCAGGGGGTGCACCGACGAGGCGGGGCTCGTGCCGGCGCTCAGCACGTCGAAGCGGTCGCCGGCTAGCGACCGCAGGAAGCCCTCCGCCATCTGGCTGCGGCATGAGTTGCCGGTGCAGAGGAACAGGACCAACGGCTTGTTGTTCATAGGTGGAGCCTCATTCAATGAAGTTCGCATCGGGCAACGCAGGGACACGAGCCGAACGGGGCCCGCCGCTAGGCCGCCCGCTCGCCCGCCGCGGCGGGCGCCGGCGCGGCGAACCACTTCCGCTGCAGCCAGAACGCCACGCTGACCAGTCCGATCATCACGGGCACTTCAACCAGCGGACCGATTACCGCGGCGAACGCGGCCCCTGAGTCGATCCCGAACACGGCCACGGCCACGGCGATTGCCAGCTCGAAGTTGTTGCTCGCGGCCGTGAACGCCAGCGCTGTGGTCTGCGAGTAGTCGGCGCCGATCCGCCGCCCCATCAGGAAGCTCACCAGGAACATCGCGACGAAGTAGATCAGCAGCGGCGCCGCGATCAGCAGCACGTCGCCCGGGATGCGGACGATCTGGTCACCCTTCAGGCTGAACATCACGAGGATCGTAAACAGCAACGCCACCAGCGTGAGCGGGCTGATGCGGGGGATGAACTTCTGCTCGTACCACTCGCGGCCCTTCGCCCGCAGCAGCACCAGCCGCGTGACCAGCCCGGCCAGGAACGGCACGCCGAGGTAGATCAACACGCTCTGGGCGATCTGCCCCACGCCCACCGCCACGACGCTCCCCTCCAGCCCCAGCTGCGGGGGCAGCCAGGTGATAAAGAACCACGCGTACACGCTGTAGAACAGCACCTGGAACACGCTGTTGAAGGCGACCAGGCCGGCGGCGTACTCGGCGTCGCCCTTGGCGAGGTCGTTCCACACGATGACCATCGCGATGCACCGCGCCAGTCCAATCAGGATCAGGCCGGTCATGTACTCGGGGTAATCCCGCAGGAACGCCACCGCCAGCACAAACATCAGCGCCGGGCCGATCACCCAGTTCTGCACGAGCGACAGGCCCAGCACGCGCCAGTTGCGGAACACGTCGCCCAGTTCCTCGTAGCGCACCTTGGCCAGCGGCGGGTACATCATCACGATCAGGCCCAGCGCGATCGGCACGTTGGTGGTCCCCACCTGGAACCGGTCGATGAACGCCTCCACGCCCGGCACGAACCTGCCGCACGCGACGCCCACCGCCATCGCCAGGAAGATCCACAGCGTCAGGAACCGGTCGAGGAAGCCCAGCCGCCCGTCCGGGCATGCCGCGGACGGGCAGGAGTTGGTGGTCGCGTCAGTCGCCATGGTCGCCTCCGGTCAGGGCGCCCGGGAGGGTCGCCACGTAGTTGCGTATCTCGTCTCGGACGCGCCGGTAGTGTTCCAACCCCTCCGCTTCGCTCGCGGCCTCGCGGGCCAGCCGCGGGGGGTCGTCGAACGGCTGGTGCACCACGCGGGCGGCGCCGCGGAACACCGGGCACGATTCGGCCGCGTTGTCGCACACGGTCACGACGTAGTCGAACTCGACGCCCGACAGATCGTCGACGTGCTTGGAATGCTGCGAATGGATATCCACGCCGGCCTCCGCCATGACCGCCACCGCGTTGGGGTTCATGCCGTGCGTCTGGACGCCGGCGGAGTAGGCCTCGATGGAGTCGCCCTTGAGCGAGCGGGCCCACCCTTCGGCCATCTGGCTGCGGCACGAGTTGCCCGTGCAGAGGAACAAGACTTTCAACATTTGCAGTTCGCCTGCTTTCGACAGAGTTCTTCGGGTTCTAGCTTCAGCACGGCCTTCAGCGCCCGCTGGTCGGCCTTGGCCTGCTTGTCCTGCTGCAGGCTCGCGAGCACCAACTCCAGGGCCTGGAGGGCCTCGCCGGGCGCGTCGTCGTCGGCCAGCCGGAAGTAGGCCCACCGCCCCTGCTTGCGGGACTCCACCAGGCGCGCCTGGTGCAGGATCGACATGTGCTTCGACACGGTCGACGATGCGAGACCCAGGACCTCGACAACCTGACAAAGGCAGAGTTCCTGCCCACGCAGGAGCCCCAGCGCGCGGAGGCGGTTCTCGTCGGCCAGCGCTTTGGTGATTGCTAGTAGGTCTCTCACGGCCGCTCTCCGATGCGTCATTTCGCCAAGTAGCGAAATATTAGAGCCGCGGTGCCTGCGCGTCAAGGCTTCCTGTCGAGCGTGAGATAGGACCCCATCGTTGTGTGAGTTAGAAACGCCGGTTCGCCTCCCCGGCCTCTTAGGACCGTACGACGACGCGCGATCGAATGCCCCTGACCAGAGAGCCGTACTTCCCCGATTTCGTTGTAGAAACCGGCCACCCAGCGCGGTCTAATAGGGGGTGTTGCCTGCTGGACTTCAGCCGCCGTCGGGCGGCGATCGGCTGGTTGATAGGCTAAGAATCGGTCCGACCTACTTTTGTCCCTGTGGGGCGCACACGCTGGACAAAAGTCGGGGAGCACCTTCAGGAGAGAGACGCGAATACCCTACAAAACAAGGTGCTTGAGCGATCCGCCGGGGAAACCGGGGGCGGACTTTTGTAGCTCTGTAGAAAGCTTCTAGATGTTTAGAGGATCATGAGGTTGAGAGTGAGGGTCTTGAGGGCGGCTTCGCGTCGCTGCATGGGCTTTTTTCGTGCTCGCAGCTGGGGCCCGAGGAGGCGTTTGAGCATGCTGATGGTGGTCTCGGCCTGGGCGCGTTGCCCGTAGCGGGTGG